>CAZDDK010000116.1:0-3346 GCA_964504185.1 uncultured Rhodoferax sp. | reverse complement strand
TCACGTCCAGCACTTCCTTGATCATCTCCGGGTCCAGCGCGCTGGTGGGTTCGTCGAACAGCATGATCTTGGGCTTGAGGCACAGGGCACGGGCAATGGCCACGCGCTGCTGTTGGCCACCCGAGAGTTGCAGGGGGTATTTGCGGGCCTGCTCGGCGATGCGCACCCGGTGCAACTGCTCCATGGCCTTTTCCTCGGCCTCCTTTTTCGGGCTTTTGCCGACCCACATCGGCGACAGGGTCAGGTTCTCCAGCACCGTCAGGTGAGGAAACAGATTGAACTGCTGGAATACCATGCCCACTTCCTTGCGCACCTGGTCGATGGTCTTGACGTCGTCGCTGAGTTCGATGCCGTCTACGATGAGGCGACCTTCCTGGTGCTCCTCCAGGCGGTTGATGCAGCGAATCAGTGTGGACTTGCCGGAGCCGGACGGCCCACAGATGACGATGCGCTCGCCTTTGGCAACCTGCAGGTCAATGTCGCGCAACACGTGGAAGTTGTTGCCATACCATTTGTTGACCTTGTCGAAAGTGATGATGGGTTGGCTCATGCGGCTAGCGGAGTTTGGATTTGTTGACCTGTTTTTCGACCCAGTGGCTGTAGCGTGACATGGAGAAACAGAAGAGAAAGTAGATGGAGGCAATGAAGAGATAGCCTTCGATCTTGAAGGGCCGCCACTCGGCATCCGAGTTCAGCGCCAGGCCCATGGCACCGGTGAGCTCGTACAGGCTGACGATGGTCACCAGCGAGGTATCCTTGAAGGTGGAGATGAACCCGTTCATGATGCCCGGCACCACCATGGCCAGGGCCTGCGGCAACACAATCTTGCGCTGCGTCTGCCAGTACGACAGGCCCAGCGTGGCGGCGGCCTCTACCTGGCCTTTGGGGATGGCCTGCAGCCCGCCGCGAATCACCTCGGCCATGTAGGCTGCGGCAAATAGCGTGATGCCCACCAGCACACGGATCAACACGTCAATGGTGAAGCCCTGCGGCATGAACAGCGGGAACATGAAGCTGGCCATGAACAGCACCGAAATCAGCGGTACGCCACGGATCAGCTCCACATACACGGTGCAGACACTGCGAATGGCCGGCATGTCGGAGCGCCGACCCAGCGCCACCAGCAGCGCAATGGGGAAAGCCATGGCGATGGACAGCGCTGCCAGCAAAATGGTCAGCGGCAGACCGCCCCAACGGTCGGTTTCGACCCGGCTCAGGCCCAGCACACCTCCGAACAGGATGGTGAAGAAACCCCCCAGAACGGTCAGCCACAACAACGCAAGCCAGGGCTTCCAGAAAGCGCGCGCGCAGCTTGCCACCAGAATACCGACCATCAGCAAAGTGGCTGCCAGTGGCCGCCATTGCTCCTCAAAGGGGTAGCGACCGAAGATGATGAGGCGGTACTTCTCCGCCACCACCCCCCAGCAGGCACCGACGCCGTCCACGCGGCAGGCCTCCACATCCGGCACCCACACCGCGCGCAGCACGGCCCAGCCCAGCATCTGGGGCAGCATCCACAGCAGCAGACTGCCCAGTACCACGGTGCCCAGCGCTGTCTGCCAGTTGCCAAACAAGTTGCTGCGCATCCACGGCACCGGTCCCTCGGTTTTGACCGGGGCTGGGCGCGGCGCTATGGGTTGAAAGCTGCGTGCGGACATGTTCAGCGTTCCTGGATGGCCGCGCGGGCGTTGTACCAGTTCATCAGCAGCGAGGTCGCCAGCGAAGTGCTGAGGTAGACCAACATGATGACGGAGATGCACTCCACCGCACGCCCGGTCTGGTTGATCGCAGTGTTGGCGATCGACACCACATCAGGGTAGCCAATGGCCACGGCCAGCGACGAATTTTTGGTCAGGTTCAGGTACTGGTTGGTCATGGGTGGAATGATGACGCGCAAGGCCTGGGGCAGCATGACCAGGCGCATCTCCTGGGCGGGCGACAGGCCCAGCGCGCTGGCCGCCTCGCCCTGGCCGCGCGGCACCGATTGCACGCCGCTGCGTACGACCTCGGCAACAAAGGCGGCGGTGTAAACCGTGAGGCCCAGCAGCACGGACAGGAATTCCGGGGTCAGTGCGCCACCGTTCTCGATGGCGAATTCCCCCTGAGTGGGCTTGTCAAAGCCCGTCGGCGCACCGCCGACCCACCAGCCCACCAGGCTCGCGGCGATCACAATGGCCAGCGGCACCCAGAATCGACTGCCTGCGCGGCCTGTGCGTTCAAACACCCGCAGCGCGCGCCGCCGGTACAGCCAAGCCAGCGGCAGGCCCGCCAAAAGACCGGCGCTGGCCCACACATGGCCAGTGGCCCAGATGGGAATGGGGAAATTCAAGCCCCCTTTGCTGAGAAACAGCGGCCCCAACACCAGCGGCTCGGTGGAGGCCGGCAGCAGTTCGGTGAATACCAGATACCACATCAGCAGTTGCAGCAACACCGGAACGTTGCGAAACACCTCGACATAGGTGGCGCACAGCCCGCGTACCAGCACATTGCGTGAAAATCGGCCAACGCCAATCACCGTGCCCAGCAGCGTGGTCAATACGATGCCCAACACCGCGACACGCAGCGTGTTGGTCACGCCGACCAGAAAGGCACGCCAGTACGGCTCTCCGGAGTCAAAGGGGTACAGGCTTTCGCCGATATCGAAGCCGGCCGCGCTGGTCAGGAAATCAAAACCGCTCTGGATACCGCGAACGCGCATGTTCGTGGCCGTATTGTGGGCAAGAAACCAGACCACCACCCCGATGGCGGCAACAGCGACCACCTGGTAGACCAAGGCCCGAAACGCCTGGCTGCGCCAGGAAAAAGGCTTCTTCTTGGGTGGAGAGCGGGTGGACATAGTGTCTTGCAAAAAAGGGCAGTGGAGCGTGGCTCCGACTGCCCTTGGCTGGTCTCTGGGTGGTGCGGATCAGCGCACCGGGTAGGCGTACATGATGCCGCCCTTGTTCCACAGGTTGTTCAAGCCACGCGGAAGTTGCAGAGCGGAATGGGGTCCCACGTTGCGTTCAAAGATTTCTCCGTAGTTGCCGGTGGTCTTGATGGCGCGTGCCAGCCATTCCTTGTCCAGGCCCAACAGTTTGCCGGTGTCCTCGGTGGTGCCCAGGATGCGGCCAACGACCGGATCGGCGCTGGACTTCATGGCATCCACATTGGCCTGGGTCACACCGTACTCCTCGGCTTCTATGAGCCCATAGACCACCCACTTGACGATGGCAAACCATTCGTCATCACCACGTCGGACCATCGGGCCAAGTGGTTCCTTGGAGATCAGTTCTGGCAGGATGACGTGGTCGGCAGGCACCTTGGCAACCTTGTTGCGGGTAGAGGCCAGGCCGGAGGCGTCCGTGGT
>CAZDDK010000115.1:0-9961 GCA_964504185.1 uncultured Rhodoferax sp. | reverse complement strand
CGCTGCCCATGGCGCGCGATCTGGCGCAGCACGGCATCCGCGTCTGCACCATCGCACCGGGCCTGTTTGCCACGCCCTTGATGCAGACCCTGCCGGAAGCGGTGCAGCAGTCGCTGGCGGCCAGCATTCCGTTTCCGCCACGGCTGGGCAAGCCCGAAGAGTTTGCGCAGCTGGCGGTACACATCGTGCGCAACACCCACCTCAATGGCGAAGTCATCCGCCTGGACGGTGCGCTGCGCATGGCTCCGCGCTAAAGACAGCCCCAATCCGCATCCACGTCCGTTCCCGTTCGCTTCCTGTCCACAACCCAAAAGGAGACAACCCATGAAAGCTACCCGGACCCTTCTTGCAACCGCCATCGCCCTGCTGCTCGCCAACGCGGCACAGGCTGACATCACGATTGGCATCAGCTTGCCGCTGACCGGGCCAACGTCCGCTCTGGGGCTGGCCAGCAAAAACTCCATCGCACAGTGGCCGACCAGTATTGGCGGACAAAAGCTCAACGTCATCGTCCTGGACGACGCGACCGACCCATCGCAAGCCACCAAGAATGCCCGGCGCTTGGTCAGCGAGGACAAAGTGGATATCTTGCTGGGCTCGTCCTCCACCCCCACGGCAAACGCCGTGGCCGCCGTCGCGGCGGAGAGTGGAACGGTTCAACTCACGTTTGCCCCGATTGATGTCTCCACGGCCAAATCACCCTGGTCGTACAACCTGCCGCAGTCCACGCTGGTCATGTCACATGCGCTGGTGGCGCACATGAAAGGCAACGGTGTCAAAACAGTCGGCTTTTTGGGGTACGCCGACGCATTTGGCGAACTCTTCCTGCGCGATATGAAGATCAAGATGAACGGCTCGGATCTGAAATTTGTATCGGAAGAGCGCTTTGCCCGCACCGATACCAGCGTCACGGCCCAGGCGCTCAAGGTGACGGCCGGCAACCCCGACGCCATCTTGATCGTGGCCTCGGGCAGTGGCGCGGCCATGCCGCACAAGGCGCTGATGGAACGCGGCTACAAGGGCAAGATCTACCAGACACACGGTGCCGCAGCACGCGACCTCATGCGCGTGGGGGGCAAAGACGTCGAAGGCGGCTACGTGGTGGCAGGCCCGGGCATGGTCGCCGAACAATTGGCTGCCAACCACCCCAGCAAGGCCGTTGCCTTGTCCCACGTGCAATCCTGGGAAAAGGTCTACGGTCCCAACAGCCGCAACACCCACGCGGGCCACGCCTACGATGCCTCGGTGGTCCTGCAAAAAATCATCCCGGTGGCCCTGAAATCCGCGCAACCCGGCGGCAAGGAATTTCGCGGCGCGCTGAAGGCCGCGCTGGAAAGCGCAGGGCCGATTGCGCTGTTTCACGGCACGGTGAACTACACCGCCACCGACCACGCGGGCTACACCAACGACACCGGCATCATCATGCGCATCACCCAGGGTGATTGGAAGCTGCAATAGCCATGGACCTCTCCATTGCCAGCATCCTCCTGCTCGATGGCCTCACCAACGGCGCGGTGTACGCGCTGCTGGGTCTGGCCACCGTGCTGGTGTTTGCGGTGACCCGGGTCATTCTCATTCCACAGGGAGAGTTTGTGACCTATGGGGCGCTGACGCTGGCAATTCTCCAGACCGGCCAGGTACCGGGCACCGTGTGGCTGTTGATGCTTTTGGCGCTGCTGGCGGCACTGGCACAGAGTTTGCAAAGCTGGCAACGCCACCCATCGCTTCCCAGCGCAGCGTGGGAGGGGCTCAAAGTGCTGGCACCACCGCTGGCAGTCTCCCTGGCCACCCTCTGGGCGGCTCCCCTGCAGTTTTCCCTGCTGGTGCAGGCCGGCCTGTCGGTCGCCATCGTCACCTGCTTTGGTCCGCTGGTGTATCGCCTGGCCTACCAGTCCTTGGCCGACGCAAGCTCACTGGTATTGCTGATCGTGTCGGTGGGGGTGCACTTTGCAATGACCGGTCTGGGGCTTTTGTTCTTTGGTGCCGAGGGCTTTCGCAACCCACCGTTCTGGGATGAACGCTTCCAGCTGGGTGCGGTGGCGCTGGGCGGCCAGGCGCTGATCGTGGCACTGGTCTGCGCAGCACTCATGGTGTTGCTGTGGCTGTTCTTCGAACGCACGCTGTACGGCAAGGCACTGCGGGCCACGGCCATCAACCGGTTGGGCGCGCGGCTGATGGGCATATCGTCTCAGGCTGCAGGCCAGCTCACGTTGTCCATGGCAGCCTTCATCGGTGCCCTGTCGGGACTGCTGATTGGCCCCACCACCACCGTGTTCTACGACTCGGGCTTTTTGATCGGCCTCAAGGGCTTTGTGGCGGCAGTCATCGGCGGCCTGGCCAGCTACCCCGGAGCCGCGTTGGGGGCCCTGCTGGTGGGCGTCATTGAAGCCTTTGGCTCATTTTGGGCCAGTGCGTTCAAGGAGGTGATTGTCTTCACCCTGATTCTTCCGGTGCTGCTGTGGCGCTCGCTGACGGGCACCCACACGGACGAGGAGCACTAACGTGGACTGGCAACGTCGCGGCCTGTGGGTGTTGGGCCTGGCCATCGGTTTGCTGGCCCTGCTTCCGGTGCCGGAATTCTGGATTACCCAGCTCAACTACATCGGCCTGTCCAGCCTGGCGGTGTTGGGCCTGGTCCTGCTCACGGGCGTCGGGGGGTTGACCTCATTTGGCCAGGCCGCCTTCGTCGGCATTGGTGCCTACACCTCGGCCTGGTTCACCGTGCATGCGGGCTTGTCGCCATGGCTGACGTTGTTCCTTGGCGTGGGGCTGACCGCCGCATGTGCGGTCCTGCTGGGCTGGCTGACCTTGCGCATGTCGGGCCACTACCTGCCGTTGGCCACGCTGGCCTGGGGACTTTCCCTGTACTACCTGATGGGCAACCTTGACGCCCTGGGCAAATATGACGGCATTCTGGAGGTGCCCGGCCTGTCCTTGTGGGGATGGCAGCTTGGCCAGGGCAGAGCCTTTTTGATGCTGACCTGGGGCATGGTGATCCTGGCTTCGCTGGGCATGTTGCGCTTGCTGGACTCGCGCGTCGGGCGCGCCATGCGCGCGCTCAAGAGCGGCTCGCAGATGGCCGAATCCATGGGCGTGCACACGCTGCGCTACAAGATTGGCATCTTTGTCCTGTCGGCCATGCTGGCCGCAGTGTCGGGCTGGCTGTATGCCCATTTTCAACGCGCGGTAAATCCCTCGCCGTTCAATCTTCACGCGGGCATTGAATACCTTTTCATGGCCGTTCTGGGTGGCGCGGGCCACGTGTGGGGTGCCATTGCCGGTGCCACCCTGACCAAATTGATGGCCGATCATTTGCAGGTTCTGCTCCCGCGCCTGCTGGGCAGCAGCGGAAGCTTCGAATCGATTGTTTTCGGCGTGCTGCTGGTACTGACCTTGAAGTTTGCGCCCGAAGGGATTTGGTCTTTCGTGGACCGCAAATTGCCCAGGACCCCGCGACGGATCGACTCGGCCAAAACCACCGCCCTGCCCCTGCGCACCAAGCCCGCCCCCGGCGAAGTGGTGTTGCAGGTGCGTGCGCTGCGCAAGACATTCGGTGGCCTGCTGGCGGTCAATGACATCAGCTTCGACGTGCGGGCGGGACAGATCGTGGGCCTGATTGGCCCGAACGGGGCAGGCAAATCCACCACTTTCAACCTGATTACCGGCGTATTGGCACTCAGTGGCGGTGATGTCTTGCTGGGAAACACGCCGATCAGCACGCTGGCGTCGCGTGACATTGCCCAACGCGGCGTTTCACGCACGTTCCAGCACGTCAAGATGATTGCCGACATGACAGTGCTGGAAAACGTGGCACTGGGAGCCCATCTGCGCGGACACAGGGGTGTGGTTTCGGCCATGCTGCGTCTGGACAGAGCGGAAGAACAGGCCTTGCTGCATGAAGCCGAGGTGCAGTTGCGCCGGGTAGGCATGGGCGAGCACCTGCATGACATGGCGGGCAACCTGGCCATGGGGCCACAGCGCCTGCTGGAAATTGCCCGCGCGCTGTGCAACGACCCCACGCTGCTGCTGCTGGATGAACCCGCAGCCGGTTTGCGCCACCAGGAAAAGCGGGCGCTGGCCGACGTATTGCGCCAACTCAAGGCCGAGGGCCTGGGCATTCTTCTGGTCGAGCACGACATGGACCTTGTGATGGACATCAGTGACCACATCGTGGTCATGGAATTCGGCACCCGCCTGGTCGCGGGAACGCCCGAAGAAATCCAGGCCAGTCCGGCCGTGCGTGCGGCCTATCTGGGCACCGAGCACTGAAGGCCACCGTCCCCATGACACTCCCCCTTCTCAGCATCAGCGATTTGCACGCCGGCTACGGCAAAGCCGAAGTGCTGCACGGCATCCACCTCCACGCCAGCGAAGGCAGCATCATCACCGTCATCGGACCCAACGGCGCGGGCAAATCCACCCTGCTTGGTGCCTTGATGGGGGTATTGCCCTGCAGCGGCGACATCCGTTTTGCGGGCGAGTCCATTGGGCGCTTGCCGCTGGAGGAGCGCGTGATGTTGGGTATAGCGTTGGTGCCGGAACGGCGCGAGCTGTTTGGCAGCATGTCGGTCCAGGACAACCTGACACTGGGTGCCTACCGCCAGCTTCGCCTGCGCAACCCGCGTTGGCGCACGCAA
Organism: uncultured Rhodoferax sp.; assembly: GCA_964504185.1. Taxonomy (GTDB): domain Bacteria; phylum Pseudomonadota; class Gammaproteobacteria; order Burkholderiales; family Burkholderiaceae_C; genus Allorhodoferax. Next base: position 5,324 of record CAZDDK010000115.1, on the reverse strand, counting down.
ATCGACAAGGTCTACGAATTGTTTCCGCGCCTGGCAGAGCGGTGCATGCAGCACGCAGGCACACTCTCGGGCGGTGAGCGCCAGATGCTGGCCTTGGGCCGCGCACTCATGTCGGAACCCAAACTGCTGATGCTCGACGAACCCAGCCTGGGCTTGGCCCCCTTGGTGGTCAGGGAAATCTTTCGCACCATCGATGCCCTGCGCAAGACCGGCGTTACCACACTGTTGGTCGAGCAGAACGCCCGTGCGGCACTGGAGACTGCCGACTTCGGCTACGTGCTGGAGATGGGTGAAATCATGGTACAAGGACCGGCCGCGCAATTGGCGACCGATGCGCGGGTGATTGAAACGTACCTAGGAACGGCCCGCAAGACAGGCGGTGCCCGTGCCGCACCATGAACACCCATTCGAACTTACCCTTTGTCGAGCAGGTAGACACCCGCTTTCTTGAAACACTCCTGGGCTACAACACCCGCCGCGCCGCCCTGGTGCTCATCGAACCCTTTTTGGAGCGCATGGCGATCTACGACGTGCGTCCGGTGGACTTTTCCGTGCTGTCGCTGATCACGCGCAATCCGGGTATCACCTCGCGCCAGCTGTGCAATGCGCTGGGCATCCTGGCACCCAACTTGGTGGGCATGGTCCGGACACTGGAAAAGCGCGGCCTGATCACCCGCAAGCCCCACCCCCACGACGGCAGAGCCAACGGCCTGCATGCCACAACCCAGGGCAAGAAGTTGATGCTCCAGGCCGAGCAGACCGCCAGTGAAGTGGACGCGGAAGTGACCGCCCATCTAACCCCCAATGAGCGCAACAACCTGCTCAAACTTCTGGCGAAGATTTACAAGTAGCCCTCCAGCCCGACGACCCCCACTTTGAGCAGCCCTTGGCGCTGCGCGGACGTCAGCACTGCAGCCACCGCGTCGTATTTTGTCCTGGGATCGGCGTGCACGTGAATTTCGGGTTGCTGTGCGAGTTGTGCGACTTCCCGCAAGCGCTCCTCCAGTGCCGCCCGATCGGGCAGCGGCTCGCCGTTCCAATGCACCTGGCTGGTGCTGGAAATCTCCAGACGCACCACCAGCGGAACCGGAGCCTCGGGGGGTGGTGCCCTGCCTGGAAGGTCCATGTGCACCGAGTGCATTTGAATCGGCATGGTGATCATCAGCACCACCAGCAGCACCAGCAACACATCGATCAACGGTGTGGTGTTCATGGTGGGCTCGGCGTCTTGCTGCTCCCCCTCGTCCTCAACAAAATCAATGGCCATGGTGCGCGCTACCGGGATGCCGAGGGCGGTTCAGTCAAAAAACCTATGCGGGCAATGCCCGCTGTCTGGCACACCAAGACCACCCGGGCCACAGCGGCGTAGTCGGTGCGCGCATCCGCCCGGATGTGGACCTCCGGTTGCGGGTTTTGGCGGGCGATGCGGTCCAAACGTTGGCGCAGGGCCTGGCCATCGGTCAATCGCGCGTCAAACCAATAGCTGGCACCACTGGCATCGACTGAGAGGATGACGGTGTCGGCCTGCGCCTGGCGCAACTGGTTGCTCTCGCGCGGCAGTTTCACCGCCACCGCCGCATTGACGACCGGAATCGTGATGAGAAATATGATCAGCAAAACCAGCATCACATCCACCAGCGGCGTGGTGTTGATGTCGGACAACATGCCTTCGTCAAGATCGCCCCCCTCCAGGCTATTGCCGACTGCATCAAAGTGAATGGCCATGGCGCAGAGTCAGCTTTCTGCTCTGGCGGCATCGGCCAGACGGCGGTTGCGCTCCACTTCAATGAGCAGCAGGGTGTGCAGATCGGAACCAAACCCTTTGATGCCGTGCATGGTCAACCGATTGCGCCGTATCAGCCAGTTGTAGCCCAACACCGCTGGCACCGCCACCGCCAGGCCCAGGGCAGTCATGATCAGAGCCTCACCCACAGGTCCGGCCACCTTTTCTATCGAAGCCTGTCCGGTGGAGCCAATCGTTACCAGTGCGTGGTAAATCCCCCAGACGGTTCCGAACAGACCGACAAAGGGTGCCGTGGAACCCACGGTGGCCAGCACGGACATGCCCGATTGCATGCGCAGCTGCAACGTGGCCACATTGCGCACAATGTCCTGGGTCAACCAGGTGCCAATATCAACCTGCCCACACAGCTCTTCATGCCTGCGCACGGCGTCTACCGCCGAGTCCACCAAAAATCGAAAAACACTGGTTTTTTCCAGTGCCGAGGCCCCCTCCTGAACCGACCCCACAGTGGCGAATGTGGCACGGGCCGCCAATGCCTGGTTGACCTGGCGACGCTGCTCCAGAAACTTCGCCAGGATGAGGTACCAACTGAGCAGGGACATCACCACCAGCAAGACCAGCGTGGTGCGCGCCACCCAATCACCCTGCGCCCAAACGGCGCGCACGCCATAGCCGGTGGCAACGTCGGCCACCTGCGCAAAAACGGGCTGTGCCGATGCGCTGGCCAGCACCAAGGTGGCCGCCAAGGCGGCTACTTTGCAACGGGACGCGGTACAAGCGGGAAAAGTAAGCAATGCGGTAGGGTTCATGGGCAGATGTGGTTGGGTTGGGGTCACTTGCACTTGCCGGTTGCCGCCTTGAAGGCGATCAGGGGAGCCGCCAGCAGGCCACCGGCCTGGTTGCCAGCCAGGCAATCAGGCTTTTCGGCAGCGTCGATCGCGTCGGCGAACTTGTCTCGACGCCCACCGGGATTGAGCTGCTCATTGGCCAGCTCGGCAAAACTTTTTTGCCGGGGCTGGAGGTTCATGAGGTAGGGATAGGTCTGGCCCGCACCCACTGCGGCGTTGCCGCCCGCAGGGGCAATCGGTACTGGCGTGGTGGAAACGCTGCTACCCCCAGGCGGCAACGCAGTGCCAGTTGGCGCAACCGGAGTAATGGCCTGGGCCCGTATCGGCGCGGGTGCTTCGGTCACCACTGGAACCGGTGTGAGCGCGGGCACCGGCACCGGCACCGGTACAGGTACAGGTACAGGTACAGGTACAGGTACAGGTACAGGTGTAGGAACAGGTTCCGCTACCGGAACAGGCTCGGGAGTCGGCTCGGGAGTCGGCTCGGGAGTCGGCCGAACCACCGGAGGCGGTTCTGCGGCAGCAACAGGCACGGGAACTGGCAGCGGCACAGCCGGTGGCGGTGCGGGTACGACGGGTGCGACTTCCGCCGGCCGCTCGCGCACCGTTCTTAGGGGCACGCTGTCTGCCGCTGGCTTCACAAGGGGTGCCACGAGCGTGGAACGTTGCGGGGGAGGCACCACCGGCTCGGCGGCAACCGGGACCGGCTCCGCGACCGGGGTGATGGGCGAAAGCAGCTGGTACACCACACGCCGGGTGACCTGTGCCACGGGGGTCGTCTGCCACACCAACCACAACAAGGCAAGGTGCAAGACGGCCACACTCGCCAATGCGGGCATGGACATGCGTTGCGGCGGCAATAGCGCGGGAGGTGGAGTTTTGCGTATGGACAACACGGTCGATCGGGGGTTCCGTGGCACCTGTGCAACCAATGACCAGTCCAACGCGAACGCTGAAAGATATCACAACCATTGGCAGATGGTTGCGCATCCTGACGGCACACAAACCCGGTGCACACCCCAAAACCCCAACGATTCAGTGATTTTATAACCAGTAGATCAAACGTTTGATTTATTAACTGGCTAGAATCCGCACCCATGTCTGACACCGCCCCGTCCCCCGCCGAGCCCAGTCCTCACTCCCACCAGGGTGCGCTTTTGCGCAGCGACGGTGTCGAAGCGCGCAACCGCCTGCTGCTGGCCGCCCTGGCCCTGTTTGCCGCCAAGGGGTTTTCCAAGACCTCCACACGCGAGATTGCCAAGGCGGCCGGGATGAACCTGGCCTCCATCGCCTACTACTTCGGCGACAAGGCCGGGCTGTACCGCGCGGTGTACAACGACCCCATGGGTTGCGGCCCGGCCGGGCTGGATGCGTTTGTCCACCCTGATTTGAACCTGCGCGCGGCTTTGTTCGAGTTTCTCAAGGGTTTTACCGAACCCCTCAAGCAAGGCGACCTGGCCCAGCAGATGCTGCAGTTGCACTTTCGCGAGATGCTGGAGCCCATGGGCCTGTGGCAGGAACACATCGACCAATTCATTGCCCCCATGCACCAAGGTCTGGTCACCGTGCTGCAGCGCCACCTGAAACTGGGCACAGATGATGATGACCTGCACCGCCTCGTGTTTTCCATTTCCGGGCTGGGCATCCAGCTGTTCATCAGCGCCGACATCATGCGCACCGTACGCCCGGCACTGGCCAACAGCCCCGCCGCCATCGACACCTACTGCGAACGGCTCACCGAATTTGCCCTGGCCATGGTGGCCTCCGAAGCCCAGCGCCGCCAAACCGGCACCCCCCTTTCTCCATCCTTGTCTGCCTCTGCCCAACCATGAAACCGCCCTACACCCGCCTATGGACGCCCCTGGCACTGAGCCTGGTGCTGTCCGCCTGCACCAGCTGGATGCCGCCCACCCAGGTCGACGCCGCCGCACCCGCCACCTGGAACGCTCCCCTGCCCCACCAGGGCAGCCAACAAGCCATGACGCAGTGGTGGCAACAGCAGGGCGATGCGCGGCTGGTGGAACTGATAGCAGCCGCCCAGGCCGCCAGCCCCACGGTGTCGGCCGCGCTGGCCCGGGTGGAAACCGCGCGCGCCCAGCAGGCCACCGCCTTTGGAGCTTTGGTACCCAACGTGGGCGTGCAAGTGGCCGCCAGCCGGGGCGTGAGCCAACCCGACTTTCCGGTGACCGAGATGCGCCAAAGCGGCCTGCAAGCGGCTTGGGAGATCGACCTGGTGGGTGCCAACCGCGCCGTCAACCGTGCCGCCCAGGCCAATGTGGAGGGCAGCCAGGCCCAGTGGCACGACGCCCGCGTGTCCGTAGCGGCCGAAGTGGCGAACCTGTATTACGGGCTGGACCACTGCAACCAGCAACTGGCCCTGGCGCGCAAGGACGCCGCCTCGCGCCAGGAAACCGCCCGGCTGACCGAGCTGACCGCCAAAGCCGGGTTTGTGGCTCCGTCGGTCGCCTCTATGGCCCGCGCCAGTGCCGCCGATGGCAACAGCCGCGTCACGCAGCAGGCGGTGCAATGCGACATCACCGTCAAGGCCCTGGTTGCCCTGACCGCGCTGCCCGAGCCGGATTTGAGACAAAAACTGGCTCTAGCCCGCGTCAAACCTGCGCAAGGCGCTTCTATTTCGATAGCTAGTGTGCCCGCCCAGACCATTGCCCAGCGCCCGGACATCTTCAGCGCCGAGCGCGACGTGATGGTGGCCAGCGCCCAGGTGGGTGCCG
>CAZDDK010000114.1:0-9966 GCA_964504185.1 uncultured Rhodoferax sp. | reverse complement strand
ACTTTGCCGGTGCCGTTCTTGTCCAGCGTGAGGGGCAGCTTGTCGGCAATGACGCGGGCGTCCGAACCGGTGTCGGCGTCTTCTTCGCCTGCGCTGCGGTTGTCACGGTGTGCGCGCGGGGCCTGGAAGTGGAATTCGGAGAAGTCGGGGTAATTCAGGTATTTGGCACGCACCAGGGCCGACACCCGCACCGGCAGGTTGGCCGCAGCGCCGCCCGCCACGTAGTGGACCTGCACGTCCACCGGTACGCTCTTCACGTTGACCAGCGGCTTCTGGTCGCCCGGCGCGACGTCGCCCTGCAGCACCGGCAGGCGGAACTCTTCCACCCGGAACTGCCCGGTGGCGTGGGTGCGGTTGTCGCGGTCCCCGCGCAACTCCACCTGGTAGACGCCCAGCTTGGCCGCGGGCGGAATGAAAAATGTGCTCTCGGCACTCTGGCCCCCGGTGGCCGTCTTGCGCCAGGCCAGGGCCTGGGTGTACTGCTGGCCGCTGCCCACATGCGTGACCACCAAGGTGTCGGGCGTGCTGGCTGCCAGGCCAAAGCCCTTGCTGGTTTCGCTGCGCACAATGTGCTTCATGGACACCGTCTCACCGGCGCGCAAGAGCGTGCGGTCGAAGACAGTGTGGGCCCGCTCGTCAGGGCGCACGTCCTGGCTGGTGGGCACATTGAAGCGCCAGGGCTCAATGCCCCGGTTCCAGTCGCTCCAGGTAAAGGCCATGTCGTTGACCGTGCCCTTGCCGTCGCCAGCGGGCTGCATGGCACGGGCGCTGACAAAGTAGGCCTGGGTGTAGGTGCCATCGCCGCTGCAGCTGGGGGCCTGGGGCGAGATGCCGTTCAGGCTGGCAAGCCCCAGGGCGTTGGTGGTGGCAGTGGCCACCTCTTTGCCCCGGCAGTCGGACACGCGCACGCTGGCGTTGGCCACCGGTGCACCCTTGTCCAGCGTGGTGACCCAGGCCACGGCGTTCTCGCGTCCCAGCTTGAAGTGCACGCCCAGGTTGGTGACCAGGGCTGCCGTGCGCACGACCATGGCGCGGTCCTTGCCGTGGCGCCCATCCAGCAGGCTGCTGCCCAGCTTCTGCGAGGTGATTTCCACCACGTGAAAGCCTGCACCCAGCGGAATGCCCACCACTTCGAAGGGCCGGGGGTCGCCTGGGGCGGGTGTGGGCAGGTCCAGCGCCTTGACCCCGCTGTGGCCCTGCAAGAGCGACACCATGCGCGACTGCACCTGGTCGCGGGCGTATTCCTCCTGGGCGGTGGACAGTGGGGCTTTGCTGTCGCGCGCGGCCATGGCACGCGGCACCCAGAATTGGTCGTAGCGCTGCACCTTCAGGTACCAGGCGATGATGTCCGCATCGGTGCTGGGCTGCAGGGCGTTGACCTTGCCCGCCAGCGCGGTTTCCACATTGCGCAGCGTGACGGGCAGCAGGGCCACGCCATCGGGTTCGGCAAAACGCTCCACCACGCCAAAGGGCGCTGCGGCAAACTTGGCCAGGGGCGGCATGGGGCCGGTGGACACTTTCAGCGGGAAGCTGTCCGCATTGCGCAGGCCGCGCCCGGAGGCGTCCTTGAAGCCCTTGGGCAGCTCCAGGGTGAATGCGGTCTGCTCGGGGAACGTGCCTTTGAAACTCACGCTGTTGACCACATGCTCGTCGTCCATGGCCGCATCGCCGTCGCCCTCGGCAGCGGGTTTGAAGGTGTCCTTGCCCGACTTCAGGCGTATGTCGGCCAGCAGCTTGGCCGGTACCGGGGCGTTGAAGGACAGGCGCATGGGGCGAATGGGCAGGCAGCCGCTCTGTGCGTTCTCGCGCTCGCAGCTGAAGCTGGCCGCAAAGGGTTCGCGCACCTGGTAGCCAAAGCGCTTTTCCACGGTATTGGGCACGCCGTCGGCGCTGCCGGCGCTGGCCGGGGTGGACACGCCCTTGCCAAACACCAGTTGCACCTTGGCCGAAGGGCTCAGCGCCCGGTTGCAGGCCAGGGTGTGTATGCGCAGTGGCTCCTCGGCAGCGTCGGCCTCCAGCCCCTGGGACTGGAGCAGGGCAGCGCGGTCCTTGCCCTCGATCAGGCGCACCGCCACCCGCTCGCCCAGGCCCTCCACGGCGCACCACACATGGGCCTGCACGCTGGCCAGGGTGGCGGCTCCGTTGAGCCGCAGGGTGAAGAACTGTTCTTCGTCGATCCGGCTGCCGGAATAGGGCTGGATGCTTTGCACAAACGGCCCGCCGGTGTGGAACTGGTAGTTGCTGGGGCCGCCCAGTTCAGCCCCCTTGGGCGACTTGAAACCGGCGCGCACCTGCAGGTTGCAGCGCACGCCGGGTGGCAGGTCGCGCTCGAACTCAAAGGCCCAGCTGCGGTCGGTGACCCAGCGGCCGCTTCCCTGGGTGACCTGGGCGTCGCTGCAGCTCAAGGAGAGCGGGGCCTCGGCCTTGGGGTCGCCAAAGTTGACGGCACTGTCGTCAAACTTGGCCAGCACCTGGCGCACGCGCGCCACTTCCCCCTGGGGGGAGACGCTGACGATCTGGAATGCGTGTGCCTGGATGGCCGCAGTCGCCAGCAGCGCCGCGCAGGTCTTGAGAATGGTGTTGGTGTGGCCCACAATCGCTCCTCCTTGAAGGGGCGAGGGTAGCCGATTTGGATTACTGGCCGACCTTCTCCATGCCGTAGCGCTTGAAAATTTTCTCCAGCGTGCCGTTGGCGCGAATCGCCTCCAGCCCTTTGTTGAAGGCCCCAATCATTTCCTGGGCCTTGGGGTTTTGTAGCCCGGCGGTGACGTACAGCGGGTTGACCGACAGCGGCGCTTTGACGAACTCGATTTGTTCCAGCGCCTGCGGGTCTTTTGCATGAATGATGGAGCGCGCCACGATTTCGTCTTCCAGCGTCAGGTCCAGCCGGTCGCGCAGCAGCTTTTTTATATTGGTCATCAGGTCGTTGCCGGGCTCCCGGGTAAAGCCCGGCGCGTTGGCAAACTCATCGCCATAGCCGTAGCCGCGCACCGTGCCCACGCGCTTGCCATTGAGGCTGTCCAGTCCCTTGAATTCAAACGGGTCGCCCCGGCGCTTGATGAAGCGCACATTGCCCACCGCATAGGGTGCGCTGAACAACAGCACCTTGAGCCGCGCATCGGTGCGCCAGGTGTAGGGCAGCAGGTCGTAGCTGCCGTTCTTGACACCGGCCTCCGCGCGCGCCCAGGGAACGAATTCCATGGTGATCTCGTGGCCCTGGACTTTGAAGGCAGAGCGGATGATTTCAACGGCCAGGCCGCCCTGCGGGTGCTGGGGGTCGCCAAATGGCGGGTAGGGATCGGCCGCCACGGAGAACGTGTCGGCACGCCCGCTCCCCGCCAAGCCCATCAGCCCCAGCAGGAATGCCGCCATCGCCCAGGTTCGCAGGTTCATTGGCTACTCCGAGTGCACACAAAACCCATCAGGGTCCAACGCGTGTTATCGCTATGCGGACACACTCTGGCAGCAATGGCGGGGGCTGTCAATGGGGATAGTCGAGTGGCCATGCCGCGACGGCGCAGGGATCGGACAGCACGAAACTTATGGGTAAAATTGGCCGTTAGCCCGCGTTATATATGGTGGTGTAGCTATAAAAATAGGAGCATTTCAGAACAACAGGTCCGCCACGCCGTCCCATGCCTCGGGGGCCAGGCGGCCTTCGTAGCGGGCCACCACCTGGCCCGAGGCATTGACCAGCAGGGTCAACGGCAGTTTGGGCGGCACGGACACCGCAGGGTCTTGCCGCAACGCAAACAGGCCTTTGGGCGGTGTCTGGGTTTGTCCGAGGATGCGTTCGTAGGCCTGCCAATCAGCGGAGTTGCGGTCCACGTTGACGGTGACCAGGGCAAAAGGCTTGTCGCGCCACCCAGCCAGGTTGGCGCGCAACTCGGGCAGGCTGTCACGGCACACCGCGCAGCCGGTGGACCAGAAGAAGACGATGGCCACCTTGCCGCGCAGGCGCTCCTGGGCGGCAAACTTCTCGCCAGCCAAGTTGTGGGCCTGTAGCACGAGCGGCGCGCCAGAAGCGGCGACCGGTTGGGCCGCTGCCGTGCCGGCCAGGCAGAGCATGGCCAGCAGGGGCAGGATTTTCAGGTGTTGGGAGATGCGCATGGCGATGGGTGACCTGTAAAGTGGATAGCCCATTGGTCGCTGGAGCCAGCGACTTCTTACAGGTACTCGTACACGTGCAAGTGCCGAGCCCGCCGCCATAAAATCGGATGCAGCCGTTGCACCCCGCCGATTGGGGGCGCAATTTCCCACACCCATAGAGTGCCCATGACACCCGAACAACAGGTATTTCACCAGAAGACCCGCTGGCTGCGGCCTTTCACGCGGTGGGCTGCCGGCTTTTCGATTTCCACTGCGGGCTGGTTGCCACCGGCAATCCGCAATTTTCCGTTGAAGGTCGTCAAGCGGATTCTGGTGCAGTACCAGAAAAATACGCAGTCGGGTTGCAAGGGCTGCTGATACATCCATGGCCAAAAAAGATCACGTTTCCGAAACCCCCGCCACCCAGATGCTCAAGGTGAACAAGGTGGCATTCACCGAGCACCCTTACGAGTACCTGGAGCACGGCGGGGCCCAGCACAGTGCGCAGGTGCTGGGCTTTGATCCCTTTGCCGTGGTCAAGACCTTGGTGATGCAGGACCAGGACGGAAAACCGCTCCTGGTGCTGATGCATGGCAACCGCAAGGTGTCCACCAAGAACCTGGCGCGCCAGATCGGCGTGAAGTCGGTGGCACCCTGCAAGCCCGAGGTGGCCAACCGGCACAGCGGCTACCTGGTGGGCGGCACCTCGCCGTTTGGCACGCGCAGGGAGATGCCGGTCTACATCGAGGCGGGCATTCTGGCGCTGCCCAAGATCCTCATCAACGGCGGACGGCGTGGCTACCTGGTGGGAATCGACCCCGCCGTGTGCGTGCAATTGCTGGCGGCAAAGCAGGTACAGTGCGCGTTGGCCGATTGATCTCAGGAGAACTGGTTTTGGATTCCTTCGTTGCTTTTTACCCGCTGCTGGCCGTTGTTGCCGCGTATCTGGTGGGGTCGTTGTCGTTTGCCGTTATCGTCAGCCGCAGCATGGGCCTGAACGACCCGCGTACCTACGGCAGCAAGAACCCCGGTGCCACCAATGTGCTGCGCTCCGGCTCCAAGGCTGCCGCCGTGGTCACGCTGCTGCTGGATGCCTTCAAGGGATGGTTGCCGGTGATGCTGGTGAAGTGGTTCGGCCAGCCCTATGGATTGGGTGACGGCACCGTGGCCCTGGTGGGGCTGGCAGCCTTTTTGGGACATTTGTTTCCGGTGTTCTTCCGCTTTGTGGGCGGCAAGGGCGTGGCAACGGCCTTGGGCGTGTTGCTCGCCATCAACTGGATTCTGGGGGTGGCGACCCTGGTGACCTGGGTGCTGATTGCGTTCTTCTTCCGCTACTCGTCACTGGCTTCGCTGGTGGCGGCGCTGTTTGCGCCGCTGTATTACGTGTTCGGCGACGGCGTGGTATGGGCCTTGAACCGAAGTGTGGTGCTGACCACGGCCGTGATGTCGCTGTTCCTGATCTGGCGCCATGCGGAGAACATCGGCCGCCTGGTCAAGGGCACTGAATCCCGGTTGGGCAAAAAGAAAGCCTGAGGCTGTGCCTATGGGGCTGCCTGCTGCGCGGCGTAGGCGCCCAGCCGCAAAATGTGAAAGTGGTTCAGCCGTGCGCGCACTGCCGAGGCGGGCAGCGCCGAGCGGATGCGCGGGCTGCGCTGGGCGGTGTTGTGCAGGCGCGGCGTGTGGACCAGTTCGCCAAGTGCGGTGGCGATGATGGCCACATACGGTTGGTTGTGCTGTTCGCTGTGGCGCAACACCACCGCGAGTTCGTCGCTGTCCAGGCGCACGTAGGTCCCGGGCGGGCACAGGCCGACCGCCCGCACCAGGGCGTGGCCAATTTCGTCGGTCGTGACCGATGCCTGTGCCAGTACCGAGCGGGCCGATTCCGTGGCGCTGCGCCCCGCACGTGACGTTCGCGGGCTGATCATGGCGGCGTAGCGGTCTACCACCTTGAGAATGCGCGTCAGCCAGACCGCGGGCGGCGACTGGCGCAGATCGGCCTGGTCGATGGAGTCGTCATGGTGGCACGACACAATGTCCAGCCACAGCGCGTCCGCCACGCCGAGCCGGGACAGCGTGAGCCCGCCCTGGACGGCGTGGACTCCGATGGCATTTTTCTGCTCGGGACTGGGTTTCTCGACCTGGGTGGCCAGCGCGTCCTGCAGGGCGGTCATGGCAATGTTCATGGTCAGTGCGGCGTGGACCAGGCTGTCGCGCTCCTGGGTGGCAATGCCCAGCTCGGAGGCAATCAGGTGGCACAGCACGGCGCACACCAGGGCGTGGGAGGCGCTGTAGCCCACGGGTGAGTTGCTGGCCAGCTGGAACAGCAAATACAGGCCCACGTCCGGGTCGCGCTGCAGCAGGCTTTGCATCCAGCGGTCGTATTGGCGCACCCGGTGGGCAAATTCCTGGGTGCTGTCCGGGCTGCCCAGAATCACGCCCAGTCCCGACTCCAGGTCCGACCACTGGGACAGCAGGTCCTCGTATTCCAATTCGCTCTGGATGGCCACAGCGGACCTCAGCTACGACCGTGCGGCACCGTGGGGCTGGCGGCGGGGCACCGGGCCGGCGGGGCGTTGCGCATCAGTCGCGGAAGTTGTTGAAGCTCAGGGGCAAATCCGCGATGTCCTTGCGGATCAGCGCCATGGCGGCCTGCAGGTCGTCGCGCTTGGCACCGGTGACGCGCACCGCATCGCCCTGGATGGCGGCCTGCACCTTGAGCTTGCTGTCCTTGATCAGGCGCTGGATTTTTTTGGAGACTTCGGTCTCAATGCCATTGCGCACCTTGATAACCACCTTGACCTTGTCGCCGCCCATTTTTTGCACATCGCCCACGTCGAGGAAGCGCACATCCACCTCCTGTTTGGTCAGCTTGTTGCGCAGCACGTCCTGGATCTGGTCGAGCTGGAATTCGGCGTCGCCGATGAGGGTGATTTCCTTGTCCTTGAGGCTGATGGCTGCCGCCGTGCCCTTGAAATCAAAGCGGGTGGCAATTTCCTTGGAGCTGTTTTCCACTCCGTTCTTGACCTTGACCAGGTCGGCTTCGCAAACGGTATCAAAAGAAGGCATAGAGGTACCCAAAAACGCAGTGAGACAATCCTCTCATGTTAGTCGAGAACAATACGCCACTCCAGCCTTTCAACACCTTCCGGATCGTGGCCAAGGCCCAGGCTTTGGCGCGCATTGCCAGCGAGGCCGACGTGCGGGCGCTGCTGGACGACCCGGCATGGGCAGCGCAGCCCAAATTTGTGCTTGGCGGTGGCAGCAATGTGGTGTTCACGGGGGATGTGAAGGCGCTGGTTCTCAAGGTGGAGATTGCCGGCAAGCGATTGGTGGGGGAAACCGCCAAGGCCTTCATTGTGGAGGCCGGTGCGGGCGAGGCCTGGCACGGCTTTGTGGCCTGGACGCTGCAGCAGGGCTGGCCCGGGCTGGAAAACATGGCGCTGATTCCCGGCACGGTGGGGGCCTCCCCGGTGCAAAACGTGGGTGCCTACGGTGTCGAGCTGCAAGACCGATTTGACTCCCTGGACGCCATCGACCTGCAGACCGGCCAGGTGTTCACGCTCAATGCCGGCCAATGCGCCTTTGGCTACCGCGACTCGGTGTTCAAACACGGCGGCACCATCACCACGGGCGGGCAGCAGACGTTGGGCCTGAAGGACCGCGCCCTGATCCTGCGCGTGCGCTTTGCCCTGCCCAAGGTGTGGAAGCCGGTGCTGGGGTATGCCGACATCGAGAAACAGATGGCCGAGCACCAATGCCTTGCACCCACACCGCAGCAGATTTTCGACTGGGTCTGCGCCATCCGCCGCGCCAAGCTGCCCGATCCGGCGGTCATTGGCAACGCCGGCAGCTTTTTCAAGAACCCCACGGTGACTCCCGAGCAGTGTGCCGACATCATCGCCCGCGACCCCAAGGTAGTGCATTACCACCTGGCCGACGGCTCGGTCAAACTCGCAGCAGGCTGGCTAATCGATTCCTGCGGCTGGAGGGGCAAATCGGTGGGGCAGGCGGGTGTCTACGAAAAGCAGGCCCTGGTGCTGGTGAACCGCGGCCCCGGTGTGAATGGACTGGGTGCCACCGGCGGCGAGGTCATGACGCTGGCCAAGGCCATACAAACCAGTGTGTACGAGCGCTTTGGCATTCTGCTGGAGCCTGAGCCGGTGGTGCTGTAGCCCCACAGCCACTGCGCCCACTGGCAAGGCGCTACAGTGGCCGCATGGACAAGAACATCCTGGTATTGGGTGGTACCGGTTTCGTGGGTACCCATGTGTGTGAAAAGCTGGTGCGACGCGGATGGGCCGTAACCGTGCCCACGCGGCGTTTGCACCGCGCGCAAGCCCTGCAGATGTTGCCTGGACTCACGCCGCTGGCGCTGGACGTGCACGACGCGCGTGCGTTGGAAGGTGTGGTGCGCGGCCATGATGCCGTGGTCAACTTGGTTGCCATTTTGCATGGCAGCGCGGCCGAGTTCGACCGCGCTCACGTGCTGTTGCCGCAAAAGCTGGCACAGGCGTGCCGTGCAGGGGGCGTGCGCCGCCTGGTGCACGTGAGCGCGCTGGGTGTGAATGACCTGCACCCGGGCAGCCGCCCCTCACAGTACCTGCGCAGCAAGGGGCGTGCAGAGTCAGTCCTGCTGCACCCGGCTGACTCCACCCCTGTGCTGGACGTGCGCGTGCTGCGCCCCAGCGTGATCTTCGGTACCGAGGATCGATTTCTGAACACTTTTGCCACACTGCAAGCCCTTTTCCCCGTGGTGCCTCTGGCGTGCGCCCATGCCCGCTTTCAGCCCGTTTGGGTGGAGGACGTGGCCAGCGCCGTGGTGCGCTTGGTGGATGGAGCAGCACCGCTGCAGGCGGATTTGCCTCGGATTGTGGAAGCCTGCGGGCCGCAGGTCTATACCCTGGGTGAATTGATGCGCCTGGCAGGCCGTCTGAGTGGTGCGGGTGGCGGCCGAGGCCGCCCCATCATCCCGCTGCCTTTGTGGCTGGGCCGCTTGCAGGCAGCGCTGATGGAGCTTTCGCCGGGTGAACCCTTGATGAGCCGCGACAACATTGCCTCCATGCAGGTGGACAACGTTGCCAGCGGCACAGTGCCGGGCTTGCAGGATCTGGGGATCGCGCCCACGCCGCTGGAGCCGGTTGCGCGGCGGTATCTGGCGCGGCGGTGAGGTGCTTCCGCTTCCGCGAATACTATGCTTTAGATAGCTGAATATGCATACTCCACGGGGACGACAACCAGATTTGATGTGAGGAATGCTGTCACACCTGTGTGCCACTTCCTGAGTTTTCCCTGGAAGCCACGGGCTGGCAGAGTTGGAGTGTTTCAGTCACGACGAAAACCAAACCCGCAACCGCTGCTGACGATTGCCGAGAATTTCGTCGCCAGCTTGGTTTATTTCAGCCGCGCTCGGTGCCGCGCTACCTGGGCGCGCACCTGCACCGGTGCGGTGCCACCCAGCGTGTTGCGCGCGGTCAGCGAGCCGCGCAGGCTCAAGCATTCGTAGACATCTTTCTCGATCGTGGGGTTGAACTCCTGCAACACGGCCAATGGCAGTTCGGACAAATCGCAGGCGTGGCTGGTGGCAGCCTTGACGGCGTGGGCCACGATCTCGTGCGCATCGCGGAAGGGCAGGCCCTTCTTCACCAGGTAGTCGGCCAGGTCGGTGGCGGTGGCGTAGCCCTTCAGGGCGGCCTGTTCCATGGGCTGGGGGTTGACGGCGATGCCGCCTTCCTTCTGGCCGGTGGTGGAATTCAATTGGCCACCCACCATTTCGCTGAAGATGCGCAGCGTGTCTTTGAGCGTGTCCACGGTGTCGAACAGTGGCTCCTTGTCTTCCTGGTTGTCCTTGTTGTAGGCCAGGGGCTGGCCCTTCATCAG
>CAZDDK010000113.1:0-10242 GCA_964504185.1 uncultured Rhodoferax sp. | reverse complement strand
CCAAACGCCACACGCTCGCCATTGTTGCCAATTTGATATCCGCCATCGCCTCCCCTCTGGGAGCGGATGTCGCTAGCACCCAGCTTGACACCCAGCGATTTGCCAAAGGAATCTGCAGCTTCCACCAGACGGGCCTCAATCAACACCTGGCGAACCGGCACGTCCACCTTGGCAACCAATTCCTGGATTTGTTCCAGTTTGCTCGGAATGTCCGTCACAAAAAGCTGATTGGTCCGCTCGATTGCAATCACGCTGCCGCGGCTGCTCAAGAGCCGCGCGTTGGGGGTCGACACGCTGCCAGCGGCCACCACACCCCCGGCGGCCAGCTGGGTAGCGAGGTCTTTTGCCAAGGCGTAATTGATCTGGAAAAACTGCGTCTTCAATTGCTCCAGACTTTGGTTGGTTGCCACCGACTCCAGCTCCAGCTTTTCCTTGGCCGCAATTTCGTCCTTGGGGGCTACCCAGAGCACATTTCCACTCTTACGGTGTCCCAACCCCTTGGACTGCAAAATGATGTCCAGTGCCTGATCCCACGGTACATCCTGCAGGCGCAGGGTCACCGCACCGGTCACAGAGTCCGAAGTCACAATGTTGAAACTGGTGAAGTCGGCAATCACCTGCAACAGCGAGCGCACTTCGATGTTCTGAAAGTTCAGTGACAACTTTTGTCCCGTGTAGCCCACGCCCTGCGTCAGTTTCTTGGGATCAACCTTGATCTCTTTGACCTCCACGACGAACTGCTCGTCGCTTTGATAGGCACTGTGCTCCCATTGGCCGGTGGGTTCGATCACCATACGAACACGGTCACCCGATTGCGTGGTAGTGACAGACTTCACCGGAGTCCCGAAGTCCGCCACATCCAGACGGCGGCGCAGGCCTTCGGGCAGGGTGGACTTCATGAACTCCACTACCAGTGTTTGCCCCTGCTGGCGAATGTCCACGCCAACCTGATTGTTTGGCAACGTGACCACCACGCGCCCTGTACCGTCGGCGGAGCGGCGGAAGTCCAGGTCTTTCAGGGGTTCGGAATCGCGGCTGCGGCTCTCGGCAAAAGTTGCGGCGACGGCAGCAGCAGGGGAGCTCTGCATCGTGGGCTCCAGGACCACCAGAAGCGATTTACCCTGAATTTCTGCGGTGTAGGCTGCGGGGTTTTTCAAGTTGAGCACAACCCGGGTGCGTTCACCGGCCTGAACAACACTGACCGATTTCAGGTTGCCCTGGTTCAAGTCTACGGTTGATCGCCCCATGGCGCTGGTGACACCTGGAAAGTCCAATGCAATCCGCGCAGGGGTTTGAATGGCAAAACCGGTCGGTACCGCCGTCAATTCCTTGGACAGGTCGATACGGACCACCTCGGAACCACCCCGGATAGAACCTGTCACCGCTTCAATGGCCGTTTGCGCATGGACACCGACGCTCCATACTGCTGCCACCAAAAAGACAAACCCATGCCACATGCGCAGCCCCACTCGCTGATTATTGCTATTCATTTTGACCTCTCTTGCAACTGGAGTGTTGCAACGCGTTCAATCCATTCGCCGACTGCGTCTTGCACAATTTCTCGCAGAGTTACTTCTGTTTCACTGATTTTGGTGACCCGTCCGTAGTTCTGCCCCAAATAGGCACCCACTTTGACCTGGTACAACAGGTTGTCAATCTTGACCAGAGCGACCGGCTGGCCAGCCTTGTAAATACTGCCGACGACACTCATGGCATCCAGGGGAAATGCCTCCAAGGGTTCCTTGCGCCGCGCCAGCTCTGGAGCCACCAAGGCACCATTGGCAGCGACCTGGTTGGAATCCCGCTTGAGCGCTTGCGCGAGTTTTTCCTTGCTGAATGGCTCTGTGGCAGCAGCGTTGGTGTACGACTCCGGTTTGAATTGCTTGGGTACCTGCAAGGGTGCGACCTTGGGCCGGGTTTGATTGCGCTCCTCCACCATCCACTGGCGAATATCATCCTCCCCGGCAGCACCACACCCGGCCAACACCGCACTCAAGACAACCAACAAGAGCCACTTACTGCTGTTCATTTCTTGGCCCCCTTGGAAGCCTTGCTTTGCGCCGCCACTTCATCCTTGTCCAAATAACGGAAGGTCTTGGCAGTGGAATCCAGCACCAGCGACCCATCCGGACGCGGCGCTAGGCTCAAGTTATTCAACGTGACGATGCGAGACAGATGGGCAATGTCGGACGCAAAAAGTCCAATGTCATGGTAGCGACCAGTGACCTTGATCGTAATCGGCAGCTCCGCGTAATAGTCCCTTACCGTGATTTGACCCGGACGAAACAGTTCGAACTGCAGGCTCCGGCCCAGACCCGCCTGGTTGATGTCCGACAAAAGTGCATCCATTTCTGCCTTGCTGGGCAGTTGCTTTTCCAGCTGCGTCACATACTGCTGCACCTGCTCGCGCTGCTTCTTCAGCACATCCAGATTCACCGCCTTGGTGAGCTTGGTCTTGTAGTCGGCTCGCAGCGTGACTTCCTTCCCTTGCTCCGCCATGAGCGCATCATCTTCGCCACTCAGCCAAACAAACCACAAAACGGTCACGACTGCAACGGTGGTAAACGCAAACAACGCATACCGCGGAATCGCGGGCCACGAAGAGGGGTCTTTCGGATCCAGGCCACTGAACTGCGCAACCAACTGTTGCTGCAGCTGCGCGAAATCGATCGAACCTAAAGAATTTTTCGCCATTTAGATTCCTGCTATTTCTTGACCGCGCCCGAGGCCGCCAGAGCCACCCCGGAGGCTGCAGAGACAGGTGCGGACGCCGCCGATGCGGGCGCGGAGACGGACACGACAGGCCCCGAGACCGCAGCCGATGCAGCAGCAGCTGGCTGCGCGGAGGTTTTTGCCGCCTCGCTGGCCCGCACCAGTCGAACCCGAATGACGAAGTTCGACACGCGCCGCTGATCCCGGGTTCCCAGTGTCACGGTACCTGAAACGATCTCGATCAACTCCGGTTTGGCGAACCACGGTGTATTGACCGTCAAGTTGCGCAACAATTCCGACACGCGCTCATTGGACTGCGCCACGCCATTGATGGTGACGGCCTGCCCGTCCTGCACCATCTTGCTGATGTAGACCCCGTCGGGCAATTGATTCACCAATTCCGCGAGCAAGTGCACCGGCAAATTCCGATCCGATTGCAAATCTTCCACCGCTTGTTGGCGTGCGCGCAGGGCTGCAATTTCAGACTCCAGCCCCTCAATGTCCTTGATCTGCCCCTCAAGCTTCTTGATCTCGGTCTGCAGAATCTGGTTGTTTCCGGTTTGGGCTGAAATTGCGGCCTGGTACCACAAAAACACTGCGCCAGCGATCGCCCCCCCCAACAGGGCGGCGGCGGCCAGCGACACATTGAACTGGTCGCGGCGGCGTTTGCGCGCAGCCTCGCGGTGCGGGAGCAGATTGATCAGAATCACTGCGCGAACCTCCGCAGAGCCAGACCGCAGGACGTCAGGTAAGACGGTGCCTCACGGGTCATTTTTTTAAGCCGCACCCCATCGCCAATTTCCATACCGTCAAACGGATTGAGCAAGCTGCAAGGAAAACTGGTGTGTTGCGTGACCGCCGCCGTCAGCCCAGGCAGGGCTGCGGAACCACCCGCCAACATGATGTAATCCACTTTATTGTGTGGAGTACTGGTAAAGAAGAATTGCAGGGCCCGTCCCAGTTCCTGGACCATAGTATCAATAAAAGGCCTAAGCACGGTGGCCTCATAGTCGTCGGGAAGCTCGCCACTGCGTTTCTTGGTTTCCGCCTCTTCCTGCGAAAACCCGTATTGGCGAACAATCAACTGGGTCAATTGCGCACCACCAAAGGCCTGGTCCCGGTCATAGAGGACTTCGTCATCCCGAAGAACCTGCATGCTGGTGGTCAATGCGCCCACCTCAAACAGTGCCACGATCAGCCCCGCCCCCTTGTTGGGGAGATTTTCGATCAACCGCCCGGCCGCAAGTCGCGACGCGTACGACTCGACATCGACCACCACGGGCATCAGGCCGGCCGCCTCGGCCAAACCCTGAATGTCCTGCACCTTCTCCTTACGGGAAGCAGCGATCAATACTTCGACGTCGCCAGCCGATGTCGCGCTGGGCCCGATCACACAAAAATCCAGGCTTACTTCGTCCAGCGGGAAGGGAATGTATTGATTGGCTTCGTTTTCGACCTGTTGCTCCAGCTCCGAATCCGACATGCCACCCGGAAGAATGATCTTCTTGGTGATTACCGCCGACGGCGGCAGCGCCATGGCCACGTTCTTGGTCTTGGTGCCACTCTTCTTGACCAAGCGCTTGAGCGCGTTGGAGACTTCATCAAATTTCTCGATGTTGCCGTCCGTGATCCAGCCACGCTCCAATGGCTCAATGGCACACCGTTCAAGGACCAGATTTCCGGCCTTGTCACGACCCAACTCGACCAGCTTGACACTGGACGAACTGATATCCAGCCCAAACATGGGTGCTGGCTGACGACTGAAAAACGACCCCAATGAGATCAAAACGGTCCCCTGAAACAGACCGGTCAAGCGCCGGTCAGACTTAAGAAATCACTTCAATGCTATCAGTAAGCTCCTTGTCCGGCAAAGGTTTTTTCGATTTTTAGCCCCTGCGAACGTTGCCAAAAGCAGACGGTTTTCTTCTGTTACCAAATTCAACCAACAATTTTGTGGGGGTGGCAGACCAGCGGTCACAATGCAGGCGCCCCACCGACGAGGCCAAGATCCTGTCGGTTTTTATAATGCGGCAAGCCACCTTCGCACTGCCATGCCTACATCCACTCCCCCTCCGGAAAAAGAAGCGCCCGCGCGCAAAACCACCAAGCCCATGCACTGGGCCGTGCACACGGTCCTGTGGCTGCTTGGGACAGCCGCCGCGGGTGGGTTGGCATTGTTGATGGTGATTGCGCTGGCACTTGCTGTCGCGTTTCCCAATCTACCGGACATTTCCGACTTATCGGATTACCGGCCCAAGCTGCCCCTTCGGGTGTTCTCCGCCGAAGGCGATCTACTGGCCGAGTTTGGCGAGGAGCGGCGCAATCTGACGCCCATTGCGGAAATCCCCAAGGTGATGACCAACGCCGTGCTGGCCATCGAAGACGCCCGCTTCTACCAGCATGGTGGCGTGGACTACCTGGGGGTACTGCGAGCGGGCCTTGCCAATGTGGGCAAAGCCAAAAGCCAAGGGGCGTCCACCATCACCATGCAGGTGGCCCGCAATGTCTACCTGTCGTCCGAGAAAACATTCACGCGCAAAATTTACGAGATTCTGCTGACCTTCAAGCTCGAACACCTGCTGTCCAAGAACCAGATTCTGGAAATCTATATGAACCAGATTTTCCTGGGCAACCGGGCGTATGGCTTTGCTGCAGCGTCGGAAGCCTATTTTGGCAAGCCACTGAAGGACATCACCATCGCCGAGGCAGCCATGCTGGCGGGCTTACCCAAGGCTCCGTCCGCCTACAACCCCATCAGCAACCCGCAGCGGGCCAGGATTCGCCAACGCCACATCATTGACAGAATGCTGGAAAACGGCTTCATCAGTGACAAGGAAGCCGAGGCCGCCAAAAGCCAGGAACTCAAGATCAAGCCTGGCAGCACCAGCCACCCCATTCACGCGGAATACGTAGCCGAGATGGTGCGCCAGCTGGTCTTTGCCCAGTATGGCGACGAAACCTACACCCGTGGGCTGGATGTGCGAACCACCTTGCGCACCGCCGACCAAATCACGGCCTACAAGGCTCTGCGCAAGGGAATCATGGACTACGAACGGCGCCAGCATTACCGGGGGCCCGAGAAGTTCGTCACCATTCCCACCCATCCCCAGGAAGCAGAGGACGCGGTGGACGACGCCCTGGACGACCACCCGGACAATGGAGACGTGATGTCTGCCGTGGTGCTGGAAGCAGAACCCAAGAAGATAAAAGCCATGCGCCAGGGAGGCTTGGTACTGGAGATTACCGGGGACGGATTAAAGCCTGCCCAGTCCGGTTTGTCGGACAAGGCTCCGCCTCACATCAAGCTGCGCCGCGGTGCCATCATTCGTGTGGCCAAGACGCCCAAGGACACCTGGGAAATTACCCAGTTGCCCGAGGTGGAAGGTGCCTTTGTTGCTCTTGATCCACGAGACGGCTCAATCAAGGCGCTGGTTGGTGGCTTTGACTTTGCCAAGAACAAGTTCAACCATGTCACCCAGGCCTGGCGCCAGCCCGGCTCCAGCTTCAAGCCGTTTATCTACTCCGCTGCGCTGGAAAAGGGCTTTACTCCGACTACCGTCATCAACGACGCCCCGCTGTTCTTTGACGCGGGCGTCACCGGTGGGCAGCCCTGGGAGCCCAAGAACTACGACGGCACATTTGAGGGGCCAATGACGCTGCGCCGAGGCCTGGCCAAGTCCAAGAACATGATTTCCATCCAGATCCTGCGCTCCATTGGCACCCAGTACGCCCAGGAGTGGGCCACGCACTTTGGCTTTGAGGCCGAGAAGCATCCGCCCTATCTCACTATGGCGCTGGGGGCGGGCTCGGTCACACCCATGCAAATGGTGGTGGGCTACTCTGTGTTTGCCAATGGGGGCTATCGCGTCAATCCCTGGCTGGTGTCCAAAATCAGCGAACAACGTGGAAAGACGCTGGTGGAGACCAAGACACCGGCCCTGGAGAGCCTGGAGCGGGCTATTGAGCCGCGCAACGCCTTCATGATGACCAGTCTGTTGCAGGAGGTGACCCGTTCCGGCACCGCCGCGCGCGCGCAGGCCACCCTCAAGCGCCCGGACGTCTATGGCAAAACCGGCACCACCAATGACTCCATGGACGCCTGGTTCGCCGGCTACAACCCTACGCTGGCGGCAGTCACCTGGATTGGCTACGACACCCCGCGCAAGCTGGGCGATCGCGAAACGGGGGGGGGCTTGAGCCTGCCGGTCTGGATCACGTTCATGGAGCGCGCCCTGAAAGAGGTGCCGGTCATGGAGCCCTCCGCACCAGAAGGTGTGGTCCACGTGGGGGGCGAGTGGTACTACGACGAATATGCCAAGAGCGCCGGGGTCTCCGGGGTCGGGCTGGACGCCTCACCGGAACCGTCCACACTGCCCCTGCCGCCAGCGGAAGAGAAGAAGCAAATCCTCGATTTGTTCCGCAACTGAAATGGATCAGGGCACAAAGCGCAGTGGCTGGCCTGCCTGCTCGGTCGCTCCGCGCGACAGTGCTGCAAAAAACTCGCCCTGGCCTTTGGTGTCCTGCCACTGCCCATCCTGGTAGCGGTAATGGAAACCGCCCGCACGGGTGGCCATCCAGATCTCGTGCAAGGGCTTTTGCTGGTTGATGACGATCTGGCTTCGATTGGCAAAGGTCAGTGTCACCATGCCACCCACCCGCTGGTTGTCCACGTCTGCATCGGTTTCGTCATTGATGCGGTCACAACCGACTTCCACCGCCTTGAGCAGGGCTTCGGCTTGGTCCAGAAATTCAGAGTCAGTCATTACAATTTCACCATGTTGAATGCAAAGCAAATTCTAGTCACTGCGCTTGCCCTTGCCGCCTACATGGTGGGCCTGACCGGCTGCGGACAGACGGGTGCGCTGTATTTGCCCAAACGCCCTGCAGCACCGGCCACCCCGTCCGCAGCCGCGCCCCTCACTTGCACGCCCGCACAGGCGTGCACCCACTCCTGAACCGCTTCATGTCGCAGTCCACACTTCCCGGCCATCCCCACATCCACTATGCCAATGGCCAGCTCCAGGTCGAGGGCTGCGCACTGAACGCACTGGCCCAGGCCCACGGCACGCCGCTGTTCGTCTACTCCAAGGCCTCCATGCTGGCGGCCCTGGCGGCCTACCAACGCGGTTTTGCCGGGCGCAAGGCCCAGATCTGCTACGCCATGAAAGCCAACTCCACCTTGGGCATCTTGCAGGTCTTTGCCCAGGCGGGATGTGGTTTTGACATTGTGTCGGGGGGCGAGCTGGAGCGGGTATTGGCGGCTGGTGGTGATCCGGCCAAGGTCATCTTCTCCGGTGTGGGCAAGACCCGCCAGGAAATGGCACGGGCCCTGCAGGTCGGCATTGGGTGCTTCAATGTGGAAAGCGAAGCCGAGATCGATGTGCTGAACGCCGTGGCACTCTCGCTGAACACGGTCGCCCCCATCAGCATCCGCGTCAATCCCAACGTGGACCCGCAGACCCACCCCTATATTTCCACCGGTCTGAAAGGCAACAAATTCGGCATTGCGCACGAGCGCACCGTGGCCACCTACCAGTACGCGGCCTCCCTGCCCGGGCTGGCCGTCGTGGGCATTGACTGCCACATCGGCTCGCAAATCACCCAGGCTGCACCCTACCTGGACGCCATGGACCGCATGCTGGACCTGGTCAGCGCCATCGAATCCGCCGGTATCCCCATCCACCACATCGACTTCGGTGGCGGTTTGGGCATTGACTACCAGGGTGACACGCCACCTGCAGCCGACCATCTGTGGACCCAGTTGCTGGCCAAGCTGGATGCCCGTGGCTTCGGCCAGCGCCAGCTGATGATCGAACCCGGTCGCTCCCTGGTCGGCAATGCCGGCCTGTGCCTGACCGAAGTGCTGTTTATGAAACCCGGCGAGCAAAAGAACTTCTGCATTGTCGACGCCGCCATGAACGACCTGCCCCGCCCCGCGCTGTACCAGGCCTTTCACGCCATTGTTCCGCTGGACCAAGACAAACAGGCGGAACCCGGCGCACCGATGTACGACGTGGTGGGCCCGGTGTGCGAAAGTGGCGACTGGATCGGCCACGACCGGCCCCTGAACGTCCAGGCCGGCGACCGCCTGGCCGTCCTCTCGGCCGGTGCCTACTGCATGAGCATGTCCAGCAACTACAACTCGCGCCCCCGCGCCGCCGAGGTGCTGGTGGACGGCAACCAGGCCCATCTGATTCGTGTGCGCGACCGCATGGCCGACCAGATGCGTGGCGAGCAGCTGCTGTAGGCTCTCATTTGTTTGCTACTATTTTTATAGCTGATTAAGCCCGTTTTACGCGGGCTAATGCCATATTTCTCTCCAAACCTCGCCACCAGCGCCACCCCAGCAAGACGGCCATGATGAGGGCATACACCGCCACCTCGCCAAAGTCGCGCTTGCCGGCGCGCATCCAGAAGAAATGCAGAATGGCCAAAACAGCCACTGCATAGACCGCCCGGTGCAGGGCCTGCCAGCGCTTGCCGCCCAAGGCCCGCACGGCGGCGTTGAACGAGGTCAGGGCCAGCGGGGTCAGTAGCAACACCGCCAGAAAGCCCACCAGAATGAACGGGCGCTTGCCAATGTCCCGGGCGACCTCCGCCAGGTCAAACCCCATGTCAAACCATGCGTAAGCCAGCAGGTGCAAGCCCGCATAAAAGTACACCAACAACCCCGTCATGCGCCGAAACCGCGCCAGGGAGGGCAGCTGTGCCCACACCCGTACGGGGGTAATGGCCAGCGCCACACACAGCATGCGCAAGGTCCAGTCTCCGGTGGAGCGCTCCAGCGCCTCCGCCGGATTGGCCCCCAGCCAATCCTGGGAGGCGGCCAGCACCAGCCACGCCAGCGGCAACAGCCCGGCGGCCAGCACCAGCGGTTTGGCCAGCGGGCTGGACAGCCAATGATTCAGGTGGGTGCGCATGGTCTGTCAGAAAAATTTCTTCAGATCCATGCCTGCGTACAACTGGCCCACCTGGGCCTCGTACCCGTTAAACATCAGGGTCTTGCGCTTCTTGGCAAACAGGCCATCTTCGCCAATGCGCCGCTCCGCCGCCTGGCTCCAGCGCGGATGGTCCACGGTCGGGTTGACGTTGGAGTAGAAACCATATTCGTTGGGAGCCGCCTTGTTCCAGGCCGTTCCCGGCTGCTTTTCGGTAAAGCGAATCGCGACGATGCTCTTGCTGCTCTTGAACCCGTATTTCCACGGCACCACCAGCCGCACCGGTGCTCCGCTCTGGTTGGGCAGCACCTCGCCATACATGCCAAAGGCCAGCAGGGTCAGGGGATGCAGCGCTTCATCCAGGCGCAGTGCCTCCACATAGGGCCAGTCCAGCACGCTTGAACGCACGCCCGGCATGGTTTTGGGGTCCGCCAGGGTGACAAACTCGACATATTTGGCGCTGCCCTGCGGTTCGACGGCGCGAATCAAATCGGCCAGCGAATAGCCCACCCAGGGAATGACCATGGACCAGCCCTCCACGCAGCGCAGGCGGTAGATGCGCTCCTCCAGGGGGCTGAGCTTGAGCAGGTCT
>CAZDDK010000112.1:0-10364 GCA_964504185.1 uncultured Rhodoferax sp. | reverse complement strand
CGCCCACGCGGCGCAGGCGCAGCGCCATGCGCCGTTGCCGCAGGGCGTCGTCCGGCGTGTCAAAGTAGATGTTGTGCAGCACTTGGTGGCTGGCCTTGCGCCGCGCCAGCAGGGGCAGCCGGGCCAGACGCTGCTCCAATGAGGCCGGGTCTGTAGTGGGCAAGGCCAATTTGAGTTCGATTTCCATGGCCGGTGGCCTGGGTGTGCTTGCGTTCTTCATAGGCCCAACAGCTTACCCCGATTGCGTGACACAACGGCCCCGGCCTGCGCCGTGGCATCCAATTTCTTAGGCGTTAATGCTATAATAAATATAGCAGTAAACTCAATGAATACGCGGGCTAACGGCCAATTTTTGCCTGAGTCATCAGGGAGTCCGGGTTATGGACCGGTGTCGGGTACAGAACTCAACGCCGTGGCGCACCGCGCAGAATGCCGCGTACCGTATTGCGGCTGTGCGCGCCAAAGTTGCGCATCAATGTGGCAATGGTGGATTGCAGCGCGGCGCCGGGTGCGGCGTCCTGGCGGGTGATCTCGGCCGCGAGGTCGATGTCTTTGGCGTGCACGCCAAAATCGAAGGCGGGGTCGTTGACGTAGCCCAGGGGCACGCTGGCAAGCATCTGCTCGGTCACCGTGGGTCCCAGCGCGTGGGCCTGGTGCGCCACGGTGTTGCGGGCGTAGGTCTCGCTCCACCGTGGGTAGTCGGTGTCGGTGCGGGAGTCGCGCAGGGCCAGGTCCACGCTGCCCGCCCGGTGGGCTTGGGCGGAGGCCTGGATCATTTGGCTTTCAAGGCGCTCCAGCACGAAATGGCGGTTGGACAGCAGGATGACCATGTTGTTCTTGTGTTTGGGCATGCCCAGCATGGACAGCAGATTGATGCCAACGAGCCGTGTGGCCGAGATGCCCGGTGCCAGGCTGGCGTGGTACGGCTGGGTCAGATCCTGAACATAGTGCAGCGCCAGTCCGGCAAAACGCCAGCCCCAGTACGGGTGACCCGTGCGAAAGGCCAGCTCCGCCAGGCCCGCGTATTGGTGGATGCGCAGAAGCGGGTAGGTGCGTTTGAGAAAGCCGCCCGCCAGGTAGATGACGCCCGCCTCGTGGTAGTAGCCCATGTGAAAGGGGGCCTGGGTCGAAAACTCCAGGTTCGGGTTGCCAAAGGGAATCTTGCCGAAACCGTAGCGTGCGCCCCACTCCGAGGGGGTGTCCTCCCACAGGTTCAGGTCCATCCCGTAGTCGGGTTCATCGCTGGCCGAGGCGAGCACGGCGATGGGTGCCACCCTGTCACCGGCGCGCAGCACCACAAAGGGGTGGCTGGCACCATCTTTTTCGCGCGCGGGCAGGGCACTGACCAGGTCATGGGGCATGCGCGCGCCGTAGGGAGGTGCACCCCAGGGATCGGGCTGAACATACAGCGCCAGACGGCTCTGGGGCGAGACACGCAGCGCCGTCAAAAATGCGTGGCGCAGTGCCTGCGGGCCTTGCCGGGCCACGCCAGGGTCGAACTGCAATGTGGCGGGCAACGGGGGGTAACTGGCGATGTGCATCCGGGCCCAACCGTCTTGTGCGGCCAGCAGCAGCGCAATGGGCTGGGCCTGCGCGGCCAGAAATGCCTCCAGCGGTTCGGCCACCACGGGATCGGCTTGCGCCACTTCGGGCATGTTTTCAAACGCACGGTAGCTGGCCAGTGCGTGGTTGCTCCAGGCCCAGGCACTGGAGCACAGGGCCAACAGGGTGGTGATCAGAATGCGTTTCATGGAGGGGTGTGGTGTAGGAGAGGGGGTATCAGGCCAAGGGTAACCGGTGCCAGGGCGTTGTCACGCAATCGCCACGGAAATGACGCAATCGCGTCATCTGGGCCTTCCAAAATCCGGGCACAACAGCAAAACGGAGAGCAAGATGGAGAGCAAAATGGACGAGCACACCCAGAACCGCCCCACCCATGATTTCGAACAGCAGTGTCTGCGGATTTTGCGCTGCACCGCCTATGCGCTGGCCAACAGCCCTGGTGGCCTGCGCTTCCAGGCGGGAACCCGCCCCTGGCTCGATGCCCTCAAGGATTGCCGCAGTGAATTGCGCTTGACCCAGCCCGCAGGAGTCTCACTATGAGCGACCGCGTGGATGGTATCCAGATCCAGTCCCCCAGTGCCCTGCACGGCGGGGTGGCGGTGCCCCACGAGCGGGCCGGTATCCGTGTGACCTGGGCCCGCCACCTGGATGAGGTGCGTGCCGCGCAGCGCCTGCGCTATGAGGTGTTCGCCGGCGAAATGGGTGCCCGCTTGAGCACCACATTGCCAGGACACGATGTGGACTTGTTTGATAACTTTTGTGAGCACCTGCTGGTGTGCGACGAGGCCAGCGGCCAGGTGATAGGCACCTACCGCGTGCTGACACCCGTGCAGGCCAAGCGCGTGGGCAGCACCTACAGCGACACCGAATTTGACCTGACCCGCCTGCGCGGCCTGCGCGAGCGCATGGTCGAGCTGGGGCGCAGCTGCGTGCACAAGGACCACCGCCACGGCGGCGTGATTATGGCGCTGTGGGGGGCGCTGGGGGCGTTCATGGTGCGCAATCAGCTTGACACCATGATCGGCTGTGCCAGTGTGCCCATGCTGCACAACGGCGTGGTGTGTGGTGATGTGGCAGCCAGCATCTGGCACCAGGTGCAAAAGACCCACCTGGCCTCGATCGAATACCACGTTCGCCCGCGCCTGCCGCTGCCCATTGAGCAGTTGGATGGCTCGCTGGTGGTAGAGCCGCCTGCGTTGATCAAGGGCTACCTGCGCCTGGGTTCCAAGGTGCTGGGTCCACCGGCCTGGGACCCGGATTTCAACTCTGCCGACCTGCCCATGCTGATGCGCCTGGTTGATCTGCCGGCGCGCTACCGCAAGCACTTCCTGGGAGCCTGACCATGCGTGCCGGCCCCGACGCCTTTGCTCCCCTGTGGCGAGGCATCGCCGCCGGTGTATCTGCCGAAGACGACGAAGACAGCAGCGCGCGCCGTTACCGGGCCATCTTCATTTCGGACCTCCACCTGGGAACGGCCGGCTGCCAGGCCAAGGCCCTGCTGGGCTTTTTGAAGGCCCATCCCAGTGACCACCTCTACCTGGTGGGGGACATTGTGGATGGCTGGCAGTTGCGGCGGCGCTGGTTTTGGCCGCAGTCCCACAACGACGTGGTGCAAAAGCTGCTGCGCCGCGCGCGCAAGGGCTGCAAGGTGGTGTTCATTCCCGGCAACCATGACGAGTTTGCCCGCGGCTTTCTGGGCCATGAGTTTGGCGGCATCGAGGTGCGCGACGAAGCGGTCCACATCACTGCGGACGGGCGGCGTTTGTGGGTGACCCATGGTGACTATTTCGACGGGGTGATCCAGTGCGCCAAATGGTTGGCGTTTCTGGGCGACAACCTGTATGAATTCACCCTCAAGCTCAATCGCTACCTCAACAGCCTGCGGGCTCGCATGGGGCTGCCCTATTGGTCGTTGTCGGCCTACCTCAAGCACAAGGTCAAGTCGGCACTGAACTACGTCACCAGCTTTGAGGTGGCCGTCGCCCAGGCCGCCCGTTCACAGGGCCACGATGGCGTGGTCTGCGGCCATATCCATCGGGCCGAAATGCGCGACATCAACGGCACGCTGTATTGCAACGACGGCGACTGGGTGGAGAGCCGA
This sequence comes from uncultured Rhodoferax sp., assembly GCA_964504185.1. Lineage (GTDB taxonomy): Bacteria > Pseudomonadota > Gammaproteobacteria > Burkholderiales > Burkholderiaceae_C > Allorhodoferax. The sequence goes on along the minus strand of CAZDDK010000112.1, from coordinate 6,700 downwards.
AGCGCCCTGGTGGAGCATCTGGATGGGCACCTGGAGTTGGTGTACTGGAATGCGGAGGTGTCTGGCCCCGTGGCGTTGCCCGCACTGGCGGGGGCTGCGGCATGAAGCTCGCACTGGTCACCGATGCCTGGCAGCCCCAGGTCAATGGAGTGGTAACCACGCTGGTGGAACTGGTGCGCGAGTTGCAGGCCCTGGGGCACACGGTGGAGGTTGTGCACCCCGGGCAGTTCCGAACCCGGCCCTGTCCGGGCTATGCCGGCATCGACCTGGCGGTGCGACCGCTGCAGGACCTAACCCGCCGCCTGGACGCCATCGCCCCGGACGCGATCCATCTGGCCACGGAAGGGCCGCTGGGCTGGGCCGGCCGACGCTACTGCCTGCGGCGCAAGCTGGCCTTCACGACGGCGTTTCACACCCGGTTTCCGGAGATTTTGAGGGCGGCACTGAAAATTCCGTTGTGGGTGGGATATGCCCTGTTCCGGCATTTCCACAAACCCTCATCGGGCGTGCTGGTGCCCACGCCCAGTGTGTTGCAGCTGCTGCAGGGGCGGGGGTTTCACAACCTGCGCAGCTGGACCCATGGCGTGGACATGGACTTATTCGCCTACCAGGAGTCGGCGCAGCCCTACCCGCCACTGGGGGCGCTGGAGCGTCCGGTATCGCTGTACGTGGGACGGGTGTCCTACGAAAAAAACATCGATGCCTTTCTGGAACTGGACATCCCGGGAACCAAGGTGGTGTGCGGGGTAGGTCCTCTGGAACAGTCGCTGCGCGCTCGCTATTCCAACGTCCAGTGGCTGGGCCTGTTGCCCCGGGATGAGCTGGCCCGGGTGTACGCCGCCGCCGATGTGTTTGTGATGCCCAGTCGTTCGGAAACCTTTGGCCTGGTGATGCTGGAGGCCATGGCCACTGGCACCCCGGTGGCGGCCTTTCCGGTGGAAGGTCCCCTGGAGGTGGTGGGCAACCCGCCCAGTGGAGGCGCGTTGCATGCGAACCTGCGCCAGGCGTGGCAGCAGGCCTTGGCAATGCCTCGAGCGGCAGCCCGAGCGCGGGCCCAACGATTTGGCTGGGACCATGCGGCGGCGGTGTTTACGTCCTATCTGGTTCCGGTTGACCACGGAAGCGCATGGGATGGAGAGTCGGACCCTCATCGTTTTGTCACAAATCTGTCATCGGACTCGTAAACAATCCTTCACCGTTGTGTCATAGTGAAGGGTCTATCCATGTTGCCATTTCTCCGCAATCCGACCTTGCAAGCGCCATTGAAGTCGCCCGATCTGCTGGACCGTGATCGCAGCATTTTGGCCTTCAATGAACGGGTGCTCAGTTGGGCGGTGCGCGATGATGTGCCCCTGCTGGAACGGTTGCGCTTTCTGTGCATTGTGTCGTCCAATCTGGATGAATTCTTCGAGGTACGTGTCGAACCCCACCTGATCGCCAACCAGGCCAAGGAACGCAAGGGGGCCTACACCGTCTCGACCTTCGAGCGGCTGTCCGCCACCGTCCATGAGATCGTGGCCCGCCAGTACGCGCTCTACAACGAAAGACTGATGCCCGCATTTGGCAAGCTGGGTATTCGCATCGTGTCCCACGGCGAGCGCAACGCGGCCCAGCGCCAATGGGTCAAGCAGCACTTCGAGCACGAGGTGCGACCGCTCTTGATTCCAGTCGGACTGGACCCATCGCATCCGTTTCCCCAGGTGGCCAACAAGTCGCTGAACTTCATCGTGCGCCTCAGTGGGCGCGATGCCTTTGGGCGGGAAAACGAGATTGCCATTGTCAAAGTGCCACGCGTGCTGCCGCGCCTGATTCGCATGCCGACCAAGGTGTCGGGCGGACAGCCCCTCTTTGTATCCCTTTCCAGTGTCATTCGCGCCCATCTGGAAGAGCTGTTTCCGGGGCGCCACATGAGCCAGTTTTCCCAGTTCCGGGTCACCCGACACTCCGATCTGGCGGTGGACGAAGATGACGTGAAAAACCTGCGCACCGCCCTGCGCCAAGGTTTGGTCCATCGCCACTATGGCCAGGCGGTGCGCCTGGAGGTGTCTGCCGGGTGCTCGGACTACTTGTCCGATTTCCTGCTCAAGCAATTTGAGTTGCCTCTGCGGGCCCTGTACCGGGTGCAGGGGCCAGTGAACCTGGTGCGTCTGACCCAGTTGATTGATCTGGTGGACCGTCCGGATCTGTGCTTTGCGCCGTACAAGGCGTCTTACCCGGTGCAGATCAATGAAGGGCAGTCGTTCTTTGAGCAGCTCAAGGCGGGAGATATTCTGATTCACCAACCGTTCGAGAGTTTTGGCGGTGTGCTGGACTTTTTGCGCGAGGCAGTCAACGACCCCCAGGTACTGGCGATCAAGCAAACCATTTACCGAACTGGCCCCGACTCCGAATTGATGGACCTGTTGCGTGAAGCCGTGCGCCGGGGCAAGGAAGTCACGGCAGTGGTGGAACTCAAGGCGCGTTTTGACGAAGAAGCCAACATCAACTGGGCCGAGATGCTGGAGTCCATCGGCGCCCAGGTGCTGTACGGCGTCGTGGGCCTCAAGACCCACGCCAAGATGATGCTCATCACCCGCCGCGAAGGCCGCGCGCTGAAGCGCTATGGGCACTTGTCCACCGGCAACTACAACCCCCGCACCGCGCGGTTGTACACCGATGTGAGCCATCTCACGGCCGACCCTGCTCTGACCACCGACATGGAACACGTGTTCGTGCACCTGGCCAGCCAGAGCAAGCTGCCGCGCTTGCGCAAGCTGTGGTTTGCACCGTTCTATCTGCACCGCAACCTGATCGCCCGCATCGATGCACTGGGTGTTGCCGCCAGCCAGGGCAAGGATGCCCGCATCGTCGTCAAGATGAACTCTCTGACGGACGAGGCGCTGATACACAGCTTGATGCGCGCCGGACGCAACGGTGCCAAGATCGACCTGATCGTACGGGGTGCCTGCATGTTGCCAGCTCAGGTGCCGGGGCACACGGACAACATCCGCGTGCGCTCGGTCATCGGGCGTTTTCTGGAGCACTCCCGGGTGTTCTACTTTTGTGAAGGGGACACGCAGGAGCTGTACCTGTCCAGCGCCGACTGGATGAACCGCAATATGGTGCGCCGGGTCGAGGTCGCCTGGCCCGTGACCGATCCGGTGTTGCGCCAGCGGCTCGTGGACGAATGCCTGGTCGCCTATCTGCATGATGGGGTAGACAGCTGGGAGCTGGGGGCCGACGGTTCCTACACCAGCAATCGCAAAGCGGGTCGGTCCAAGGCGCACGGCGCACAGGCCGCGCTGATGGCGCGCTACGCCGACAGTGCCAAGAGTCGCAACGGAGCCTGAGCCATGGACCTGATCTTGTGGCGCCATGCCGAAGCGGTGGAGGCTGCACCGGGTGAATTGGACATGGGTCGGGTACTGACGGCGCGGGGCGACAAGCAGGCAGCGCGCATGGCCGCGTGGCTGGACCGCCAGTTGCCCGATAGCGCGCGCATCTGGGTGAGCCCGGCCCGGCGCACTGAACAGACCGCCCTTGCATTGGGCCGCAAGTTCAAGGTCAACCCGGCGCTGGGGCCTATGGGTTCGCCAGACCAATTGCTGGAGCTGGTGCAGTGGCCCCACGCCAAGGGGTGCGTCTTGGTGGTGGGGCACCAACCCACGTTGGGTCAGACCCTGTCGCGTCTGTTGGGACTGTCGGTACCGGAATGCTCCGTCAAGAAAGGGGCCTTGTGGTGGCTGCGTTATCGCGAGCGGGAGGCCACCGGTAAAGCGGTGGTCCTGACCGTGCAGACACCCGAGGTGATGTAGCTCTTATCCCGCCTTCTTGGCGTTGGCCGGGCGCCCCGTCTTGAGGCTGGGGACCGCCTGCAGAGCCGCCAAAAGGGCTGCGTCGGTCATGCTGGCAATCGCCTTGAGGCCTGCGCGCAATACCTCGGTCTTTTTGGCGGGTTTGCCCAGTTTGGCGGCGCGCAGTTTCAGTGTGTCCAGCACCTCATACTCGGCCTTGGGGAAGGTAAAACTGTCGCGCACCATCTTGGGCTTCTTGATCTTGGCTGGCTTTGTTGGAGCGGGTTTTTGTGCCGACTTGACGACGGGCTTTTCTGCCGCCTTCACTGCAGGCTTGGGGCTTGCCTTTACTTTGGTTGCTGTGAGCGGCTTGGCGGCAACAACCGGCTTGGGCTTGCTCGCGGGCGTCTTGGCTGCGGGCCGGGGGCTGGTTGCGACGGGTGTGCTGCTTGGAAGGGTTTTTTCAGTGGTATTCATAGCGGTAGGTCCTGGGTTAAACGATATATACAGTTTATATCGTTTGTTGGTCAGGGTCAACGCAACGGTGTATCAACCGCCCAACTGCCGCCACAGCTGTTCAAACGCCTCTTGAAACTGCAAGAGCAAGGTGGCGTCATTCGTGGCCACCAGATTCTCTTCGTTGTGTGCACACGCACTGCGCGTCCAGTTGTAACTTCCGTTCAGCAACCATTGCCCATCAAAGATCGCAAACTTGTGGTGCATGTGGGCAGACGTGCGGTCGACCACCGTGGGAACGCCTGCGGCGCGTAGCCGCGTGACATCGCTGCCCGAATCGGTTTCCTTGTCGTTGTCGGTGATAAAGCGCAAGGCCACGCCACGCGTGTGTGCGGCCAGCACTTCGTGGGCGATGCGGTCGTCGGACAGGGTGAAGACGCAAAAGTCCACGCTGCGCCGTGCGCTGCGGAAGTGGTTGACGAGGGTGTTGAGGCAAGCCTCACCGGGACTAAACACGGCGTTGGAGCGCGTAGCTTGCGCGGGAGCACGGGCCACGTCCAGCGCGCGCACCACGGCTTCGAGCCAACGCAGCACGGCCATGGGGTCTTGCTGTTGCGGCGGTGCCAGCCGGTTGCGCGCCAGTGTGAAGGCGTGGTTGCGCAATTGCCGAAAGCCGTCTTCGGGCGGTTGGGCCTGGCGCAGGGTTTGGGCCAGGCTGTGTTTCTCGTCGTCGTCCAGGCGCAGGTCTTCCAGAGAGGCTTCCAACTGGCCCAACAAGTTTTCCATGTCGGCGGGGGTAGCAGTTGTTGTCACCACGCTCAACCCTCTGTCTTCTTGCTACCACCGCTGTGCGTGCGAGTGGTCCGAGGCTCGTTGGCCTTCGCCAGCAACAGCTCCAGCCGCTTGCTGATACTGTGGTCCAGGTCCATGCGTTTCTCGGTCGCCGCGATCAGCGGCATGATGACCTTGCGGTAGGTCACGGCCAGTTGCAGCACGGCTTCGGCCATTTGTTTGCCTTCGCTGTCTCCGGTCGATTCGCCGCTTGGCTTGAGGTCATCGACCGCACGGCTCACGTCCAGCAGGGCGTTGGCAATGCGGGTGGAGCCATCGGCGTCTTCACCACCGGCTTTGCGCTGGCGCAGAAAATCGCCGCAGATGGATTGCCAGCGCGCGGTCTCTTCCGCCGTGGCGCTGCCCATCAGTTGGGCCAGCTTCAGCAGGTTTTCTTGCGCACCGGTGGTCAGCGTCTGCGCCTCGCCGCGGTAGTGGTCGCGCAGCAGGGCGTTTAGTTCATCGTCGTGCATCAGTGGCGTGATCTTGGCCGCCAGCTTGGTCATGTTGCGGTAGCTGCCCTGTAGCTTGAACGGTGGCTCGGTGCGGTAGCTGTCGCGTTGCGCGGCGGATTCGATGTAGGCACCATTGACCTTCAACAGCAGGTCGCGCGCGCGGAATAGGCGCTTTAACAACTCGGTGAGCTCATCCAGCTCCGCATTGCTGTACGCATGGGCAAAGTCGCCGCTGGCCACCTCTTCACCCTGTGCCATGCGCACCAGCAGTTGCACATCCTTCGGGTCGCGTGATGACAGCGGTGCCAGTGCCGGGTTGCTGGTCAGGCTGTTCTCGATATACGACAGCGCAAACAAGGCCTCGCGCCCGGCCAGCACATCGCCCAGGTTGTAGATGTCGGCGCGGTTGGCCAGCATGTCGGGGATCTTGAAGACCTCGCCGGATTCGGTGTAGGGGTTGCCGGCCATCGCTATCGCAAAACGTTTGCCGCGCATGTCGTAGCTGCGGGCCTGGCCCTGCCACATGCCTTCAATGCGGCGTGTGCCGTCGGCCAGGCCGATGAACTTTTGCAAAAACTCTGCACTTGTGTGCTGGATGTCGTCCAGGTACAGCATCACATTGCTGCCCATGGCCAGGCCCAGGTTCAGCTTCTCCAATTCTTGGCGTGCAGCACTGTTGGCGGCGGATGCCGGGTCCAGCGCGGTCACATCATGGCCCAGTGCTGGGCAGTTGATGCGCACAAACACCAGGCCCAGGCGGTCGGCCACGTATTCCATCAGCGTGGTCTTGCCATAGCCGGGGGGAGAGATCAGCAACAGCAGGCCCATACGGTCGGTGCGGCTGCCTGCGCCGGTGGTGCCGATCTGTTTGGCCAGGTTGTCGCCAATCAGCGGCAGGTAGACCTCGTCGATCAGGCGGTTGCGCACAAAGCTGGGCAGGGGCTTTGCCTGGAACTGTGCCAGGCTGAGCCGGGTCTTCTCGGTGCTGATCAGGCTATGGTGCAAACGCTTCAACGCCTGGAAGCCGGGCACCACACGGTCGCGGTGGAAGGCATAGCGACGCCAGAAGTCATTCAGGTTCAACACCATGCGGCCGTTGTCCATGCGCGGGTGTTCGCCGCGCAGGCCTTCTACCGTGGAGTCCAGCGCGGCATTGACGCGCCGGCGCTGCACCGGCACAGCCAG
>CAZDDK010000111.1:0-10427 GCA_964504185.1 uncultured Rhodoferax sp. | reverse complement strand
CCCGCGACCCCCGGCGTGACAGGCCGGTATTCTAACCAACTGAACTACCACTCCTGGTAGCTGACGTATGTCCTTGCGGACCCAGTCACTTGCCTTTGCAGACAAGCCGTCAACGACTGGCGCCTTCAACACCTTGCAGTGTGTCTGGCGACCCCACGGGGATTCGAACCCCGGTACTCACCGTGAAAGGGTGATGTCCTAGGCCTCTAGACGATAGGGTCAAAACCTAGAATCTTCTTCGACAACCTTGGTGGAGGTAAGCGGGATCGAACCGCTGACCTCTTGCATGCCATGCAAGCGCTCTCCCAGCTGAGCTATACCCCCTACTACTGCAATATTTCTTCACAGTATCCTGAGACGATTAACTTAACAATCATTCTCAATTTCCGAGCCTCAAATTATAGCGCCATTTTTTGGGCTCTGGCAAGTCTTGCGCATACTTTTTCTCTTCCGCAGATTTCCAGCACCGAATCGAGGGACGGGGTTTGCGCCGTTCCTACGATCAGCACGCGTACCGGCATTGCCAGCTGCGGCATCTTCAGGCCGTAGGCGGCCAGCACTTCCTTGATGGCAGCGGCGATGGAGGCCTTGTCCCATGCGCAAACCGCCAACTTTTCGGCCAGCAAGGCGACCGCAGGGCGCACGGCATCGGTCACATGCTGTGCCAACTCTGACGCGTCGGGTGTCACGTCTGCATAAAACTTGGCAGCCCACTGCGCCAGGGCAACCGTGGTGTCGCAGCGGTCCTTAAACAGGGCGCAAACCTGCGGCAAGTGCCGCTCCACCAAGGCAGCTTCCAGCGTGACGCCCAACTTGGTCAATTGCTGCGCCACCAGCGCCGACAGCCGCTCGTTGTCGGCCTGCTTGATGTATTGCGCATTGACCCACAACAGCTTGACCGGGTCCCACTGTGCAGGGCTCTTGTTGAGGTGCGTGCCGTCGAACCATTCCACCAGTTGCTCGCGGCTAAACAACTCCTCATCGCCGTGGCTCCAGCCCAGTCGGGCCAGGTAGTTGAGCATGGCCTCGGGCAGGTAGCCACCCTCTTCGTATGCCGTCACGCTCACCGCACCACGGCGCTTGGAGAGCTTTTGCCCGTCATCACTCAGGATCACTGGGCAGTGGCCAAACTGCGGCAGCGGTGCACCCAGCGCGTTGAAGATGTTGATCTGCCAGGGCGTGTTGTTGATGTGTTCATCCCCACGAAATACATGGCTGATTTGCATGTCCCAATCGTCCACCACCACCGCAAAGTTGTAAGTGGGAATGCCATCGGTGCGGACGATGATGAGGTCGTCGATCTCGCGATTGCTGATGGTGATTGGGCCTTTGACCTGATCGTCCCATGTCACGTCGCCGTCCGCAGGGTTGCAGAAGCGAATCACCGGCTTCACACCCTCGGGTACGGGCGGCAGGGTCTTGCCAGGGGCGGGACGCCAGCATCCGTCGTACAGGGCCTTCTCGCCCCGGGCTTTCTTGGCCTCGCGCACGGCGTCCAGTTCCTCGGGCGTGCTGTAGCAGTAGTAGGCCTTGCCCTGGGCAATCAACTGGTCCAGCACTTCCTTGTAGCGGTCCAGGCGCTGCATCTGGTAGATCGGGCCTTCGTCGTAATCCAGTCCCAGCCAGCGCATAGACTCCAGAATCTGATCGACCGAATCCTGCGTGGAGCGGGCCACGTCGGTGTCTTCAATGCGCAGCACGAACTGGCCACCAAAGTGGCGGGCATAGGCCCAGGAATACAGGGCGGTGCGGGCCGTGCCCAGGTGCAGAAACCCAGTGGGCGACGGGGCAATGCGGGTGCGAATTTTTTTTAGGGTCATTTCAGGGCGTCCAGACCGCGCGCAATGTCGGTCTTCAGGTCTTCAATATGTTCCAGGCCTACCGCCACCCGGACCAGGCCCTGGCCAATGCCGGCAGCCTGGCGCTGGTCTTCGCTCAGGCGGCCATGCGAGGTGCTGGCGGGGTGGCTGATGGTGGTCTTCACGTCGCCCAGGTTGGTGGTGATGGAACACACCCGCACGGCGTCGATGGCGGCAAAGGCGTTGCGACGCAGTGCGTCGGGCGCGTCACCATGCACGTCGAACGACAACACGGCCGCGCCCATCCCCTTGCCGCAGGCCGACTGCTGGCGCATGGCCAGGGCGTGCTGCGGGTGGCTGGCCAGACCGGGGTAGTACACCCGCCTGACTGCGGGGTGCGCCTGGAGCCAGGTGGCCAACGCCAGCGCGCGTTCGCTTTGTGCCTGCATGCGGATGCCCAGGGTCTCCATGCCCTTGAGCACTACCCAGGCATTGAAAGGCGACAGCACCATGCCGGCCGTACGGGTGATGGGCAGAAACACCTCGTCCACATACTTGCGATCACAGCAGATCGCGCCGGCCATGACACGGCCCTGGCCATCCAGGTACTTGGTGCCGCTGTGGATGATGAAGTCTGCGCCAAACCGTCTGGGCTGCTGCAGCGCGGGGCTGCAAAAGCAGTTGTCCACGGCCAGCAGGGCACCGGCATTGTGGGCCACATCGGCCAGTGCCTGGATATCGCAGATGTCGGTCAGCGGGTTGGTCGGCGTCTCGGCGAACAGCAGCTTGGTGTTGGGGCGAAGGGCTGCCTTCCACTCTTGCACGTCGGTCTGCGACACAAAACTGGTACTGATGCCGAACTTGGCAAATTCCCCGGCAAACAGACGGATGGTGGAGCCAAACACCGACTGCGAGCACACCACATGGTCACCGTTCTTGAGCAGGCCCATGCCCAACAGCAAGATGGCGGCCATTCCGGTGGAGGTGGCAATGGCGGCTTCGGTGCCTTCCATCGCGGCCAGGCGCAACTCCATGCTGCTCACCGTGGGGTTGCCCACCCGGGTGTAGGTGTAGCCGTCTTCTTCCAGAGCAAAGCGGCGTGCGGCCGTCTCGGCGTTGGGTTGGACAAAGCTGCTGGTCAGGAACAGCGCTTCGGAGTTTTCGCCGTACTGGCTCTTCTCCAGGGCGGCGCGCACGGCCAGCGTATCGGGATGCAGGCCCTCGGGCAATGTATTGGGTGTCGTCATGGTGCTGCGTGAAGGCTCAGTCGGTACCTGGATTGGGCAGTGCCAACCGGGAGGTGTCTTCCGGACTCTCTTCCCCACCCACCCGGCCTTCGTTGAGGCGGCTGATGTCGTCCGAGGTGATATCGCCAGTGACATACACACCGTCAAAGCAGGATGCGTCAAAACCGGTAATCTTGGCGTTCAGCGAGCCGATAGCCTTCTTCATGCCATCCACATCCTGGTAAATCAGCGCATCGCACCCGATGATCTGGCGAATCTCTTCCACACTGCGGTTGTGCGCCACCAGCTCGCTGCTGGTAGGCATGTCGATGCCGTACACATTGGGGTAGCGCACCGGCGGCGCGGCACTGGCCATGTACACCTTGCGGGCACCGGCATCGCGCGCCATCTGCACGATCTCCTTGGAGGTGGTTCCCCGCACGATGGAGTCGTCCACCAGCAGCACGTTGCGGCCCTTGAACTCGCTGGCAATCACATTGAGCTTCTGGCGCACCGATTTCTTGCGCACGGCCTGGCCCGGCATGATGAAGGTGCGGCCCACGTAGCGGTTCTTCACGAAGCCTTCGCGGTAGGGCAGGCCCAGCAGTTGGGCCAGTTGTGCGGCGCTGGGGCGGCTGGACTCAGGAATGGGGATGACCACATCGATTTCGTTGGGCGGCACAGTGGAAATCACGCGCTTGGCCAGTGTCTCGCCCAGGTTCAGGCGCGCCTGGTAGACCGAGATGCCGTCGAGCACCGAATCGGGCCGCGCCAGGTACACATATTCAAAAATGCAGGGGTTCAGGCGTGGTGCCTCGGCGCACTGCTGGGCATGCACCGTGCCTTGCAAATCGATGAAAACAGCTTCGCCCGGATCGACGTTGCGATCAAACTGATAGCCGATGCCCTCCAGCACCACCGACTCGCTGGCCAACGCCGTGCTCCCATTCGCACCCCCCATGCACAGCGGGCGAATGCCAAACGGGTCGCGAAAGGCCAGCACGCCATGCCCGGCGATCAGTGCAATCACTGCGTACGAACCCTTGACGCGCTTGTGCACATTGCGAACGGCGGCAAACAGGTCCTGTGGCTGCAGGGGCAGGCCGCGCGTGGTGATTTCAATCTCGTGCGCCAGCACGTTGAGCAGCACCTCGGAGTCGCTCTCGGTATTGATGTGGCGGTGGTCGGTGTTGAACAGCTCGGCCTTCAGCGCGTGGGCATTGGTGAGGTTGCCGTTGTGCACCAACACGATGCCAAAGGGGGCATTCACGTAGAACGGCTGGGCCTCCTCCTCGCTAAAGGCATTACCCGCCGTGGGATAGCGCACCTGGCCCAGCCCGCAGTTGCCGGGCAGCGATCGCATGTTGCGGGTGCGAAATACGTCGCGCACCATGCCCTTGGCCTTGTGCATGAAGAACTTGCGCTCCTGCTGCGTGACGATGCCGGCCGCATCCTGGCCGCGGTGCTGCAGCAGCAGCAAGGCGTCGTAGATCAGTTGATTGACCGGTGCGTTACTGACAACACCAACGATTCCGCACATAGATTGCTCTCACTTCATCAAGGTAAGTATTTTCCAAATTCTTCCGGCAGCACGGGTTTGAGCCCCTGCAACACCACGGTGCTCACCTGGGCACCAGTGGACTCCTGCCACCACCCGCCTTTGACCAGCGGCGTCATGCCCACCACCACCGTCACCACCAGCAGGATGACCACACCCCGCACCAGGCCAAACGCGGCCCCCAAAACCCGGTCCACCGGGCGCAGCCCCACGGCAGCCACCAGTTTGCGGATCAAAAAGGCCAGCAGCCCCCCCGCAAACAGGCTCAACACAAACACCAGCACAAACCCAGCGGCATAGCGCACCACCTCGGTCGCACCGGTCAACGGCAACCACTGGGCAGCAACCGGAGCAAACCACTGGGCCAGCACAAAGGCCACAATCCAGTTCAACACCGACAGGATTTCGTACACCAGGCCGCGCCACAGGCCCACCACCAGCGAGATGCCCAGCACGGCCACAAAAATCCAGTCCAGCGTGGGCATGGCGGGACCCGATTCCTAGAGCTCCAGAATGGCGGCGGGCAATTCCAGCTTGCGAATCTTCTCGGCTACCTTGTCGGCCTCCGCCTTGGATTCATACGGCCCCACTCGCACCCGGATGCGCTTGCCTTCCTTGGGCTGCACCACCTGGGTGTAGGTCTTGAGCCCTGCTCGTTCCAGTTTCATGCGCGCCTCTTGCGCCTTGGCCGTATCCGAATAGGCACCGATCTGCACGACGAAACGACTGCCCGCAGGGGCTGATGCGGGGGCCTCAACCGACTTGCCTTCCAGCAGTGCCTGCGCCTTGGCACCATCGTCGGCACGCGGGGCGGGTTTCTCAGCGGGCTTCTCAACCGGTTTGGCGATCGGCTTGGTGGCAGCGGGGACGGGAGCAGGCGATATGGAGCCCGCGCTTGCGCGGGAGGGCAGCGCAGCCGGTGCGGCCACCACAACAGGTGCCACAGCAGGTGCCGCAGTGGAGGGCAGCGCCGCCGGTCTGGAAGCAGGGCTGGCCGCCGGGGCAGTGGCCACTGGCTTGCCGCCATCGGACTCCACCACCACATCCGGGGTGGATTTTCCAGACGACGCAACCACCAGCGGCTTCACGGTGGCCTTGTCGGGAATGTCGATGGGAATGTCCACGGAAATGGGGCGCGGCTGGCTGTCAAACAGCAGCGGAAAGCCAATCACCCCCAGCAGCACTAGCACAGAGGCCCCAATCAACCGGTGCCGTGCGCGGGTGCGCATGGCCTCTACGCTCTCGGGTGCCGCATGGGATGACGGGGCAGGAGTCTCGTCGCCGCCTTTGCGAAATTTGAAAAACGCCATGGATTTGGTACTTAGGAGTTCAGGTGTTTGGCATGCAATCGGGGCACACCCTGCGCGAGTACACCACCCACGGTGTAGAACGATCCAAAGACCACAATTCTATCAGCGGGGTCTGCGGCAGCGACAGCCGCCTGCAGCGCCTGCATGGGGTCGGCGTGGGTGCTGGCGGACGTGTCCTTGCGCATATTCTGGGCCTGCCATTGGGCCAGCAGCGCGCCGGCCGTGGCCGCCCGCGCGGTGGGCAAATCGGTGAAGTACCAGCGGTCCAGCATGGGGCTGACCTTGGCCAGCATGGGTGCCAGGTCCTTGTCGGCCATGGCACCAAACACCGCGTGCGTGGTCGGGTAAAAACCCATGGCATCCAGATTGGCCGCCAGAGCGGCCACCGAATGCGGGTTGTGCGCCACGTCCAGCACCAGCGTGGGCTGGCCGGGAATGATCTGGAAGCGCCCCGCCAGCTCGACAAAGGCCAGGCCGTTGCGCACCGCTTGGGCCGTGACGGGCAGGCGCTCACGCAGGGCAGTGAGCGCCGCCAGCACACCCGCCGCATTGACCAGCTGGTTGGCCCCGCGCAGCGCGGGGTAGGCCAGGCCACTATAACGCCTGCCCCGCCCCGCCCAGCCCCACTGCTGCGGGTCGCCGGCCACGTTGAAGTCCTGGCCCACACGCCACAGGTCGGCACCCACTTCCAGCGCATGGTCCAGCACACTTTGCGGCGGCACGGGGTCGCTGACGATGACCGGACGCCCGGTGCGCATGATGCCGGCCTTCTCCCGGCCAATGGCTTCGCGGTCGGGGCCCAGGATTTCCATGTGGTCCAGGTCGATGCTGGTGATGATGGCACAGTCGGCGTCGATGACGTTGGTGGAATCCAGCCGACCGCCCAGCCCCACTTCCAGGATCACCACGTCCAGGCCGCTGCGCATCATGACGTCGAAGATCGCCAGCATAGAGAACTCGAAATAGCTCAGCGAAATCACTTCACCATTCTGGGTCCTAGCCCTCTCCACTGCTGCAAAACCTGCTATCAAATCAGAAGCATCTACCGACTGCCCGAGCAGGCGCAGGCGTTCCTCGAAGTGCACCAGGTGGGGTGAGGTGAACAGCCCCGTGCGGTAACCCGCCTGCCCCAGGATGGACTCCAGCATGGCGCAGGTGGAACCCTTGCCGTTGGTGCCGGCCACGGTGATCACCGGGCAGTCAAAGCGAATCGCCATCCGCTGGGCCACGGTGCGCACGCGCTCCAGGCCCATGTCGATGGCAGTGGGGTGCAGGCGCTCGCAATATGCCAGCCAGTCGTCGAGGGTGTTCAAGGTGTCCATAGAACCGTTGATTGTCGCTGACAGGCTGCGTTCGACAGCGCCAGCCTTAAGACTCTCCCGAAAGCTAGAATTCTTCGAAAATCTATGCAGAGAGGCCGTACACCATGGGGATTCTTCTTGAGCTTTTGGGCTTGGTGGTTGCAGTTGCGCTGGCGCTGGGTGCACTAAAACGCAACGGGGTGGATATTGGATGGCTCAACCCATTCACTTTTTTCCACCGCTTGCGCTGGAAACAAAAGTCGACCATTCCCCCGTTGTACGCGCTGGATCATCCCATTGATGTAGTGGCCGTGCTGGCGCTGGCGGCGGTACAGACATCCGGAATCGTCACCAGCAAACAAAAGGAAGGCGTGCAGGCCTTGCTGTGCCAACACCTGAGCATCGATGCAGAAGAGGCCAACAAGCTGTGGATTCTGAGCTCCCACCTCTTGCGCCACCGCGCGCTGGATGCACGGGAAGTGCCGGGCGTATTGGAAAAGTCCGCTGACAAATTCAGTGAATACCACCAGAAAACGCTGATGACCGTGGTGCGGGCCGCCATTGCCATAGAGCCACCCGAAAATGCGGCGCAGTCCGAGCTGGTTGCGGCCATTGAGGCCTATTTCCAGAAGAGGCGCGCTGCGCCCGCAGCCTGGTAACCCCCCATGGTGACCCTCTACGGCATCCCCAACTGCGACACCGTCAAGAAGGCCCGCGCCTGGCTGACGGACCATGGCGTGGAGTTCACCTTTCACGACTTCAAGAAACACGGCGTACCTGCTGCACGGTTGGACGCATGGCTGGCGAGATTTGGCTGGGAAGCGGTGATCAACCGCAAGGGCACGGCCTGGCGGGGCCTGGACGACGCCACCAAAGCCTCGGTGGTGGATGCCACCACGGCCCGCGCCGTGGCACTGCAGGCCCCCAGCACCATCAAACGCCCGGTGGTCGAGTGGACGGACGGCGCGCTCAGCGTGGGCTTCCAGCCGGAGATCTTTGCCCAAAACCTGGCAGCCAGCCTGCCTTAAAATTCGCCGCTGGCGCTGATCCGGCGCGCCGCGCTCGGCGCAGCACCCTCCCCACCTCACCTGCATACCACCATGAGCAACACCCCCACCGCCCGCATTGACGGCGTCAGCGTTACCACCACTGCCAA
Organism: uncultured Rhodoferax sp.; assembly: GCA_964504185.1. GTDB lineage: Bacteria > Pseudomonadota > Gammaproteobacteria > Burkholderiales > Burkholderiaceae_C > Allorhodoferax. The sequence goes on along the minus strand of CAZDDK010000111.1, from coordinate 2,077 downwards.
CGTCTACTTCGACGGCAAATGCGTGAGCCACGGCATCACCTTCCCCGATGGCACCAAGAAATCCGTGGGCGTGATCCTGCCCGCCACCCTCACCTTCGCTACCTCCGCGCCCGAGATCATGGAGTGCGTGGCCGGCAGCTGCGACTACCAGTTGGACGGCAGCGACACCTGGGTGTCCAGCGGTGCGGGCGAGAAATTCAGCGTGCCGGGCAACGCCAAGTTCCAGATTCGGGTAACCGAGGGCCACGCTGCCTACCACTACATTTGCCATTTCGGCTAGGAGCGAACACTGTTTCGCTCCTATATTGATAGCAACACAAGCATATTTAACGCGGGCTAGAGGCCAAAAATGTCAAACACCATTCTGCAAAACATCCCTGTTGGCCAAAAAGTCGGCATCGCCTTCTCCGGCGGCCTGGACACCAGCGCTGCGCTGTTGTGGATGAAACAAAAGGGCGCCTTGCCCTACGCCTACACCGCCAACCTGGGCCAGCCTGACGAGGCCGACTACGACGAGATTCCGCGCAAGGCCATGGAGTACGGTGCCATCAAGGCGCGTTTGGTGGACTGCCGCCCCCAGCTGGCCTCTGAAGGCATTGCCGCACTGCAAAGCGGCGCTTTCCATATCACCACCGCTGGCCAGACCTACTTCAACACCACCCCCCTGGGCCGCGCCGTAACCGGCACCATGCTGGTGGCCGCCATGAAGGAAGACGATGTGAACATCTGGGGCGACGGCTCCACCTTCAAGGGCAACGACATCGAGCGCTTCTACCGCTACGGCCTGCTGGTCAACCCGGCGCTGAAAATCTACAAGCCGTGGCTGGACCAGCAATTCATTGACGAGCTCGGTGGCCGCGCCGAAATGTCCGCCTTCATGACGGCCAACGGCTTTGGCTACAAGATGAGCGCCGAGAAGGCCTACAGCACCGACAGCAACATGCTGGGCGCCACGCACGAAGCCAAAGACCTGGAAAGCCTCAACAGCGGCATCAAGATCGTGAACCCCATCATGGGCGTGCCTTTCTGGCGCGAAGACTGTGTGGTCAAGGCCGAAGAGGTGAGCGTGACCTTTGAAGAAGGCCGCCCCGTCGCCCTGAACGGCATCCAATACCCCGATTTGGTGAACTTGATTCTGAAGGCCAACGAAATTGGCGGCCGCCACGGCCTGGGCATGAGCGACCAGATCGAGAACCGCATCATCGAAGCCAAGAGCCGCGGCATCTACGAAGCCCCCGGCCTGGCGCTGCTGTTCATCGCCTACGAGCGCCTGGTCACCGGCATCCACAACGAAGACACCATCGAGCAGTACCGCGACAACGGCCGCAAGCTGGGTCGCCTGCTGTACCAGGGCCGCTGGTTCGACAGCCAGGCCATCATGCTGCGCGAAACCGCCCAGCGCTGGGTGGCCAGCGCCATTACCGGCACCGTCACACTCGAGCTGCGTCGGGGCAACGACTATTCGCTGCTGAATACTGAATCGCCGAACCTGACGTATGCGCCCGAACGCCTGAGCATGGAAAAGGTGGAAGACGCGCCTTTCAGCCCGCTGGATCGGATTGGGCAACTGACCATGCGCAATCTGGACATTACGGATACCCGCGCTAAGTTGCAGGTGTATTCCAATGCCGGAATGCTGGAGTTGGGCAAGGGGGAAGACTTTTTAAAGTTGGGCAAGTAAGTGACCTTGCCCCTGAATCATGTAGCTTTTAGCCCATGATTTATGCACCCTTTTTGCGCTGTGCGGCATGCCCTAAACACCCTGGAGCGCAAGTCACGCGCAAACAGAAGCGCGATGGTGGCCTTTTCAGACCCACCACCGCGTCAGCGGTTAAACGCTCGGGGTAAAGTTGGCATCCCACCGTTGGTGCTCAGCTTAACTGTACTGCGCGCATCCAAGGTGGCGCCAGATACAGGGCGCGAGGTGGACTTGGACTTGAAGTTGCCCCCATTTCACGGACACCTTATTGTTCTTACAGAAGGAGTCCGAGATGTCCAAACCAAAGCCGGTGTACTCACCGCAGTATCGCCAGCAGCTAGTGTAGCGTTGCATTCTGTTTGGAGCTTAAGCGGTTAT
>CAZDDK010000110.1:0-10459 GCA_964504185.1 uncultured Rhodoferax sp. | reverse complement strand
TGGATAGGCGCGCTGTGCGTGACCATGGCCATCAGCGCCATCGTGCTGGTATCGGCCGAGCGCATCCAGCGCATCATCGGCACCCGCCTGGTGGTGGCCATGGAACGCCTGATGGGCCTGGTGCTGGTGTCGGTCGCCATCGAAATGCTGCTGCGCGGAATCAAGACCTTCGTGCAGCAGCTGGCACACGGGTAAAACCCGTGCGGGGTGCGATACTCGGGCTCACTGCCTGGGTGGTGCCCCCCCCCGCCACCCTGGTTGCACCACTCACAAGGAACTTTGCATGCGCGCACTGCACGCACCCACACTCTCTGCGCTCTGTCTGGCCCTGCTGGGCGGCCATGGCGCGCTGGCCCAAAGCACGTACTCGTGCCCGACGGGCAATGGCCGGTACACCTACTCCAACCTGCCCTGCCCCTCCGTGTACTACCAGGGCTCCCAAGACATTCAGCCCACCCCGGCCCCCCAAGCCCCCCAGGGTCCACAAAGCTCCAAGGGCTCCATCGTGTACTACGGCCCCAACTCCAGCCCCCCGCCCGCACCGACCCACATCCCCAAGGTGCAGGACGCGCCCGATCACCTCAAGCTCCTGGGTCCCCGCTGCAGTTCGATGAGCGATGCCATTCGCACGGGACCGGCCCGCGGCCTGAAGTCCGAAACCCTCGCCGCACTCCACAAGGAGTACCGCCGTGAATGCGCCGAGGAAGAATCCCAGGCCATCCGCAAACTCTCCAGCGAGCGCAGCGACGCCCGCCGCCACCAGCAAGAGGAGCAGAAGGCCCAGGCCCAGGCGCAGGCACTGCAACAGCAGCGCTCGCAGGCCGCACAGCAACTGTGCGACGAGTCCCGGCGCATCCTGGCGACCAAAAAACGGCGCACCGACCTGAACGACGGCGAGAAGGCCGAGTTGTTGCGGTTTGAGGAAAACTTCAGGAGCCGTTGCGGCTGAAACGGCGCTAGCGCTCGCCGCCGGGGGCCACCACTTCCTGCTCGATGGCCCCAAAGATGCTGCTGCCGTCCGCGCCCGTCATCTCGATGCGGATGGTGTCTCCCAGTTGCATGAACGCCGTGCTGGGCTGGCCGTCCTGCAGCATTTCCATGGCGCGCTTTTCGGCAATGCAACCGTAGCCCTGAGGCCAGTCGGTGCGGGCCTTGTCACCGCTGCCCGTGGTCACGCCCGGGTTGCTGACGGTGCCCGAACCGATGATGGAGCCTGCGCGCACATTGCGCGTCCTGGCCAGGTGGGCAATCAACTGGCCAAAGTGAAAGCGCATGTCGGGTCCGGCGTGGCACTGCCCCACCTTGCGCCCATTCCAGGTGCTGAGCAGGGGCAGGTGCACGCGGCCCTGGACCCAGGCGTCGCCCAGCTCATCCGGGGTGACGGCGACCGGGCTGAAGGCGGTGGCGGGCTTGCTCTGCACAAAGCCAAAGCCTTTGGCCAGTTCGGCGGGAATCAGGTTGCGCAAGGTCACGTCGTTGGCCAGCATGATCAGGCGAATACCGTCCAGCGCCCGCTCCGGCGTACAACCCTGGGGGATGTCACCGGTCACCACCGCCAGCTCGGCCTCGAAGTCCAGGCCCCAATCCAGGTTGGCGCAGACGATGGGGGAGCAGGCCCCCTGCAGGTCGTCGCTGCCGCCCTGGACCATCAGCGGGTCGGTGTACACGCTCTCGGGCATCTCGGCACCACGGGCCTTGCGCACCAGTTCCACGTGGTTGAGGTAGGCCGAGCCGTCCGCCCACTGGTAGGCGCGCGGCAGCGGTGCCAGGCACCTGCGCGCGTCAAAGGGAAACGCATGGCGGGCGCGGCCCAGGTTGAGCGCGTCGTACAGATCCTGCAGTTGGGGGGCCAGGTAATTCCAGTCGTCCAGCACCGGTTGCAGGCGGCTGGCGATGTGGGTGGCGTAGTGGGCCTGGCGGAGGTCGCGCGAGACCACCACCAGTTGGCCATCGCGGGAACCGTCGTGGTAGCTTGCAAGTTTCATGGGGGAATTGTCGCTCTGAATTAAACTGGGCCAGCCGCCAGCGCCCGCTTTGCCTCCCTTTTGTCACCGCCTGCCCGCCGCCCATGCCCCCCTCTTCTGCCAGTGGCGTCCACGCGCCCCATCGCCCCGCCTGGCGGCTGGCGCTGTTGACCGCCGCCGTGCTGGCGGCGCATTGGGCCGTGCTGCGCTCCACCCCCTTGGCACTGGCCGTGCACGACAAAGGAGCGCACGCCGCCCCCTGGGCCTTTGCCAGCCGCACCATCGTGGCGCCCTCCACGCCGCCGCCCGCACCGGTCGCCGTGGGCACGAATCCGGCACACACCGCCCGCAAACGCGCCATCAGGCAACCGCCGCCCAACTTATTCCCACCTCAGAATATTGAAGAAATAAGGCCTCCAGCCCGCGCGGATATTGATACAAATGCTCCTGAAACAATAGCAATTCACCCCACCCCCGGTGCCCCCACTGACTCTGCGCCGACAGAACTGGCCGCTGCCACGCCGACCGAGGGTGCCTCCAATGGGGCAGTGGAGGCAAGCGCCTCGCCCTCCCCACCACTGCCGGTCAAGGCGGTGCGCGCCTATGTCATCCCGCCCCCGGCCAGGCTGCGCTACGCCGTCACGGGTGAGGTCAAAGGTTTTCCCTACTACGTCAACGCGGAGTTAGCGTGGACGCAGGACGGCAAGACCTACGACGCGCGCATGGAGATCAGCCACTTCTTGCTGGGCTCGCGGGTCCAGACCAGCACCGGTCAGATCTCTGGCCAGGGCCTGGAGCCCACCCGCTTTGGTGACAAGGTCAAGAGCGAGGTGGCGGCACACTTTGAACGCGAGAAGGGCAAGGTCAGCTTCAGCGCCAACACCCCCGACACCCCGCTGCTGGCCGGGGCGCAGGACCAGCTCAGCATCTTCATGCAGATGGCGGCCATGCTGGCGGGTGACCCCCGCGGTTTTCCCGAGGGCAGCACCCTGTCGTTCCAGGCCGTTGGCCCGCGGTCGGCCGACACCTGGGTCTTTACCGTCGGAGGCACCGGCACACAATCGCTGGCGGGCGGCGAGTTGGAGGCCGTGCACCTGTGGCGCAACCCGTCGGGCGAATACGACCCCAAGACCGAAGTCTGGCTGGCCCCCGCGCTGGGCTACTTGCCGGTGCGCATCCGCCTGACCCAACGCAACGGCGATTTCGTGGACCAGCAATGGAAGTCCACCCAACCATGACGCGCGGCGCACCTTGAAATGCCCCGGTTTGCATCCACTTGCAATAGAACACCTATGATCGCTCCTATGCATACGCTCTACGACTCCGAAAGCTACTCCGTAACCCATATGCTGGCCAACACCGAGGCCGAAACCGCCGTGGTCAAAACGGCCCAGTACCCCAGCGGTATCCCGGTGATGGTGCGCCACGGCTTCGAGATCGTGGACAAACGCTCGGGCAAAGAGGTCTACCTCGACGGTTCCTGGGCGGAGCTGTTCCAACAGCACATCCTGGCCTGGCAGGTCAACACCCCCACCCAGGAAGAGGTGGAAGACACCTTGGAGCAATACGCCGAACTGGCCCAGAACCCGGTTCTGGTGCACTGAATCCGCCGTCCTCACCCACACCCATCCGGAGCCACGCCATGAACACGCACCCCGCAGCCCCCTATCAGCAGCAGTTGCTGGCCATGCGCGCCGCATTGCTGAACCAGATCGCGCAGCAGCGCGGCGGGGTCGTCAGCCGGGCGGAGGCCGCTGCCGACCACTTTGGCCACCCGGAAGACTCCAGCGCCCAGTTGGCCACCGAGCGTGAACTCGAATTTGCCTTGGGCGAGCGCGAACTGGAGGAGCTTTCGGCCATCGACGCGGCGCTGGCCCGCGTGGCTGCGGGCACTTATGGGGAGTGCACCGACTGTGGTGCCCCGATTGCCCCGGCACGCCTGCACGCCAGCCCCGAGGCCCCCCGCTGCATTCACTGCCAGGAAAAAGCGGAACAGTAGGGCGGGTGCGGCACGCGGCGCAGGGGGCTCGCCTCTTCCTGCGACAATGCGCGCACTATGAGTCAGACCTACATCCTCACCCTGTCGTGCCCGGACCGCCTGGGACTGGTCCACGCCGTGTCAGGCTTCTTGCTGGAACGCGGCGGCAATATTGAAGAAGCCGCACAGTACAACGACCCGGACACGGGTCTTTTCTTCATGCGCGTGCAATTCAAGTGTGTGCGCCTGACGTTTGCCGATCTGCGCTCGCAACTCAGCTTCTTCGCCAAGCCTTACTCCATGCAATGGAGCCTGCACGCCACGGCGCAGCCCATGCGCACCGTGTTGCTGGTCAGCAAGGAAGGCCATTGCCTCAACGACCTGCTGTTTCGCTGGAAGAGCGGCCTGTTGGCGTTGGACATTCGCGCCATTATTTCCAACCACCGCGACTTCTACCAATTGGCGGCCAGCTACAACGTGCCGTTTCACTACATCCCAGTCACCGCGGACACCAAGGCCAAAGTCGAGGCCCGGCAATTCGAAATCATCGAGGCCGAGGGAGCCGAATTGGTGGTGCTGGCCCGCTATATGCAAATCCTGAGCGACGATTTCTGCAAAAAACTGTCCGGGCGCGCCATCAACATCCACCACAGCTTCCTGCCCAGCTTCAAGGGTGCCAAACCCTACTACCAGGCCCATGACCGGGGCGTAAAGCTGATTGGAGCAACTGCCCACTACGTGACCGCAGACCTGGACGAAGGCCCGATCATCGAGCAAGACGTGGCCCGGGTGGACCACAGCAAGACCGTGGAAGACCTGACCACCCAGGGCCGCGACACCGAGAGCCAGGTGCTGGCCCGCGCCGTCAAGTGGCACAGCGAGCACCGTGTGCTGCAGAACGGCCACAAGACCGTGATTTTTAAATAGGGACCTGGGGGGTTACAGGTTGAACCGCCCCACCAACTGGTCCAGCGCCTGGGCCTGCTCGTCCAGGGACTGGGCCGCCGCAGCCGCCTCTTCCACCAGCGCGGCGTTTTGCTGGGTGGTTTCGTCAATCTGGGCAATGGCCCGGTTCATTTCCTCGATGCCGGAACTTTGCTCCAGCGAGGCCCCGGAGATTTCTTCCATCACCGTGCTGACCTGTTGCACCGTTTGCGCCATGCCGGCAATGGTCTGACCTGCGGTGCGCGCCAAATGGGTGCCTTCCTTGACCTGCTGGGTCGAGGCTTCAATCAGCGCGCTGATCTCCCGCGCGGCCGTGGCGCTGCGCTGCGCCAGGTCCCGCACCTCGGAGGCCACCACGGCAAAGCCACGGCCTTGCTCGCCCGCGTGCGCGGCCTCAACCGCAGCATTGAGCGCCAGGATATTGGTCTGAAAGGCAATGCTCTGGATGGCACCGATGTTGGCATGGATGGCCTGCGTGCTTTCGTTGATCTTGTCCATGGTGCGCACCACATTGGCCACCACCTCACCGCCCTCGCGCGCAGCCTGGCTGGCGCTGCCGGAGAGCTGGGCGGCGCGGGTGGAACTGTCGGCGTAGCGCTTGGCAATTTCCGCCAGCTGCTCCACATTGGCCGTGGTCTTTTCCAATGACGACGCCTGTTGCTCGGTGCGGTTGGACAGGTCCAGATTGCCCATGGATATTTCACGCGAGGCATTGGCGACCTGGGCCGAACTGTTGGCAATCTCGCCCATGGTCTGCGCCAACCGGGTTTGCATGTCGTGCAGGGAATAGAGCAGGCTGTGCGTGTCGTCCGAGGCCAGTTGGATGCGCGTTTGCAAATTGCCGCTGGCAATGCCGCTGGCAATGGACTTGGCGTAGGCCGGCTCCCCCCCCAATTGGCGGGTCAGACGCCGCGTGACCACCCCACTGACCACCAGGGAGGCCGCAATCAGCGCCAGCGTAATGCCCGCCACCCAAATCAATGAGGTGTCATAAATGTGGGCGGCCTGCAGCATGGTGGCCTGGGCCGACTGGCCCCGTTGCTGCACCAGGGCGTCCACAAACTTCTCCACCTTCTTGGTCTCATTGACCAGGCCGGCGTCTTCCATGGCCACGTCGGGGCTCATCTCCATGAACGACAGGGGCTGCTCCTTGACCAGCTTGACGTACTCGCGCAGGCGCTTGGCCCATTTGGCATTGGCCTCCACCAGCTTCTTGGCCGTTTCCAACGACTCCCCGACCGTGGACAGCGACTGGATCATGTCCATCTGCTTGCCCATCTGGCCCAGGCTGGACTCAATCTCGCCGGCCAAGGTGTCCCGCTCCGCCGCCGTGCTGGCTGTGAGCAATTGGGTCTGGGCACGGCTGGCGCGCAACAAGTAGCTGCGGACCTGCTCGGCGGCTTGTCCGGCCGTGTACTCCTGCTCGTAAATGACGTGGGTGGAGGCGTTCAGCCGCCCCATCTGGAACAGCGAAAACACCGCAATCACCAATGCCCCCAACAGAAGGCAGGCAAATGCCAGCATCAGGCTGGCACGCACCGACCAACTATTGGCGGATCCGGTGCCCCCCACACGCGCCATCAGCTGCCGATGCACTGCGGCGAGACGGTCGCCCCAACCCGCGCGGGCCACGGGAGCCGCTTCCCTCGCCTCCGATATTCCAACGGCCAGCACAGGGGAAAATTGGGCGGAAGATGCGGATTCCATACAACGACTCCAGGAGAACACAGTTGCCTGAAGGCACCAGCATAGTCGGTTTTTAAGACCGCGTCGCCATTTTTTCGCCCATGCGAATGGCTCCGGCTGGGGCCCACTGCGGATTGAAAGCCAGTGGTCCCCGCGGGAACAGCATCACCACCGTGGACCCCAGCAAGAACCGTCCCATTTCAGCCCCCTGCGGCAGGCACACGGTGCCCTGTTCATAGTGGCGCTCCCACAAGCGGCCCGGGCGCGGCGGATTGACCTGGCCATGCCACACGGTCGCCATGCTGCCCACGATGGTGGCTCCGACCAGCACCAGCACAAAGGGGCCATGGCCGGAGTCGAACACGCACACCACCCGCTCATTGCGCGCAAACAGGCCCGGCACGCCCCGCGCCGTCGTCGGGTTGACCGAAAACAGGTCGCCCGGCACGTAAATCATGCGCCGCAGCACACCCTCGCAGGGCATGTGGATGCGGTGATAGTCCCTCGGGCTGAGGTACAGGGTGGCAAAGTGCCCATCCTGGAACTGCGCGGCCAGTGCGGCGTCGCCCCCCACCAGCGCGGTGGTCGAATAGCAGTGCCCCTTGGCCTGAAAAATCTGGTCTCGCTCCACACGCCCAAACTGGCTGATGGCCCCGTCCACCGGGCACAGCAAATCCGCCTGGGCCAGCGGACGGGCACCGTCCTTCAGGGCACGGGTAAAGAAGTCGTTGAAGGTGGCGTAGCTGGCGATGTCGGGGTTGGCGGCCTCGGCCATATTGACCTGATAGCGCTGCACGAACCAGCGGATCACCGCCGTGGTTGTGTGGCCCGCCTCGGCACGGGCGAACCTGCCCGCCAGGGCGGTCAACGCCTGCTTGGGAATCAGGTACTGCGGCAGGACCGCGAGGGTATCGGACACGGCAGTTCCTTCGGGTTGGGCGAGTCAAGGGCGCACGCGGCGCGAGTGGGGCCGGATTATAGTGAGCGCATGAACAATGCCCCCACGCTTCCCGCCTCGCGCAATGCGGCAGCGCGCATTCCCCCCATCCAGTGCCTGCTGACCTTTGAGGCCCTGGCGCGCCTGCGCAGCGTGACCCAGGCCGCCGAGGAGCAGTGCGTCACCCCCAGCGCCGTCAGCCACCGGGTGCGCCAGCTCGAAGAAATCATCGGCACCAAACTGTTTGGCCGCGCCGATTTTTCGCTGACCACGGAGGGCAGCGAATACCTGGCCCACGTGCGCGAAGGCCTGTCCAGCCTGCAAAAGTTCCCCAGCTCGGCGGCGGCACCGGGCAAACGCAAGCTGCGCCTAAATTGCGAGGTTGCAACCAAGGGGATTCCCCTAGTTTTGACGTGGATCATGGTTTTTGCCTGAGCCTTGACGTTGCACAGATACCGCAGATAATTAAACGCATTACATGTATTGCAAAGTCGCACAGCCATGACCGCCAAGACAATCAATGTACGCCTGCCCGAAGCGCTGTATAACCAGATCGAGGCGTTATCCAAGGCCACCGCTCGTACCAAAAGCTTTTTGACGGTAGATGCGCTGACGCACTATGTGCAACAAGAGTCGTGGCAGATTCGGGATATTCACCAGGGCGTACAGGAGGCCGATGCAGGCAACTTTGCAACCGATACCGAGGTAGCCGCCGTATTTGCCAAGTACGGTGCCTGAACTGTGGCGTTGAAATGGACGCAAACGGCATTGCGCAGTGTTGATGAAATTGCGGGCTACATTGCCAAAGACAATCCAACCCGCGCTACCAGCTTTGTGCAGGAATTAAAGGAATCGATATTCAAACTGCAAGTGCATCCGGGCATGGGCCGAGCGGGCCGGGTGCCTGGCACCCGTGAGTTGGTTCTGCACAAGAACTACATTGCCATCTACCGCGTGCGCGGCGATCACGTCGAAATTTTGCGACTGCACCATGTGGCGCGGCGCTGGTAGGTGGCCTGAGAAGATGTTATTAGCCCGCGTAAATGCTAGTGATATTGCTATGTATTTCGCAGCAATGCCATGAATGCAAAGCGTAGTGACCATATCCCCCCAATGCTTGGGCTCACAAGCACATGAGAACGGCGCGCGATTATAGTGAGGGCATGGCAAGCGCATCCTCCAAGACGGCAGACACCAGTGCCCGTACGCCCAGCGCCGCTACGGGTCGCATTCCCCCCATCCAGTGCCTGCTAACGTTTGAGGCCCTGGCGCGCCTGCGCAGCGTGACCCAGGCCGCCGAGGAGCAGTGCGTCACCCCCAGCGCCGTCAGCCACCGGGTGCGCCAGCTCGAAGAAATCATCGGCACCAAACTGTTTGGCCGCGCCGATTTTTCGCTGACCACGGAGGGCAGCGAATACCTGGCCCACGTGCGCGAAGGCCTGTCCAGCCTGCAAAAGTTCCCCAGCTCGGCGGCGGCACCGGGCAAACGCAAGCTGCGCCTGGCGGTGACGCCCACGTTCTCGCGCTCCATCCTGATCCCGCGCCTGCGCCAGTTCACCGACGCCTATCCCGAAATCGACCTCACCTTGCAGGTATCCATTCCGTTGCTGGACGTGGTGGCCGAGGATGCCGACCTGATGGTGCGTTTTGGCCCCGGTCGCTACGCCGACATGGAACACGCGCTGCTGATGAAGGACGAGGTCACCCCACTGGCCTCACCCGCCTTTGTGCGGGAACACGGACCCTTTGAGAGCGCCGCGGATCTGGAGAGCCTGCCCCTGCTGCGCAGCCCGCTGGAGCCCTGGCGCACCTGGTTTGCCGCCCGTGGACTGGACTGGCCCGAGCCCATCGACGGCTCCCAGTTCAACGACATTGGCCTCATGTGCGACGCCGCCGCCGCCGGCATGGGCGTGGCCCTGGTGCGCCTGAAGCTGGGGGCTCCCTGGCTGGACAACGGCTCGCTGGTGCGCCTGGGCAGCCACTCCCCCTTCTCAGACGCCGTGCCCAGCCCGCACGCCCACTACCTGTGCTGGCGCACCGGCATGATGGACCGTTGGGAGTGCGCGGCGTTTGCGGAATGGCTTAAAAAAGCGGTGGTGTGACTCGTCCCATCCCACGCCGTCTTGGAGCGCGCCGACGCCGACCAACCCAGCAAATTTCACGGCACCAGTTCAATTTCTTCACGCGGCTCAGCCCGGTTTGCCGTACAGTGGGGCGATGAACGCACCCATCGCCGCCGACACCCAGATGCTACAAACAGCAGAGCTGCAATCCAAGGTTTTACGCGGGCTAGAGGCCCATTTGCCTCCTGACGCTTTGCTCTGGCATCGCGAAGACACCACCCCCTACGAATGCGACGGGCTGACCGCCTACCGCCAGCGCCCGCTGGTGGTGGCACTGCCGGAGACCGAGGAGCAGGTGGCCGCCATTCTCAAGACCTGCCACCAGTTGGGCGTGCCGGTGGTGGCGCGCGGTGCGGGAACCGGCCTGTCGGGCGGTGCCATGCCACACGCGCTGGGCGTGACCCTGTCACTGGCCCGCTTCAACCAGATCCTGAAGATGGACAAGCGCAGCCGCACGGCGGTGGTGCAGTGCGGTGTGCGCAACCTGGCCATCAGCGAAGCTGCCGCGCCCCTGGGGCTGTACTACGCGCCCGACCCCAGCAGCCAGATCGCCTGCACGATAGGCGGCAACGTGGCGGAAAACTCGGGCGGCGTGCACTGCCTGAAATATGGCCTCACGCTGCACAACGTGGTCAAGGTCAAGGGCTACACCATTGAGGGCGACCCCGTCACTTTTGGCAGCGACGCGCTGGACAGCCCAGGCTACGATTTGCTGAGCCTGGTGGTGGGCAGCGAAGGCATGCTGGCCATCATCACCGAGGTCACGGTCAAGCTGGTGCCCAAGCCGCAGCTTGCGCGCTGCATCATGGCCAGCTTTGACGACATC
>CAZDDK010000109.1:0-10516 GCA_964504185.1 uncultured Rhodoferax sp. | reverse complement strand
TCATGCCCGGGGCGCGCATGTTCAGCACCGTGACGACGATGTTGATCGAGCCCATGATGGAGCTGGCACCCATGATGTGCATGGCAAAGATGCCGGCGTCCATGGCCGGGCCCATCTGCAGGGTCAGCGGCGCGTACAGCGTCCAGCCCGCAGCGGGTGCACCACCGGGCATGAAGAATGAACCCACCAGCATCACTCCAGCCGGAATCATCAGCCAGAAAGAAAAATTGTTCATGCGGGCAAAGGCCATGTCGCCAGCGCCAATTTGCAGCGGAATCATCCAGTTCGCAAAGCCTACGAAGGCCGGCATGATGGCACCGAACACCATGATCAGACCATGCATGGTGGTGAGCTGATTGAACAGCTCGGGGTTGACCACTTGCAGTCCAGGCTGGAACAGCTCGGCACGGATGAGCAGCGCCAGCACCCCCCCCACCATCAGCATGGTGAAGGCAAACAGCAGATACAGTGTGCCGATGTCCTTGTGGTTGGTGGCATACACCCAGCGCTGCCAGCCCGTGGGGGCATTGTGATCGTGGTGATCGTCTGGGGCGTGGGCGGGGTGATCTACAACGGCGCTCATCCTGGTTTCCTTCTTAATTCATTGCAGGAGCAGTGCCGCCCAGCTGGGCGGTCCGCTTCTTTTTCTCGCCGGCAACCCATGCCGAATAGTCCGCCGCCGTCACCACCTTCACGTGGATGGGCATGTAGGCGTGCTCCTTGCCGCACAGTTCCATGCACTGCCCATGGAAATCACCCACGGATTCCGCGCGGAACCAGGTGTCGCGCACAAAACCGGGAATGGCGTCCTGCTTGATCCCGAACGAGGGCACGGCAAACGCGTGGATGACGTCGGTGGCGGTCGTGATGATGCGCACCTTTCGCCCCACCGGCACCACCATCGGGTTGTCCACTTTTAACAAATAGTCGTCGGTGGCGGGGGGCTTGCCGGAATTCGACATCTCGCGATGGGCGTTGTCCAGGGTGGAGACGAAACCGATGCCCTCGCCTTCCCCCTTGATGTAGTCATAGCCCCATTTCCACTGCATGCCGGTCACCTTGATAGTGAGATCGGCATTGGTGGTGTCCTTCATGGCCACCACCACCTTGGTCGCGGGAAGCGCCATCAGGATCACGATGACGAAGGGGATCACGGTCCACACCACCTCCACCACCACGGACTCATGAAAGGTCGCGGCCTGGTGTCCACGGGACTTGCGGTGCTTCCAGATGGAATAGAACATCACCGAAAACACGCCCACAAAAATGACGGTGCACACGATGAGCATGAACCAGTGCAGCCAATGCTGCTCTTGCGCAATCCGGGTCACCGGTGGGTGCAGGTTCAACTGGTTCACCGCGGGGCCGCCGGGCAAATCATTCACCGCGTGTGCCACGCTGAATACTGCCGAGCCAGCCCACCATGCGGCTGCGCGCGGCAGTGAAGCCAGCTGACTGAAAACGCTCTTCAATTTGGTCATTTTTTTGTCGAATCCGATTGAACAGTGCCAAAAACCGCTTGCCATCCTCAGCCTGCAGCGATGCGCGGCGTACCACTGCGCCACACCACCACCGGCAAATTATTGTAGCCCAGCAATGCCGGGCACGGTCGCCGCCAAACTTTGGTGTCAAGCCCCAAAATCAATCCGGCTCGAGATTCTTTTTGACATAACGCAAATTGGCACGCATTTCATCCAGAGAAACCCGCGTTTCTGAGCCCGCTGCCGCACGTGGCAGGGCCTTGAATGCGTGGCCATACACCACCTCGAAGGTCAAGCGCAAGGGGCCTTCGCCCTCGGGGCGCGCCAGGCTGGAAAGGGCTTGCAGCAGTTGCCCATGCCAGCGTCGTCCCCGCAAGCCGCCAAACCGCTGTGGGTGCAGGTTGCGCCCTAGTTCACGCAACTCCTGCAGCAAGCGCTGGGGCGAGGCAAATGTCAGGGTAATGCGTTCCTGGTCCATGACGGGCTCGGAAAATCCGGATTGCACCAGCATGTCACCCCAGTCGTGCATATCCGTAAAGGCATGCGAAGCCGGTGGCCAGCCTTGCGCGGCATACAGGGCGCGCAACTCCCGCACGGTATCGGGCCCCAGGCAGGAAAACATCAAAAACCCCTGGGGCTCCAGCAAGCCGTGCCACCGTGCCAGAAGGGCCTGCGGATCGGCCGCCATGTGCAACGCCATGTTGGCCCACAGCATTTGCACCGGCTGCTCAGGCGCACCCCAATGCACGCGCGGACCGGTCCAGCGCGCCAGGCTCCAACGGGAGGGTGCCAGCACCGTACTGGCAGCCTGCGCGTGGCTGGCGTGGGTGTGCACCACATGGCAGCTTGCCTTGGGGTAGCGGGCACAAAGCAGCGCATGCGCTTGCAAGCCCCCCCGCCAGGGCTCCCAATGCAACCAGCTCTGGGGCTGCATGGTCATCCACTCCAGCCGTTCTTCCATGCGCCGCGCCACCTCTTCGTGCAACCAGGGCGAAGCCTTGGGCAGGAGGGCATCCCAGCGGGCGGCGGCATTGGGGGCGATAGTGGGTGGCAACTCGGAGCGCATGCGTGGGGTGGTGCGGTGGCGGTTCCGCAGAGATGGACAGGTGCGGACGAGTATATTGACACGGTGTTCCGCCAACTACTACAAGGGGTTTCCCGGCACCTGCCCAGCCAGTGCGCCGTGTGCCATGCCTGGCCCGCCCACTCCGTGTGCGAGGCCTGCGTGGCGGCCTTTGCCCAGCCCTCCAACCGGTGCGCCACCTGCGCCTGCCTACTCGCACCCGGGCTGCGCCAGTGCGGCGCCTGTATCGTTGACCCCCCGCCTTTGGACGCCTGCCTGGCGGCCGTGGACTACGCCTACCCCTGGTCCAACCTGGTGGCGGAATTCAAGTTTCTCCAACACCCCGCCTGGGCCACCAGCTTCGCGCGCCTGATGCGCGCAACCCCGTGGGTAGAGCCGACCATGGATGCAGCGCATGTCCTCATCCCCATGCCCTTGTCCCGCCAGCGCCTGCAAGAACGCGGCTACAACCAGGCCCAGTTGCTGGCCTGCGCACTGGACGCGCCCAAGGTCGCGCACGACACGCTGCTGCGCACGGTGGACACGCCCCCGCAGCGCACCCTGCCCCGCAGCGAGCGGCTGCGCAGCGTGCGCCACGCGTTTGCGGTGGAACCCGTGCACACTGACCGCGTCCGGGGACAACGCATCCTGCTGGTGGACGATGTCATGACCAGCGGCGCGTCCCTGCACGCCGCTGCGAGGACCCTGCGCCAGGCCGGTGCCACGCAGGTTGCGGCAGTGGTCTTCTGTCGCACCGGCTTCCCCTAATTTGCTATTATTTTTATAGCTACACACTAAACAAATACGCGGGCTAGTGGCTATATTTACACTCAAGCGACAATAGCAGCCATGTTTCATATCGTCCTGGTCGAACCCGAAATTCCGCCCAACACGGGCAATGTCATCCGCCTGGCGGCCAATACCGGCTGCACCTTGCATCTGATTGAGCCGCTGGGTTTTTCCATGGACGACAAGCACATGCGCCGCGCCGGGCTGGACTACCACGAATACACCACCCTGCACCGCCATGCCAATTGGCAGGCCTTTCTGGCGGCGCAACGGCCATCGCCCGAACGCATGTTTGCCCTGACCACCAAGGGCACGGGCAAGGTGTTTGACTGCGCCTTCGAGCCTGGCGACTGGCTGGTTTTCGGGGCCGAAACGCGCGGCCTGGCGGACGCCGTGCGCACCCACTTTGCACCGGCGCAGTGCCTGAAGCTGCCCATGGTGGCGGGCCAGCGCAGCCTCAACCTGTCGAATGCGGTCGCGGTGACGGTGTTTGAAGCCTGGCGTCAGAACCAGTTTCAGGGATAGTGGCGCACGATCGACTCGGCCACGCAGACTGGCTTGGCAGCCCCTTCCCGCTCCACGGTAACCTCCCACGCCATTTGCATGCCATCGCGCTCGATGGCGTCACAGGCCAGCAGGCGCATGCGCGCGCGCAACCGGCTGCCCACCGGCACGGGTGACACAAAGCGCACCTTGTTCAACCCGTAGTTCACTCCCATGCGGGACTGCGCGAAATGCAGTGCTGAATCAAAGAACACGGGCAGCAGCGACAGGGTCAAAAATCCATGCGCAATCGGCGCGCCGAACGGGCCGGCCTTGGCCCGCGCCACATCGACGTGGATCCACTGGTGGTCACCCGTGGCCTGGGCAAACAGATTGACCTGTTCCTGGGTGATGGTGACCCAATCGCTGGTGGCCACTTCCTGGCCAATCAGCGCGGGCAGTTCCGAGAGCAGTTGTATGGTTTTCATAAGCCTTGTCCATGTGTGTGGGCTGACCCCGACAGATTAGACGGCCACGGTGCCTTTACGTGTCAAGCCAGTGACACAGGTTCTGCCACTGCTCCAGGTCTTTCTCGACCCGCCCCGGCGACACGTCAAAAAGTGTGAGGCCACGCGCGGCCAGGTGCACGTAGTTTTGCGTGTCGCGCAAATACCCCAGCACCGGCACGCCCACCATGGCCACAAATTCGTGCAGGTGGTCGGCCGAAATCGTGCGTGCATCCACCCGCATGCCCACCAGCGCGATCTGGGTCTTGACAGAGTGCTTGTTCTGCATCAGCTCATCCAGAAAGGCGCGGGTGGCAAAAATGTCGAACACACTGGGCTGCAGCGGCACCACCACATGGCTGGCCGCCTTCATGGCGTCATTGAGGCGCTTGCCATGCAAGCCAGCCGGCGTATCCAGCACCACATGGGTCGTCCCCTTGGGTGGCTTGCCGACGTGGTCGGCCTGTACCTCCCAGGTGGTGATGGGACGTGCAGCCGGTGGACGCAGTCCCAGCCACAACCGCGCAGATTGCTGGCGGTCCACATCCCCCAGCATCACCGCATGCCCGCGCGACGCGAAATAGCCCGCAATGTTCGTGGACACGGTGGACTTGCCAACACCCCCTTTGGGATTGGCCACGACGACGACTGGCATGGGGACTCCTTCTGCTTTCGGAATTTGTTATGTTAGCGGCATGGAACACTCGCCGGTCTGGCTGATCAACAGCTTCATCTACCTGAGCGCGGCCGTCATCGCCGTCCCCCTGAGCCGCGCACTGGGGCTTGGCTCCATCATCGGCTACCTGGCTGCCGGCATCGCCATCGGCCCCTGGGGCCTGGGCTTCGTGACCCATGTGCAGGACATTTTGCATTTCGCCGAGTTCGGCGTGGTGCTGATGTTGTTTCTGGTCGGGCTGGAGCTAGAGCCCAAGCGCCTGTGGAGCCTGCGCCGTCCCATTTTTGGCTGGGGCAGCGTGCAAATGCTGGGGTGTACCGCCGCCCTTTTCGCCGTGGCCCTGGCTGCGGACGTGGCCTGGCCCGTCGCGCTGGTGGGTGCCCTGGGCCTGGCACTGTCCAGCACGGCCATTGCGCTGCAAGTGCTGGGCGAGCGCAACCTGTTGCCCACGGGCAGCGGGCAGGCGGGCTTTTCCATCCTGCTGTTCCAGGACGTGGCGGCCATCCCCATCCTGGCCCTGCTACCCTTGCTGGGCCAGCAGTTTGAAGCAAATCAGGATCCAGCCCTCGTCGATCGGTCGTATGAAGCTATAAAAATAGTAGCAACCATAGGCGGCATCGTGCTCGGAGGGCGGCTGGCCCTGCGCCCGCTGTTTCGCTGGATTGCGGGCAGCAAAACACCGGAAATCTTTACCGCAGCCTCCTTGTTGCTGGTGGTCGGGATTGCCGCTCTGATGCAGCGGGTGGGCCTGTCCATGGCGCTCGGTGCCTTTCTGGCGGGCGTGTTGCTGGCTGAGAGCGAATACCGGCGCGAGTTGGAGACCAACATCGAACCCTTCAAGGGCCTGCTGCTGGGCCTGTTCTTTATCGCCGTCGGCATGGGGGTGGACCTTGGCGTGCTGCGCCAGTCACCACTACAAATGGCCGCGATTGTGGTGGTGTTCATGGCGGTCAAGGCGGCCGTGATCTACGCCCTGGCGCGCAGCCTGAAGCTGCCCCGCCAGGAGCGTCCCGTACTGACCCTGCTGTTGGCGCAGGGCGGGGAGTTTGCTTTCGTGGTGTTTCAGGCTGCTGCCGGGGTCCAGGTGGTGCCCGCACAAACTGCCTCGCTGCTGGTCGCTGCGGTGGCGGCGTCCATGCTGCTCAGCCCGCTGGTGCTGGTGGCCATCGACAGGTTGCTATTGCCACGCTACGCCCGCTGCGGCGTGACTCCCATGGAAGAAATCTCCGAGCCACAAGACGCGCCCGTCTTGATCGCAGGATTCGGACGCTACGGGCAAATTGTGTCGCGCGTGCTGCTGGCCCAGGGCCAACCCTGTACGGTGCTGGACCACGACGCCGAAATGATCGAAGCCGCGCGCCACTTTGGCTACCGGGTCTTTTATGGCGATGCAACCCGACTGGATCTGCTGCGCACGGCCGGTGCCGAAAAGGCCCGGATACTGGTGGTGGCGGTGGATGAGGTGTCACAGTCGCTGGCGATCGTCGATCTGGCGCGGGCCCACTTCCCGGCGCTGCAAATCGTGGCCAGGGCCCGGGACGTGACTCACTGGAACCAGTTGCGCGACCGTGGCGTGCAGTTGGTGCAGCGGGAGCTGTTCGAGTCCAGCCTGCACAGCGCCCGCAGCGTCCTGGAACTGCTGGGCCAGCCGCACGAATCCGCAGAACATGCCATTCAGCGCTTTCGGGAACACAACCTGCAACTGTTCGAGCAGTTGCACCCCCATTACCAAGACCGCGCCAAGCTGATCTCCGTCGTCAAACAGGGGCGCCAGCAACTCGAAGAGCAGATGGCGCGCGAGCGGCAAGAAGCGTCCCGCCGAACCTGAGCCCGCTCACTGGGGCGGCGGCGGAGCAGGAGGCGGAGTTTGCGCGGTCGGCGGGGGCGGGTATCCTGCAGGCGGATAGGCCGGTGCCACCGGCTGGCGGTAGTAAAGCCGCGAGGACTGGTTGTTTTTGGACACCATGCACTGCTCATAGGCGATGTCGTAGCGCTGCTGGGCGCTGCGCCCCGCCTCGGCACTGTTGCCGGCACCCACCGCGGTGCCCATGACCAGTCCGGTGGCCGCGCCGGCGGCCGTGTTGTTGTAATGGCGACCACTCATGGCAGAACCCACCGCCGCCCCCAGAATGGTGCCCACCACGGCGGCCCCCACGGCTGCTTCACCGCGCGTGTCCGGACCCAGTGTTTGCTGCGCATAGCCGCGACAGTAATGGTCCTCGGCGGCGAACAAATCCAAAGGTTTGCCCGGTGTGGGCATGACTGCAACGCGCGGCCCCTGTACGGGCGGGGATACACAACCCGCGACAGCCAAAAGGGCGCACAGGGCCGTCAGCGCTGCGGCGCTGCGCGTGGAAAGGGTGTTCATTGAGAGGCTCCTTGGGGTGTTGCGGGAACTGCCGTCCAACCACTGGGGCAGTTTGGCACATAGGGGTAGTACCCCCCTGCGGCTTGACAGTAATACCAAAACTGGGGAACCGGCTGCGCGGGTTGCAGCGGAACCGGAATCAACACGGGTGCGGGCACTTGCTCCACCACCACGACCGGCGGGCGATAAGGGTCAGGATAGGGATAAACCGGCTGCGCATAGGAATACCACGTGCCCCCCGCCACCCACCACCAGCCCAGGTGCCCTCGGTGCGAGCCGTGGTGCCATCGACCCGATCGCCAATGGTGCAGGTCGCGGTGGTCGAAATGCCGAATATCGCCATGCCAGCCGCGCCCATGGTGCTGTGCCATAGCGGCACCCGGCGTCGCCGCACCGATCAACGCTACAAGGGCCAAAGGCCAGCCCACTCGTGTTTTCATGCAGTCACCTTCCAAATTGGGGGGCGGAACGCACTGTGCACGGGTCCCTGCCGACTTGTCAACGCACGGGCAGCCGTTTTCGCCGACGCACTGCCCCATCTTTACCGTCGCTTCACACCGTGAACGGCATCGCGCTTTAGGACAGCCCATCCCATACAAGCTTTACCCCCGTCAAGAGCATGCCCAGATAGAGAAATCGGTAAAAAAGCGCCTGGCCGATACGCCGCGCCAGGCGCACTCCGGACCACACACCCAAAGGTGCCAGCGGCAGCAAGACCAGTGAAGTCGCCATGTTGCGCCAGTCCAGCAACCCCAGAAAGCCGTAGGGAATCCACTTGCACAGGTTCACCACAAAGAAGAAAAACGCCATCGTCGCTGTGAATCGCACCGGTGACAGGCGCAGCGGAATCACATACGCCGTGATCGGTGGCCCCCCTGCATGCGCAACAAAGCTGGTAAACCCCGACGCAGTGGTCAGCACGGCACCCAGCCAGCGCGGTGGCGGAGCCCCGTCGGGGCGGGGTGGCCACACCAGACGCTGCGCCAGGAACAACAGGGTAAACGCCCCCACAATGCCAGCTACAGGGCGCGCCTCCAACCATGTAAACAGCAGGGCACCAATCACGATCCCCAGCACCCCGAAGGGCAGCAGGAAGCGCAGCAGGTCTTTGTCAAAATCCTTGCGAAATGCCGCCATACCCAGCAGATCCATCAGCAGTAGCACCGGCATCAAAATGGCCGCAGCCTGGGGCACCGGAACCGCCAAAGCCATCATCGGGACTGCCAGCGAACCAAAGCCGGTGCCGAATCCGCTCTTGCTGATGCCCAGCAAAAGGACAGCCGGCACGGCAATCGCGTAGAAATAGGGATCGGAGATAACGGGGAATGGCATAGGCGCATCAGGCTGGGAATGCCATGTTACCCTTGCGCCATGTTCAGTCCATCACAAGCCGATGTCCGCCGTTTTTTTTGCTCAGTTTATGCCAAAGCCCTCGCCGGCACTGCATTGGAAGCTATAGAAATAATAGCATCCCGTTGGATGGACGAACACCCGGAATACGCCCAGGACTTTGCCGATATAGACGCCGCCCTGGCCAGCATGGGCGAGGTACAGGAAGGCCGTACCAACCCGTTCTTGCACTTGTCGATGCATTTGTCCATTAGTGAACAGTGCAGCATCGACCAGCCACGTGGCATCCGCCAGGCTGTGGAGCTGCTCACGCACAAACGCAACTCTCTGCACCAGGCCCATCATGAAGCCATGGAGTGCCTAGGCCAGATGCTGTGGGAGAGTCAGCAGGCAGGACGCCCACCGCAAGGCGATGCGTACATCGCCTGCGTGCAGCGCCACGCTACGCGCGACTGAGCCCAGTACCTATTTGAACTTGCTCTGCGGCACGGTTTTGAGTTCGCTGGGAAGAGACGCTACGTAGTTGGCCAGTTCCTTCAGTTCCGCGTGGGTGAACTGTTTGGCAACACCGGCCATGATGGCGTTATCGCGCCCTACCATGGGATTGCCCTCCGTCTTGTAGGACTTCAGGGCCACAAACAAGTAGTCACTGTGCTGGCCGGCGATCTTGGGGTACGACGGGTCCAGCGGTTTGCTAAAGCTGTCGCCGTGGCAGGCGGTGCAGGCCCCCTTGGCCACCAGTTCCATGACTTTGGCGGAGTCATCAACGGCCTTGGCCGGTGCCGTAGCGGCAGCCAAGGCACCGCTGGCCTCGTAATACGCCGCCACGTCGGCAATGTCCTGCGGACTCAGGGAATCGGCGATGCCGCGCATCGTCGGGTGCTTGCGTTCACCCTTTTTGTAGGCGACCAACGCCGAAGCAATGTACTGGGCACCCTGGCCAGAAATCTTGGGGACCTTGTGTACCTCGGGGAAACTGGACTGATAGCCGACAATGCCGTGGCAGCCAATGCACATGGCCACCTTTTTTTCTCCGACCGCAGGCTCGCCCTTGACAGCCTGGGCGAGGCCCGGAACGGCGGTCGCCGAGGCGACAAAAGCAACAAAAATGGGTAGCAACAGTTTGTTCATTTTGCAAGGACAATTAAACATTGTTTGATTTATGTCTAATTTTCATTATATAGATTGGTGCCTGGCGGTCTACTGAGCCACTAAGCTGTTTGTTTTCCCCCTTTTCTACCCCCCACGCTCTCCACCATGAAATTCCACGGAACCAAGAACTACGTCGCAACCCAGGACCTGATGCTGTCGGTCAATGCCTCCATCACACTGCAACGCCCGCTGCTGGTCAAGGGGGAGCCAGGCACTGGCAAGACCATGTTGGCCGAGGAAGTGGCCCAGGCATTGGGCATGCCGCTCTTGCAATGGCACATCAAGTCCACCACCAAAGCGCAACAGGGCCTGTATGAGTACGACGCGGTGAGCCGCCTGCGTGATTCGCAACTCTCGGACATCGACGGTGGCGAGCGCGTCAAGGACATCCACAACTACATCATCAAGGGCGTGCTATGGCAGGCATTCACCGCAGACCAGCCGGTGGCCTTGCTGATTGACGAAATCGACAAGGCCGATATTGAGTTCCCCAACGACCTGCTGCGGGAAATCGACCGCATGGAGTTCTACTGTTACGAGACGCGCCAATTGATCAAGGCCAAGCACCGCCCGCTGGTGTTTATTACCTCCAACAACGAGAAGGAGCTGCCAGACGCGTTACTGCGCCGCTGCTACTTCCACTACATC
>CAZDDK010000108.1:0-10703 GCA_964504185.1 uncultured Rhodoferax sp. | reverse complement strand
GTTTCCGGCGTTTCCAAGCGGTTTGGTGGCCTGCAGGCGCTTAGCGATGTCGGTATTCAGATTCAGCGTGGACAGGTTTACGGACTGATTGGCCCCAATGGTGCCGGCAAGACGACCTTTTTCAATGTTCTGACCGGCTTGTATACGCCCGACAGTGGCTCGTTCGAGTTGGCAGGCAAAACCTACCAGCCCACGGCCGTGCACACGGTGGCCAAGGCCGGTATTGCGCGCACCTTCCAGAATATTCGACTTTTTGCCGAAATGACTGCGCTGGAAAACGTCATGGTGGGGCGCCACATTCGGACCCATTCCGGGCTGATGGGAGCCGTATTCCGCACGGCTGCGTTCAAGGCCGAAGAAGCGGCCATTGCCAGCCGCGCGCAGGAACTGCTGGACTATGTGGGAATCGGCAAATACGCCGCGTTCAAGGCCCGGACCCTCAGCTATGGCGACCAGCGCCGCCTGGAAATCGCACGGGCCCTGGCAACGGATCCTCAGCTCATCGCCCTGGACGAACCTGCTGCCGGTATGAACGCGACCGAAAAGGTCATGCTGCGCGAACTGATTGACCGCATTCGCAAAGACAACCGAACCATCCTGCTGATCGAGCACGACGTGAAACTGGTCATGGGTTTGTGTGATCGCGTCACCGTGCTGGACTACGGCAAGCAGATCGCCGAAGGCACGCCGGCAGACGTGCAGAAGAACGAAAAAGTGATTGAAGCGTATCTGGGCACCGGCGGCCACTAGGCGGCTTCAGGAGAATAAAAGAATGACGACGAAAACATTGCTCAAGGTCACGGGCCTGAAAGTTTCCTACGGTGGCATTCAGGCCGTCAAAGGTGTGGATTTCGAGGTGCATGAAGGGGAGCTGGTATCCCTGATTGGCTCCAACGGTGCCGGCAAAACGACCACCATGAAGGCCATTACCGGAACCCTGCCCATCAATGCCGGTGATATTGAATACCTCGGCAAGAGTATCCGTGGCCAAGGCCCCTGGGACCTGGTCAAGCAGGGGCTGGCGATGGTGCCGGAGGGGCGGGGGGTTTTTACCCGCATGACCATCATTGAAAACTTGCAAATGGGTGCCTACATCCGCAACGACAAGGATGGCATTGCCGCGGATATGGAGAAAATGTTTACCATCTTTCCCCGGTTGCGCGAGCGCAAAGACCAGCTGGCGGGAACCATGTCCGGTGGCGAGCAGCAAATGCTGGCCATGGGGCGGGCGTTGATGAGCCGACCCAAGGTGCTGTTGCTGGACGAGCCGTCCATGGGTCTGTCTCCCATCATGGTGGACAAAATCTTTGAAGTCGTTCGGGATGTGTACGCCCAGGGCGTGACTGTGTTGCTGGTGGAGCAGAACGCCAGCCGGGCTCTGGCGATTGCCAACCGGGGCTATGTGATGGAGTCCGGCATTGTCACGATGACAGGAGATGCTGCCCAAATGCTGACGGACCCCCGCGTGCGCGCCGCCTATTTGGGCGAGTAGCCCGGGCAGGGAGTTGGCTACCGTTTGTCGGCCTCCGAGGTAAAGGCGTCGGCAAAGAACTCGTCGGCGGGAAGATGCGCCTCAAGTGAAAAATCCTTGCGGGCGCAGTCCACGACGATGGGTGCCCCGCAGGCATACACCTGGTGGTGGCTAAGATCGGCATGGTCTTCCAGGACCGCCCGGTGGACATAACCGGTTCGACCCGACCAGGCGTCTTGCGCCGTGGCATCCGACACGACTGGGACATAGGTCAGGTTTGGCATGATCGTGCATTGCTCCCGCACCCACGCATCCAGGTACAAATCGGCCGGTCGCCGCGCACCCCAATACAGGCTGACCGGCCTCTGTATGGACTTGTGCTGCATGTGTTCGAGCAGCGCCTTGATGGGGGCAAAACCTGTCCCCGAAGCCAGCAATATGATGGGCTTGGCGGAGTCTTCGCGCAGATAGAAACTGCCGTAGGGACCCTCTAGGCGCAGTATTTCCTTTTCCTGCATCGAAGAAAACACGTGGTCGGTGAATTTTCCGCCCGGCATGTGGCGGATGTGCAATTCCAGAGAGGCTCCCCGGTGCGGGGGATTGGCCATGGAATAGCAGCGCCGCACGCCATCGCGCAGAATGAACTCAATGTACTGACCGGCACGGAAAATGAAGGCGTCATTGGCCGGCAACTGCAGTTGCAGCAGCATCACGTCTTGTGAGACGCGGTCCAGGCGCGAGACCCGTGCAGGCATTTTTTTGATCGGCAATGCACCTTGTTCCGTAACCTGGCGTGATTCCAGAATCAGATCAGACTGCGGCACGGCACAACAGGTAAGCACCATGCCACTGGCTGCCTCTTGCGGGCTCAAAGCCTTGTCTTGGTGGGAGGAGTGCTCCACCTTGCCGGATAGCAGTTTGCACTTGCAGGACCCGCAGGCCCCGTCCTTGCAGCCATAGGGCAACTCGACCCCCTGTCGGATGCCCGCTGACAGAACGGACTCATCCGCTGCGACCTGGAATGTGCGCCCGCTGGGCTGTACCCGAACAGAAAATTGTGACGTATCGGCGTGGCTGGCAGTCATCTTATGGGTATCCTCGGAACTCTGAAACTGAAATGACCCGCAATTTTGCCCTCAAACCAGACCCCACTTGGATCCCTTCCTTCACGTTTTCGGCGCGAACGCGTGCTGATCGTCGGCTGCGGTGATATTGGTGTGCGCATGGTCACCAGGCTGGCGCAGCGCGTACGCCTCTTGGCACTGACTTCGTCCAGCGAGCGCATGCCTGAACTGCGGGGCCTTGGCGTTACACCCCTCAAGGGAAATCTGGACGCACCCGCTACATTGCGCCGTCTGGCCGGTCTCGCTACTCGGGTTGTGCATCTGGCACCCCCGCCGGGCAACGGCTGGGTTGATGTGCGCACCCAGGCTCTGGTGCGGGCGCTGCGTCGGCGCAGCCCTCCGGTGAGTGCGGTGTATGGCTCAACCAGCGGAGTCTATGGGGATTGCCAGGGTGAATGGGTAGCCGAGACACGCGCCGTGCACGCCCAAACCGCGCGCGCAGAGCGCCGGGTGGATGCGGAGGCCCACATGCGGTTTTGGGGCCGCGCATCCACGCCGTGTGTGAGCATTTTGCGTATTCCAGGCATTTATGCGGCGGACCGCGAAGGCGGTACTCCTCGCGCGCGCCTGCACAAGGCGGTACCTGTGTTGCGCGCGCAAGACGATGTGTACACCAACCACATCCACGCTGACGATCTGGCACGCGCGTGCTGCATTGCCCTGTGGCGGGGTGCTCCGCAGAGAACCTATAACGTCAATGACGACAGCGGCATGAAAATGGGGGACTACTTTGACCTGGCCGCTGACCTGTATGGATTGCCGCGGCCCCCCCGAATTGCCAGGGACAGCGCATCGGAAAAGCTCCCAGTCATGCTGCTGAGTTTTATGAATGAGTCGCGCCGCATGGTCAACCGCAGGATGAAAGAGGAGTTGCGCCTGCGCCTGGCGCACCCGACGGTGCACAGTGGCTTGGGTCAGGTGCCGGTGTCCGGAAACTGCTGACGCAAAGCGGTAAAAGCGGGCAAATTGGCTAGCAGAAGATCCACCAGCGCTGGATCGAATTGCGTGCCCCGTCCTTCGCGAATGGCCTGTTCCACCTGGTCTTCAGGCCAGGCCTCTTTGTAGCTGCGCCTCGAACCCAGGGTGTCAAATACATCGGCCAGTGCCGCTATGCGCCCGGCGATTGGAATGCCGGGGCCAGACAGTCCGTGTGGGTAGCCAGTTCCGTCCCAGCGTTCATGATGGGAAGCGGCAATCTCTGCACCCAGTTGCATGAGTGGACGTTGCGAGCCATGCAAGATATCCAGTCCGAACTGGGCATGCTGCTGCATCAGCGCCCATTCGTCCGCACTGAGCTTTCCCATCTTGCACAGAATCGAATCCGAAATACCAGATTTGCCGATGTCGTGCAGTGGCGATGCGGTCTTGATCTGCTGCACTTGTGTCTCCGGCAAACCGGCCAAACGGGCCAGCATTTCGCAAGTCACGGCCACGCGTCGGGCGTGGGCACCCATGTTCTGGTTGCGGCCTTCCAGTGCATTGGCCAGTCCGTAGACCAACTCTTGCTGGGTTTCGCGCATGTCTTCCTGCAGATTGATGTTTTCAAACGTGATGGCCACGCTGCGGGTGTAGGCCTCCAGCAATTGGCGGTCCATGCTGCCCAGGGAATTGGTGTGCTTGAGGTACAGCAAATTGCTGCCGCCGGTCCTGCCCGTGGTGTACAGCACGTAGGCATCGTCGAAGTGCAGCGCGGATTTCTTCGCAAGAACTTCGGCGAAGCGCCGCGATACGATGTCGGGCAGGTCCGAAAAGCCGGTGTTGGTGCTGTACTGCACAAAGTCGCCCGTGGCGGCAATGGTCTTGGTTTCGTGCACCCCGTCGTCGGAGTTGGGCAGCACGATGCAATACAGGGCGGATCGGTCGAGTTTGAGCAACGATGTCAGCTGGTCCAGAACGGCGGATGCGAAAACGGTGAGTGACTCAGCGTTTTGCACCAGCGCAGTCGCCCCCAAAACCCGTGACAAGCCGTCGCGCTGGTACTCGATGATGCACAGGTCGCGGTAGGCGCGCAGCTTGCTGTACAACAAGGTACGCAGCTTCTGAATGGTCAGGTCCGTCTTTTCCTTGTAGTCATCAATGTCGTATTCGCGGATCACACGGTCTTCGGGGGCCTGCCCCGGTTGACCGGTGCGCATCACCAATCGGGTGCGGTGATTCTCCAGCGTGTTGCGCACGTAGTGAACCAGGTCCAGCCCGGCATGCTCGGTTTCCATGACCACGTCCACAATTGCCAGAGCGATGTCGTTGCGGCTGTCAAAAACCTCGCGGCCTGCCTGCCCGGAGTGGGCACTCAGCAATTCCAGTTCGCTGCCCTGAAATTCAAAGCCCCGCAATGCCAGGCGGGTGACCGCGTGCACCTCGGGGTCGTCATCCACCAGCAAAATGCACCAAGGCTTGTTGTTTGTCTTGGGTGGCGACTCCGAGGGGGAAGATTCCTCGTCGGCGAAAACAAAATCCATGGTGTCATCCTGAGTTGATGCAACGTTGACCAACGTATTCTTTTTGGAAAAACATTCTACGCAGATTGTTTAGCGGCCTGATCCCTCAGTTCCAGTTGAATCGCAACAATAACCGCCAGACCAGCCAACTGCACACCAGGGTAATGGGGCCGGCCCATAGCACGTCGCTCAGCCAATGCGCGCCATCGGCCATGCGGGCAAAGCCAATGGCCCAGCCGGCCGTGGTGCCAGCCACAGCCCACATGATCCGCCGCTTTCTGTCCAGTAGCAGGAGTGAGACAAGAAAGAACCCGCAGGCCACGTGCCCGCTGACAAACGAACAATTGTTGTTGCATTGGTCGGTCATGACGGTCGCGCGGGTGAACTGCTGGGTACCGCCAAATGGCGCTACCTGGTAGGGGCGCGCGCGCTGCCAGTTGTCCTTGAAACCGCTGTTGACCAGCAAGCCCGGACCAAGGGCACCTGCCAACGCCACGAACGCCAACTGCAAACGCCAGCGCCTCCCATAGCGGGTAAAACTGCCCAGAATCCAGCCCACCAGCGATGCGAGCACCAGGGTTCTAAACAACGCCGGAATGTACAGATTGATGAGGACCACCCACCACCAACTGCCCGCATCGGATGTGGCGGTGGGTCCGATGAAGTGGCCTGCAGCAGCCAGGTCAATGGTTGTCCAGATGGTGGGAGCGAGCGCGAGCACCACGAATCCGCCCAGTAGCCACCAGAACAGCGGGAGAGTTTCATTGGTATTGAAAACGGAATTCGACTCAGGGGGCATGGTGCAACGCGACTTGGGACAACGGCTTCATTGTCGGTTATTGAGCAAAGTCGTGGTCCCTACAATGGACTTCCGTTGAAACGGGGAAGCAACTGACGCATGGGTGCCAACAAGATGGCGGACTACACACAATGACCAAGGGAATGATTCTGGCTGCCGGGCAGGGAACGCGGGTTCGTCCGCTGACCAAGGATTTGCCCAAGGCCATGGTGCCGATTTTGGGTAAACCGGTGATGGAGTATCTCGTCGAGCACATGGCGCGCCACGGGATCACTCAGATCATGGTCAACGTGGCCCACCACCACCGCAAGATTGAGGAGTATTTTGGCGATGGCCACCGCTGGGGGGTGGAGATTGGCTATTCCTTTGAGGGGGGGCTGGAGCACGGCGAGGTCGTGCCCCGCCCCTTGGGCTCGGCCGGTGGCATGCGCCACATTCAGGACTTCAGCGGCTTCTTCGACGATACCGTGGTGGTGGTCTGCGGCGATGCCCTGATCGATCTGGATTTCACTGCGGCCCTGCAGGAGCACCGCGAAAAAGGCGCTATGGCCAGCGTCGTCGCGATCGATGTTCCGAAGGATCAAGTTTCCAACTATGGCGTCGTCGTGGCCGATGCCAATGGGCGGGTTCGTTCGTTCCAGGAAAAGCCGCCTACAGAGCTGGCGCAATCGACCTGGGTCAGCGCGGGCATTTATCTGTTTGAGCCCGAAGCGCTGCGGTGGATACCAGTTGGACAGCCGTTTGATATTGGTTCCCAGCTTTTCCCGACCTTGGTGGAGCAGGGCGTTCCCTTCTTCATGCAGAAGCGGGCCTTCAACTGGATTGATATCGGCCGCGTCAGTGACTATTGGTCAGTTTTGCAGCAGGTGTTGCGTGGCGAGGTGGCGCACATGAACATGCCGGGTCGTGAGGTGCGCCCGGGTGTGTGGGTGGGTTTGAATACGCCTATTGACTGGGACCATGTCTCTATCCAGGGGCCGGTCTACATCGGCTCCAGCGTTCGGCTGGAGCCGGGGTGTGTGATCGAGGGGCCCACCTGGTTAGGTCACGGCAGCCACCTTCGAACCGGTGCGCGCGTGACGCGCAGCATTTTGTTTGAATACACCCGTGTTGGTGCGGGTGCGCATTTCCACGAGATGGTGGTATCGCCGCATTATTGTGTGGACCGGTTGGGCCACACGGTGTACCGGGGCGACGATTCCAGCGCCTTGCGCTGGAGCGATGCCCGGGGCTGATTCAATGCGAAAATCACTGGCAGGTATGATTTCGCATTCACTTTACAGACTGAACTCTCCATGACCATTCTCGTCACCGGCGGTGCCGGATTCATTGGCTCCAATTACGTGCTGGACTGGCTGGCGCAGTCAAACGAGACGGTGATCAACCTTGACAAACTCAGCTACGCCGGCAACCTGCAGAACCTGGCCAGTCTGAAGGATAACCCGCACCACATCTTCGTCCAAGGCGACATCGGTGATGCGGCCCTGGTGCCCGAGTTGCTGGCCAAGTACCAGCCGCGCGCGGTGGTCAACTTTGCAGCCGAGTCCCATGTGGACCGTTCCATCCATGGCCCTGGTGAGTTTGTGCAGAACAACATTGTGGGCACCTACCAGTTGTTGGAATCTGTGCGCACCTATTGGAACGGCTTGTCCGCAGAGACCAAAACCTCGTTCCGGTTCCTGCACGTATCCACGGACGAGGTCTATGGCTCCCTGGGCAAGGAGGACCCGGCGTTCACCGAGTCCCACACCTATGAACCCAACAGCCCCTACAGTGCCAGCAAGGCGGCCAGTGACCACCTGGTGCGTGCCTGGCACCACACGTACGGCTTGCCGGTGCTGACCACCAACTGTTCCAATAACTACGGTCCCTACCATTTCCCCGAAAAACTGATTCCGCTGGTCATCGTCAACGCGTTGGCGGGCAAGACCCTGCCGGTGTATGGCGACGGACAGCAGATCCGTGACTGGCTCTATGTCAAGGACCACTGCAGTGCCATCCGCCGCGTGCTGGAGGCGGGCAAGCCGGGTGACACCTACAACGTGGGGGGGTGGAATGAAAAGGCCAACCTGGACATTGTCCGCACCATTTGCGGTCTGCTCGACACGCTGCAACCGCGCGCCGATGGAAAACCCTATGCAGACCAAATCGCCTTTGTGACCGACCGCCCGGGCCATGATCGCCGTTACGCGATTGACGCGCGCAAGATCGAGCGCGAACTGGGCTGGAAGCCCGCTGAATCGTTTGACACCGGTATCGCCAAGACCGTGGCCTGGTACCTGTCGAATCAGGATTGGGTGGCCAATGTCCAAAGTGGTGCCTACCGCGATTGGGTCAAGACACAATACGGCGGCGCGGCATCCGTATGAAAATACTATTGCTGGGAACCGATGGCCAGGTCGGTTGGGAGCTGCAGCGCAGCCTGGCTCCGTTGGGTGAACTGGTGGTGATGGGGCTGGACCGCGCCACCAACCCCGGCGGCCTCAGTGGCGATTTCACGCAGCTGGATGCGCTGGCCCATACCGTGCGCACGGTTCGACCCGACGTCATCGTCAACGCCGCTGCCCATACTGCCGTGGACAAGGCCGAGAGCGAACCCGATTTTGCACGCCTGCTGAACGCCACCGCTCCCGGTGTGCTGGCCGAAGAAGCACAACGCCTGGGCGCATGGTTGGTGCACTACAGCACCGACTACGTCTTTGATGGCAGCGGCGACCAGCCCTGGAAAGAGGGTGATGCCACCGGCCCCTTGAGCGTGTACGGACAGACCAAGCTGGAGGGCGAGCAGGCTGTCCAGCGCTGCGAGCGCCACCTGATCTTTCGCACGAGTTGGGTCTATGCAGCCCGAGGAGGCAATTTTGCCAAGACCATGCTGCGCCTGGCCAAGGAGCGTGAGACGCTGCAAGTCATCGATGACCAGTTTGGAGCCCCCACGGGTGCCGACCTGATAGCGGACGTCACGGCGCATGCCCTGCGCCAGGTCATGGCCAGCCCCGCAGGTACCGCGCGGGGGTTGACCGGAATCTACCATCTGGTTGCAGCAGGTTGTACTACCTGGCATGCCTATGCAAAACACGTGGTAGCCCGCGCAAAATCTGCTCAACCTGCTATCACAATTGTAGCAAACGACATCAAGGCGGTTCCTACATCGGCGTTTCCCACGCCGGCACGGCGCCCCCACAATTCGCGGCTGGATACCACCAAGCTGCAAACCACCTTTGGCCTGCAACTGCCGCACTGGCAGACAGGCGTTGACCGCATGTTGACCGAGATTGACTATGGCCGCACCCAATAACTCAACCGTTTCCCGCCGCAAGGGCATCATCCTGGCCGGCGGCTCCGGCACACGCCTGCATCCGGCCACCCTGGCCCTGAGC
Organism: uncultured Rhodoferax sp.; assembly: GCA_964504185.1. Taxonomy (GTDB): domain Bacteria; phylum Pseudomonadota; class Gammaproteobacteria; order Burkholderiales; family Burkholderiaceae_C; genus Allorhodoferax. The sequence goes on along the minus strand of CAZDDK010000108.1, from coordinate 1,494 downwards.
AAGCAGCTCCTGCCGGTGTACGACAAGCCCATGATCTACTACCCGCTCAGCACCCTGATGCTGGCCGGCATGCGCGACATTCTCATCATCAGCACCCCGCAGGACACACCGCGCTTTCAGCAACTGCTGGGAGATGGCAGCCAGTGGGGCATCAACCTGCAATACGCCGTGCAACCGAGCCCGGACGGCCTGGCCCAGGCCTTTCTCATTGGCGACCAGTTCATTGGCAACAGCGACAGCGCGTTGGTACTGGGTGACAACATTTTTTACGGCCATGATCTGCAAATCCTGCTGGGCAACGCCGACACGCAGGCGCAGGGTGCCACCGTGTTTGCTTACCACGTGCACGATCCTGAGCGCTATGGCGTGGTTGCGTTTGACGCGGCCGGCAAGGCGCGCAGCATCGAGGAAAAGCCCAAGCAGCCGCAAAGCAACTATGCCGTGACGGGACTGTATTTTTATGACAACCAGGTGGTGGACATTGCCAAATCGGTCAAGCCCAGCGCCCGTGGCGAGCTGGAAATCACCACCGTGAACCAGGTCTACCTGGAACAGAACCAGCTCAGCGTGCAGATCATGCAACGCGGCTACGCCTGGCTGGACACCGGTACGCACGACAGCTTGCTGGAGGCTGGCCAGTTCATCGCCACACTGGAACGCCGCCAGGGTCTGAAAATTGCCTGCCTGGAAGAGATTGCCTGGCGCCACGGCTTCATCAACAGCGAACAACTCGCCAAGTTGGCGCAGCCCCTGGCAAAAAATGGTTATGGCCAGTATTTGCTGGGCCTCCTCAAGGAAGGAGCCAAGTCATGAAGGTGACGCGCACTGCCATCCCCGATGTGATGCTGATTGAGCCCAAGGTGTTCGGCGACACACGAGGCTTCTTTTACGAAAGCTTCAACGAACGTGCCTTCGCCGATGCCACCGGCGTCATCACCCGCTTTGTCCAGGACAACCACTCCAAGTCTGCCCAGGGTGTGCTGCGTGGCCTGCACTACCAGATCCAGCAACCCCAGGGCAAACTGGTGCGGGTGGTGGTGGGCGAGGTGTTTGACGTGGCGGTGGACCTGCGGCGCTCGTCCCCGACCTTTGGCAAGTGGGTCAGCGCGGTGTTGTCGGCCGAGAACAAGGCGCAGTTCTGGGTGCCAGCTGGGTTTGCGCATGGTTTTGTGGTGACATCTCCGACGGCGGAATTCCTGTACAAGACGACGGATTACTACGCACCCGAGCACGAACAGAGCATCGCCTGGAACGATGCGTTCCTGAATATCACGTGGCCGGACCTGGGCGCGCCGCCCCAGGTGTCCGCCAAGGATGCGGCAGGTGTGCCCTGGGCCAATGCCCGATTCTTTGACTGAACGGGGCTATCGCTGAACACTGGCGCGATCCAATGACATCGGGCCAAGAAAAAAGCCGAAAGCACTTTCATGCTTTCGGCTTTATCTGTGGTGCCCGGGGCCGGAATCGAACCGGCACGCCTTGCGGCGGCGGATT
>CAZDDK010000107.1:0-10705 GCA_964504185.1 uncultured Rhodoferax sp. | reverse complement strand
CTTGCGTGTGGCCCACCTCGTCGTAGAACCACAGGGTTTGGGGGGTGCGACCTTGTTTGACTTCCGACAGGAACTTTTTGAGCGCGGGAATATTGTTTCCATCCTCACCCCACCACACGCGGTTGTCCGCGTGCAATTCCCAGAGCTTCTTTTCACTCACAGACCAATAGCGTCCAGGTGGTGGCCCATCCAACTTGCGTCCACCGGGGCAAACAACCGGATAGGATCCTTCGCTGTAGTAATTGCGAGCAGACAAATCGCCCGGCTTCCAAGCCTTGCGCAAATCGTCGTCGGGATTGGTATAGCGCGCTTCCATCTCCGCCGTGCGCTCCAGCAAATTAGGCCGCCACTGCTGCTTGTCTTTGGCGTAGACCAGCACATAGTCGTGGTCTTCGCTGAAAAACTGCGCGGTGTTCTTGGGCGAATAGTTCTTCTGCCAGATACACGTCGCCACGAAGTTGTCCGCACCGAAAATCTCGTCCAGCACATCGCGGGCGTGGTGCACCTCGTTGTCATCCAGCGTGATCCAGATGCTGCCCTTGTCCGCCATCAGCTCCCGCAGAAGCACCAGCCGTGGCCACATCATGCACAGCCATTTGTCGTGGCGCAGCATGTCTTCACCGTCCACCGGGTTGGTGCTGAGCCACTCTTTCATGATGGGGCTGTTGACGTTGTCGTTGTAGCACCAGCCCTCGTTGCCTGTGTTGTAGGGCGGGTCGATAAACACCAGATCGACCGCGCCTGCGTAGCGCGGCAGCAGCGCCTTCAAGGCGTGCAGGTTGTCGCCGTGGATGATGAGGTTGCTGTTGAGGTCTTCCGGGCCAATGCCTTTGGACTTGTCAGCAATCAGCGGGCGGTACGGCACCGTGAGGTGGTGGTTGTAAACGTACTCTTTGCCTTTGAAGACGATTTCGGGCATGGCGGCTGTTGGTGGCAATCAAGGGGGACTTCGGCGCACGGCGTGGAAGGGCATTGTTGATTATCGGGGCATTGCGGTGTTTGGCTCCATCCGGCGAATGTGTTCCCAAGCACACCTTTGTGGCGTACAGTCCGCAAAAAACCCCGGAGGCAATCATGAACACACACGTGTGGATCAAGGGTCTCAAACGCTGGACATTGCCGCTGGCTGCGGCGCTGCTGCTGGGTGCCTGCGGGGGTGGCGGATCGGGAAGCGGGAGCACGGTCACCGTGCAGCCGCCAACAGTAACCCCGCCGACCGTGACCCCACCGGTCACCACCACGGTGTCCACCACCCCGGCAGCCACCGCCGGGGACTGGCTGGTCTTCACCCAGAATGTGCAGGACTTTGCCTACCCCGAGCGCAGTGCCGCCACGCTGGAGCGCCTGATCACCCTGCACGAAAGCTACCAGGTGCCGGTGGACATTTACCTGACCGACACGATGCTGGCGCTGTTCGAGTCGGGCTACCCCAGCCTGATGGCGCGGATGCTGGCATCCCCCTATGTGGCGCTTAACTACCACATCCGCCCGCCCAAGCCGTATTACGCCGGGTACGACTGGGCCGGGTTGAGCACGCAGGCCGCCAGCGAGCAGCTCGCCCAGATTCGCAACTACGAGAGCCACGTCACCGACCTGGCCACTGGCCTGCCCGGCACGGCAACAGGCGGCTTTTTGCGGCTCAAGCAGCTCACCGGCAGCCAGCCGGTGATTGCAGCGTTCCAAACCGACGCGGCGCTGTACAGCCCGGTGTCGCAGGTGTTTCGCGAACTGGGGGCGGCCATGGCGATTTCGCACACCGCACCCTACATCAACCTGGGCACCTCCACCGGCGGCCTGCCGGTGCGCCCAGAGCACTTTGATTTGAAACTGTTCCAGTCGCCCGGCACCCCGGCGGCCAGCCTGATCGAGAGCGCCTTCGCCAGCGCCCACACCACCGCGGGTGCGGCCAGCCCCTATGTGGTGGGGGTCAAGATGCACGACAACGACTACTTTGCACAGGCCTCGGCCTGGACTACCACCTATGTCAGCGGCTCCAAGCGCCCGCCCTGGAGCACAGCCACCCGCTCCGCGCTCAAAAGCGATGCGGACATGCAGGCGCAGTGGACGCTGTACGAAGGCGCACTGGCCTGGGCCAAGAGCAACCGCGCCCGGGTGGCCGCCACCAACGCGCGGGGCCTGGGTGCCGCACTGGCCAGCGCTGCCACCACGCCCCTGCTCTACGTGTCCGGCACCATGCACATCGAAACCTCGCCGCTGCGCTGGCCCAACCCGGACAAGCTGCTGGCCTTTTTCCAGCGTGCGGTCGCGGCTGGCAAAGTCGGCACCCAAAGCAGCGGCATGCGCTGGTCCATCGGAGCGGACGTGGGTTGGCTCAACGGTGAGCCGCGCGCCGGTGAGCTTATCCGCAGCCTGAGCGCGCTGGGTGTGGAGTGGGATGTGCACGTGCACAACGCCAGCGACCGGGCCGCCGCGGCCCAGCGCATCACGGCCCTGGGTGGCACGCCCACCACGCTGCTCTCGGGGGTGATGGTGAGCGATCTGGAGACCGTGCGTGCCGCGCAAAGCGGCACTGGGGGCAGCAGCTGGCAGGCGGGCAGCCTGTGGGGGGTGGTGCGCACAGGCAGCCACAGCGCGGGCTCAGAGGACCTCAGCAACGGTTTGTGGCAGCCGCGCAGCAGCACCGATTGGCAAGCCCATGACCCCGCTGCCAGCCTGGTTGCGGTGGGCGGCGGTGCGCGCTCCCTTGCGGGTGCAGAAGCCCTTGCCGCACAACTGGTGCAGGGCTACACCGCGCCGGTGTACAGCACCACGGTGATGGTGGATTCGTTCACGCTCACCGTGTCGGATGCGGTCAACGCCAGCACCTCCAGTGACGGCATCAGCCAGATCGAGAGCTTTGCCAGCCGCATGGGCGCGCGCGCCAACGTGCGCTGGGCCACGCCTGCGGGCACGGCCACTGCGTGGCGGGCGGCGGGCATGGTGCCCAGCCGAATTGCCAGCACGCAGTAGCCGCAAACGCGCCCTGGAGGCTCCTAGGCCCTTCTGCGCGACAGCGCCTGGCCGTTCTCCCGGTCGGCCTGCATTTGCTCCGCGACAACCTGGTTGCGCCCACCCTGCTTGGCGGCGTACATGGCAGTGTCTGCCCGGGAAAAAAGCTCCAGCAGCGATTCACCGGGCTGGTAGACCGTGACACCGATGGAGACGGTTACTTTGAGATCGGGTGCATTCTCAAAAACCAGGTTTTCCAGCGCCAGCCGGATGCGCTGCAGTGTGGAGTAGGCACCATGCAAACTGGCCTGGGTGAATATGAGCAAAAACTCTTCGCCGCCATAGCGGCCAAAAATGTCGCCGCTGCGGACTTCTCGCTGCGCCAGTTGGGAAAACCGCCGCAGGACCTCATCGCCCATCAAGTGTCCCCACCGGTCGTTGATGTTTTTGAAATGGTCCAGGTCCAGCACCGCCAGGCACAGGGCACTGGTCCCGCGTTCATCGGCCCACTGCTTCTGCGCCTCCAAGGCCGCCACGACATAGCGGCGGCTGTAGCAATCCAGCAGCACGTCGCGTTGCGCCTCCGCCTGGATGTGCTTTATGCGTTCGCTGGCCTTGGCCACCACCTGGTGCAAGCGCTGGATCTTGGTCACCTGGTAAATGAACAGAGGCAGCGCCAAGGCCAGCGCCAGCCACTGCAAGCCCGCAATCTGCAGCAGCTCCATGCTATAGAGCTGGCGGTAGTGCAGCAGGATGATGCCCGCCGAACCCACCAACACCAGCACACCCAGCGCAATCAATACCCGGCGGGAAATGCGGTATTGGTCGTGGCCCAAGGCCAGAAACACAAAGGGGGTCATCACCATCTGGCTGGCAGGCTCGCGATAAAACACCGCCAACATGCACAGCAGCGCCAGCAAGACCCAGCCCTGCGTGGACGCCCGCTGCTGCCGGGATTGGCGCGAACGGTGCGCCACCCGCCAGATCCCCACGGCGGCCCACACGCCCGACACGGCGGTCACCCACAGGAATGATTCAAACCGCAGCAGGTGCAACTGCGCGAGGGAAAAAATGGCCGCGCCGTACAGACCAATCGCCAGCACCACAAAAATCCACCGCGCCTGTTCGCGGCGCACCCAGTTGTGGTGGCGGCGTTCGGCCCTTTGGGTTTGCTGGCCCGGCTGCTGGACAACCGAATCCCCAAAATCCGAAAACGAGACGCTAATGGGGAAGTTGTCCGCGCGGGCTGGCTTTTTCTTGGAAGGGCCGGACGTCATTGCGGCTTACAACGTTGCAATCTCCGCGATCGCGTTGGCCATGTAGTCGATCTTGTGCTGCATGTCAGCCTCGGTGTCGGCATAGCGCTGGGCGATGGCGGCGAATGCATCCTGGATTTCGATGAAGGCATCCACCATGTCGGGGTCGAAGTGGGCACCACGCTCACCGAAGATGATTTGCACCGCCTTGTCGTGCGGCACACCTTCCTTGTAGACCTTGCTGCTGATGAGGGCGTCGTACACATCGGCAATGGCCACGATGCGGGCGGTGACCGGAATGTCCTCTCCGGCCAGCTGGCGCGGGTAGCCGCTGCCGTCCCACTTTTCCTGGTGGCACAGCACCAGGTCCTTGGCAATCGCCAGCCGTGGCGAGGGGCGGCCCAGGGTTTTTTCGGCCCGCTCAATGGCCGCATGGCCAATGCTGGGGTGGGTGCGCATGATGGCCAGTTCGTCGGGGGTGAGGCGTCCGGGCTTGAGCAAAATGCGGTCGGGAATGCCGATGGAGCCCATGTCGTACAGCGGCACGCTCAAAAACAGGGCGTCGATGTAGGCCGGTGTCAGCAACTCGGCAAACTTCGGCGTCCTGGCAAGCGTCTGGGCCAGGGTCAGCACATAGTTCTGCACCCGCAGGATGTGGCTTTCGGAATCCGCCTCGCGCTGCTCGGCCAGCGTGGTGAGGGCCAGCACCAGCACCTGTCGGGCGTGGGGAATCTCGGCAGCATCGGTCACAGCGGCGTGGGCTGCGGAGGGTTCGGTCGGCATGCTCAGTCTCCTTGCGGCACCGACAACGGCACCTGGTACAACCATACCATTTTGCCACCGGGGGCGGTGAATTGGGCAGTGGATTGCACTGCCGTGGCCTCAAATTCCAGGCTGACCAGCCAAGTCCCCGGGCGCAACTCGGCGCGCGCTTTGGCCACGGCATGGGCCATGCTCTCCGGGCGCTGAAACAGGTAGACCAGGTCGTAACCCGACCAATCCGCCGCCCAGATGTCGCCGTGGCGCACCCGGGCCCAGGGGCAGCGCAACGCGCACAGCCAGCGCAGCGGCCAGCTGCTTTCCACGCCGTGCAGCTGCGCGTGGGGGTATGCCCGGCGCAACGCCGCCAGGCCCTGGCCCAGGCCGCAGCCCGCGTCCAGCACCCGTGCGCCCGGTGCGAGCGGGGCCCAGCGCGGCAGTTCATCCAGCGCACGCGCGGGCGTGGGAAACAAGGGTGCATCGCGCCAGGCGTTGAGCGGGTAGACCGCCAGCAGCAGCAGCAAGGGCACCAGCCAGGCCCAGGCCGGCACGGAGTTCAATCCCAGGCTGGACAGGCTGAGGGCCAGCGACAGCGGAAAACCGGCGGCAATGAACACGCGACGCCACCAGGTGTCGCCCCACAGGCTCAAACCCACACCCAGCGCGCTGGCAAGGCCCAGGGCGGCACCGGGCGCAAAATCCTGCCCCAGCAGCAGGCGAAACAGCCCCCACGCGGCCAGCCAGCTCAGGGCCGCCGGTAGCGGCCAGACGGATAGCCGCACAAACAAAGCGGGCAGAATGGATTTAAGCAAAAATATGCCTCCAGCCCGCGTATTTATTGAATAGTTAGCTACTATTTTTATAGTGTTTTGTGCGCTATGGCGCGCGTGCCTAGCGGCTGGTACCGGGCGAGAGGCGCTCGATCAGGCCGTTGAGTTCGTCCAGCGAACCAAACTGGATGACCACTTCACCCATCTCCTCCATGCGGCCATTGCGTTTGACCCGCTTCTTGACGGCGATCTCCACCTGGGCCATCAAGAGGTCCGACAGTTCTTCTTCCACCCGCTTGATGTCGCGGGACTTTTCCTTCTTGGGCTTGGTGGCCACCAGCTCGAACTCGGCACTGAGCTTTTTGACCAGGCTCTCGGCCTCGCGCACCGACATTTTTTTGGCCGCAATCTGGTTGGCCGCCGTGATCTGGGTGCCGCGCTCCAGTGCCAGCAGGGCACGGGCGTGGCCCATGTCCAGGTCACCGGCCATCAGCATGGTTTGCACCGGCTCGGCCAGGTTCAAGAGGCGCAGCAGGTTGCTGGCGGCGCTGCGCGAGCGGCCCACGGCCTGGGCCGCCGTCTCGTGCGTCATGCCGAATTCCTTGATCAGCCGCTGCAGGCCCTGGGCCTCTTCCAGCGGATTGAGGTCTTCGCGCTGGATGTTCTCGATCAGCGCCATGGCGGCGGCGGCCTCGTCGGGTACGTCGCGCACCAGCACCGGGACCGCATCCAGACCGGCCAGCTTGGCGGCGCGGAAGCGGCGCTCACCGGCGATGATCTCGTATTTACCGGCGTTGGCACCGCTGGCCAGGCGGCGCACCAGAATCGGCTGCATGATGCCCTGGGCCTTGATGCTTTCGGCCAATTCGTACAGCGCGCCCTCGTCCATGCGGGTGCGCGGCTGGTACTGGCCGGCCACCATGTCGGTGAGCAGCAACGTGCTGGGCAGGCCGGAATTGGCCGCGGTCGCATCGGCCGGTGCGCGGTCTTTGACCTTGGGGCCCAGGAGTGCTTCCAGGCCCATGCCCAGGCCTTTGGGTTTTTTGGTGACCATTAGGTGTTCTCTTTCCTCAGTTCCATCAATGCGTGCAGCAGCGCCAGCCCCTCAGGCCAGTCGCCCAGGCCGGAATCGGCGTTGATATGGCCCTTGTGGCCGTAGTCGATAAAGTCCGCGCCCCAGGCGCTGGCAAAGTCCTGCGCCCGCGCAAAGCTGCAATAGGGGTCGTCCTGGCTGCCCAGCAGGGTGCTGGCAAACGGCAGCCGCTGCAGCGGCACTGGCGACCAGCTTTTCAGCGCGGCCCGCAGCTCCGGGCGCTCCGGGTCACCGGGTGCCACCAGCAGCGCACCGATGACGCGGTGGGTGTTGCGGGAGTGTGTGGCCCAGGCAGCGGCCAATATGCAGCCCAGGCTGTGGGCGGCCAGCACAACGGTGCCGGGCGCGGCCAGCACGGCCTCCTCCAACTGGGCCATCCAGTCGCCACGCAGCGGCTGCATCCAGTCGTGTTGTTGCACGCGCTGAAAACCGTGCAGGGCTTCCCAGCGGCTTTGCCAGTGGTCGGGGCCGGAGTTCTGCCAGCCCGGCAGGATGAGGACGGTGGTGCAGTCAGGAACATGGGCATACGAAACCGCTCGTGTCCCCCGGCCTGCGGCCTCCTCCTTTACCTCGCTATGTCGCATGGTGTACCTTACATCGACTGAACACGCGCCACCATCTCCTGGGCAAAGGCGACAAAGGCCTGTGCGCCCTTGGAGGCGGGGTCAAACACCACACCGGGCACGCCATAGCTGGGCGCTTCGGCCAGGCGCACATTGCGCGGTATCACGCTCTCGAACACCTTGTCGCCAAAGTGGGCCTTGAGCTGGTCGCTGACCTGCTGCTGCAGGGTGATGCGCGGGTCGAACATGACGCGCAGCAGGCCGATGATCTGCAGGTCGTCGTTGAGGTTGGCCTTGACCTGCTTGATGGTGTTGACCAGGTCAGTCAGGCCTTCGAGCGCAAAGTACTCGCACTGCATGGGCACGATCACACCATGGTCGCATCACAGGCCGTTGAGCGTGAGCATGGAGATCGACGGTGGGCAGTCGATCAGCACGAAGTCGTACTCGGCATCGACTACCGCCAGGGCCTGCTTGAGGCGTTTTTCGCGGCGCTCCACTTCCACCAACTCCACTTCGGCACCGGCCAGTTCGCGGTTGGCCCCCAGGATGTCGTAGCCACAGCCGCCCTCTTTGAGCTTGTCGCTCTGGGCGCGTGCCTCGGCGACCGAGGCGGACTCCAGCAGCACGTCGTACACCGTGAGTTCCAGTTTGCGCTTGTCCACGCCCGAGCCCATGGTGGCATTGCCCTGGGGGTCCAGGTCAATCATCAGCACCCGCTGGCCGACCTTGGCCAGTCCAGCGGCGAGGTTGACGGTGGTGGTGGTTTTGCCGACGCCACCCTTTTGGTTGGCAACACAGAAGATTTTGGCCATAGGTACTCAGAGGGAAAGGGAGGACGAGAAGGTCAGTGTTTCACGTGAAACAAGGCAACCCAGCCTTAGCGGGAGACAGCCAGCTTGATGCCAAAGCCAATCAAGAACAAACCGGCAATCTTCTCGAGCACGCGCGACGCCAGGGGGTTGGCGCGGATGCGCTCGGCCAGGAAGTGGGTCAGCAGCACCGAGATCAGGCCATACAGAAAGGTAATGACCGCAATCGTAGCGGCCATGAAACCATAGGTCACCAAGCCCTGCTGGCGCGCCGGATCGACAAACAGCGGGAAGAATGCCATGTAGAACAGGATGGCCTTGGGGTTGAGCAGCGTGATCATCAGCGCCTGGCGGAAGTAGTGCCCCGCAGCGATATGCAACACCGGAGCCGCCCCGGGCTTGGCCAGCAGCATCTTGGCACCCAACCAGGCCAGGTAGGCGGCACCGATCCATTGCACCGCCTGAAACGCATCCGGGTAAGCTGCCAGCAAGGCCGCCACACCCGCCACCGCCGACCACATCAACACCTGGTCTCCGGCAATCACCCCCAAGGTAGCCGCCAGCCCGCCACGGATACGGCCCTTGCTGGTGGAGGTGATCAAGGCCAAATTGCCGGGGCCGGGTATCAACAGAAACACGATGATGGTGACGACAAAAGTGCCGTAATCGGTGACGCCAAGCATGGGGATTTCCTTCGGGGTGAGGGACTGAGTTTACGTTACGCGGCTTCGGGCTCGATTGCCTCCTGGCGGGGACGGTGGGTGAGGTTGTCCGGCTGGAGCGGCCCTGGACGTTTTACTCCGTGTCCCCCGCCCGTTCCGGGCTCCTCCTTTACCTGCGTAAAACGCCCAGGACCACTCCAGCCTATGGTGTAGAAATCCCACGCGATTCAGCGGGCCAGTCAAATGACCGGATGCCTGTATTCAGTGCGAGTGAAACCAACGCCCCGCAAGATGGGTTGGGGTGTGCGTTTTGCGCAGGTAAAGGAGGAGCCCGCGCAGCGGGCGGGGGACACGGAGCAAAACGCATGCCCCAACCCATCCATCCACTGCAACCTGCAACCTGCAACCTGCAACCCGCAACCCGCAACCCAAAGAACCTAAGTACTAGCCCGCATCCACACAATGCACCGCTCCGCACCCAACCCCGGCACAGTCAGCTGTTCCACGTGAAACACTTCAACCGAAGCCGGTAGCGCGGCAATCTCTTCAGAAGGATGCTTGCCCTTCAAAGCCATCCAGACACCCTGCCCCGCCAAAGCCCCAACCGACCAGCTCGTGAAATCCACCAACGAAGCAAAGGCTCGGGAACTGACCACGCCATACGGCTCGGTCAATGACTCCACCCGCGCATGAATGCCCCGCAGATTGGGCAGTTTCAGACTCACCGCCACCTGCTGGATAAAGGCGGCCTTCTTGCCCACCGTATCGACGCAGTGCACGGTTACCTCGGGGCAGCAGATGGCAATCACAATGCCGGGCAAGCCCGCACCGGAGCCCACGTCCAACAGGCGCACCGGCGCACCGGCTTTGCCCTGCGCCTGCAACTGCCCGCGCAAGGGGGCAATGGCAGCCAGACTGTCCAGCAAATGGTGCGTCAGCATCTCCGCCGGATCCCGCACCGCCGTCAGGTTGTAGACCTTGGTCCATTTCTGGATCAGGTCCAGATAATTCAACAGGCGCAGCACCTGCGCATCATCCAACGCGAGGGACAGTACTGCCAGCCCCTGGCGCAGTCCGGGTTCCAGTGCGTGCGCCATCAGGTGGATGCCTCCACCGCATCCGCCCCACCGAACTCCGGATTCGCCGAAAAGCCCCGGAAATTGCCCTTCTTCAAATGGATCAGGAGCAGCGAAATCGTGGCGGGGGTGATGCCCGACATGCGCGAAGCCTGGCCCAGGGTTTCCGGACGGTGCTTGTTCAGGCGCTGGCGCGCCTCGATGCTCAGGGCCGAGACTTGCATGTAGTCCAGTTCGGCCGGCAGGCGCAGATTCTCGAAGTGCGCGGCGCGCTCCACCTCGTTCTTCTGGCGGTCGATATAGCCCGAATACTTGGTGGAAATTTCCACCTGCTCAATCACGTTCGCCACAAAAATGGCGTCCGCAACCATCCCTGCGTTCCGCCCTGTTTCACGTGAAACATCGGTGGAAAGTTGCGGGTTGGCGTAGCGCCCACCGTCCAGCGACATCAGCGCCGCGTAGTCCACATTGGGACGGCGCAACAAGTCCGCCAGGTTGTATTCGTGATCGATGGCCTTGCCCAGCACCCGCTCGGATTCGCTGGCCATCAGGTTTTTGGGATTGACCCAGATCGAGCGCAGCCGTTCGATTTCGCGCGCCACCGCATCGCGCTTTCGGCAGAAGGCATCCCAGCGCGCATCGTCCACCAGGCCCAGCTCGCGCCCGGTTTCGGTCAGGCGGGCGTCGGCATTGTCTTCGCGCAACTGCAGGCGGAACTCGGCACGGCTGGTGAACATTCGATACGGCTCGGCTGGATTGACACGA
>CAZDDK010000106.1:0-10790 GCA_964504185.1 uncultured Rhodoferax sp. | reverse complement strand
ATGACCCGATCCTGCGCTTCCTGATCGTGTCCTTGTCGTTTTACGGCATGTCAACCATTGAAGGCCCGATGATGGCCATCAAGACGGTGAACGCACTGAGCCACTATACGGACTGGACCGTTGGCCATGTGCATTCCGGTGCGCTGGGTTGGGTCGGCCTGGTCACCATGGGTTCCATGTATTACCTGATTCCCAAGCTGTTTGGTCAAAAGCAGATGTACAGCACCAAGCTGATCACCACCCACTTCTGGATCGCGACCATCGGCATCGTGCTGTACATCGCTTCGATGTGGATTGCCGGTGTGATGCAGGGCCTGATGTGGCGTGCCATCAACGCCGACGGCACATTGACCTATACCTTTGTGGAATCCGTCAAGGCCACCTATCCGTTCTACGTATTGCGTCTGCTGGGCGGGCTGTTGTATCTCAGCGGCATGGTGATCATGCTCTGGAACACCCTGAAAACAGCCACTGCCGGGCGCGCGGTGCCTGTCACCATTCCTGCCGCAGCAGCACACGCATAAGAGGCATTTACCATGGCAAATCACGATACGAATTCCGGGCTTTCGCACGCCACCATTGAGACGAACAACTTTTTGATGATCGTTTTGATTCTGTTGGTTCTGGTGGTGGGGGGATTGGTGGAAATTGTTCCGCTGTTCTTCCAGAAATCCACGACCGAGCCCATCATGGGCATTCAACCCTACACCGCACTGCAGCTGGCCGGAAGGGACGTCTATGTGCGTGAAGGATGCTACAACTGCCATTCGCAGATGATTCGTCCGTTCCGTGCGGAAACGCTGCGCTATGGCCACTACTCGGTGGCAGGCGAGTCGGTTTACGACCATCCCTTCCAGTGGGGCAGCAAGCGCACAGGTCCCGATCTGGCCCGTGTAGGGGGGCGCTACAGCGATGACTGGCACCGCACCCACCTGATCAACCCCCGTGACGTGGTGCCCGAATCCAACATGCCCGCCTACCCCTGGCTGGAAAAGAACCTGGTGGATGCTGCCGTCATGCCGACCCATATGAAAGCGCTGCGTACCGTTGGCGTTCCCTACACCGATGAGCAAATTGCCAAAGCCGCCGAAGAAACCAAGGGCAAGACCGAGCTGGAAGCAGTGATTGCGTACCTGCAGGTTCTGGGCCTTGCGCTCAAGTAGACGCGAAGGAGTGCAAGATGGATATCGATATCAACACCCTTCGGTCTGTGGCCACGGTGGCCAGCTTCATTACGTTTATCGGCATCGTGTGGTGGGCGTGGTCCAGGCGGCGGGCTTCAGATTTTTCTGAGGCCGCCAACCTGCCGTTCGAGCAGGACTGACCACCCACTTTAAGGATTTGAAATGAGCGACTTTACAAGCAACTTCTGGTCGGTCTTCGTGGCTGGCGTCACCCTGGTGAGTATTCTCGCCTGCGCACTCCTGTTGTGGTTCAGCGGCAAGGCCAAGGTCATGACCGTCGGCGACAACACGACCGGGCATGTGTGGGACGGTGATTTGCGCGAGATGAACAACCCCTTGCCGCGCTGGTGGGTGTGGCTTTTCGTGATCACCATTGTGTTTTCTTTGGCCTATCTGGTGATTTATCCGGGCTTGGGCAGCTATGCAGGCGCACTGACTGAAAAGTGGTCCCAGAAGGACCAATACGAGAAGGAAGTTGCCAAGGGCAACGCCGAGGTGGCACCCCTGTACGCCAAGTTCGCCGCCATGAAGGCGGAGGACGTGTCCCGTGATCCCCAGGCCATGGCCATTGGCGAGCGCCTGTTCATGAACAACTGCTCCCAGTGCCACGGGTCGGATGCGCGCGGTGCCAAAGGTATTCCCAACCTGACCGACGGAGATTGGTTGCACGGCGGCACCCCCGAGACGATCAAGGAAACCCTCGCAAAGGGTCGCATGGGCAATATGCCACCCATGGCCGCGGCCGTGGGCACGGCTGATGATGTCAAGAATCTGGCCCACTATGTGCTGAGCTTGTCCAACAGCCCCCATGACTCTGTGCGCGCCAACCTGGGCAAGGAAAAGTTTGCCGTGTGCGGTGCCTGCCATGGTGCCGACGGCAAGGGCAACCCGGCAATGGGCGCGCCCAACCTGACCGACAGCGTCTGGCTGCACGGTTTTGGTGAGGCGGCCATCGTGGCCATGGTTAACCACGGCAAGGTCAACCAGATGCCTGCACAGGCGGATCGCCTCACGGACGGGCAGATTCAGGTGCTGGCGTCTTATGTCTGGGGCCTGTCGAACAACGCGCGTGCCAAGTAAGACCGGCACCGAAGCGCAAGGCATTGACGTTTGAATAATCGCAAAGGTTTGCCACGCAAGGTCATACCCATTGTTCCCGCCGAAGGTGCCAGTGCAACGACCGATGCTGGCGAGGAAGGCGGTGTGATGGTTTCGCTGTACGAGGCGCACCAGAAAATTTACCCGCGCAGCGTCGCGGGTTTTTTTTCCAACTGGCGCTGGGCCATGGTGTGGGTAACCCAGTTGGTTTTCTACGGCCTTGCGTGGTTGGAGTGGGGCCAGCGGCAAGCGGTCCTGTTTGATCTGGGTGCCCGGCGGTTTTACATTTTTGGCTTGGTCCTGTACCCGCAGGATTTCATCTACCTGACCGGAATCCTGGTCATTTCGGCGCTGTCATTGTTTTTGTTTACCGCTGTGGCCGGTCGGCTGTGGTGTGGCTACGCCTGTCCGCAAACCGTGTACACCGAGATGTTCTTGTGGCTGGAAAAACTGGCGGAAGGTGATCGTTCGGCGCGCATGCGGCGCGATGCGGGTGGCTGGACCGCCGACAAGCTTTGGCGCAAGTTTCTCAAGCACGCCCTGTGGCTGATCGTGGCGTTGTGGACCGGCTTCACCTTTGTGGGATATTTCACGCCGATCCGGGATTTGGGGTCCCAAGTGCTGCAACTGCAATTGGGTGGCTGGGGCACTTTCTGGCTGCTGTTTTACGGATTTGCAACTTATGGCAACGCCGGGTTCATGCGGGAGCAGGTCTGCAAGCATATGTGTCCCTATGCGCGGTTTCAAAGTGCCATGTTTGACCGGGACACGCTCATCGTCACCTATGACGAGGAGCGCGGCGAACCGCGTGGCGCTCGCTCCAGGAAGGCCGACCCGGCCCAGCTGAACCTGGGTTCCTGTGTGGATTGCAGCTTGTGCGTGCAGGTGTGTCCTACCGGCATCGATATCCGAAAGGGCCTGCAGTACGAGTGCATTGGTTGTGGGGCCTGCGCCGATGTCTGCGACACGGTGATGGACAGGCTGGGTTACCCGCGTGGACTGATCAAGTACTCCACACAGAACGCCATGAGCCAGCATGCGTCCCGGGGACAGACCCTGCGCCATGTCCTGCGTCCCCGGGTGCTGATCTACACGGCTATTCTGGGCGCGGTCGTGTTGGCCATGACGGCCAGTCTGGTGATGCGCACCCCCTTCAAGGTGGATGTGGTGCGCGATCGCGGGGTGCTGGCCCGCCTTGTGGAGGGGGGGCGCATCGAAAACGTCTACCGTCTGCAAATCATGAATGCCACCGAGGTCGAACAGCGTTTTGTCATTTCGGCGCAGGGCTTGCCGGGGTTGGAAGTGCTGGTGGAGGGCGAGGTCGTGATCGCTTCCACCCAGGCACGTTGGGTGGCCGTGCGCGTGCAGGCACCCTTTGATGTAGCATCACCTGGATCCCATGCGATCCGCTTTCTGGTTGCCACGCATGGCCCGGCCGGTCAGGTGACGGAAGATTCGGTTTTTATTGTTCCCCGATAAGGATTTTTATGTCCCCAACTGCACCAACCTCGTCGCCTCCCTGGTGGAAATTCGGGCATGTCTGGCTCGTAATCGCCGGTCCGGCCGTGGTGGTGGTGGCGTCGTTCATCACCGTCTACCTGGCCGTGTTCGGAAAAGACCCCGTGGTGGACGAGGATTACTATCGCAAGGGGATCGAAATCAACAAGACCCTTCAGGCTGATCCGGCCAGCCTGGCACCCGCCATGCAGGCGCGAAACCATGCTGCTACGGGTGTCAGGGATTCGAGGTAAGTCCTATGCTGCAACAGCGTCTCATGTGGGTGATGTGGCCCGCCTTTTTGATGGCCGGTGTGCTGGAAATGCTGGTGTTTGCCCTGGTGGACCCATTGGACATCCATTGGGCGGGTGCGCCGCTGGAGTGGTCGCGCCAGGCCATCTACACAGTGGCATTCTTTGTCTTCTGGGGAATCATGGCGGTGTCCGGTGGACTGACCACTTTGCTGGCCAGGTCACCGTTTGAAGTCAACCGCTGTCCTTTGGAGCCTACCCAGCGACCGGACGGTTGTCCCAAGCAGGAATCGTGTTGAAGCCCGCAGGGTCTGAACCGGTTGCACCGGCAGTCAGGCACCAACCCGAGTGTTGACAATGTCGTGCAATGCGTCCGTGTCCACAATGCGGACGTGGCGTTGTTTGACTTCAATGGTCCCGTCTTCCACAAACTTGGAGAATGTGCGGCTCACGGTTTCGAGTTTCAGCCCCAGGTAGCTGCCGATTTCTTCACGCGTCATGCGCAGTACCAATTCCGATTGCGAGAAGCCACGGGCGTGCAGCCGTTGCACAAGATTCAACAGGAAAGCTGCCAGACGCTCTTCCGCGCGCATGCTGCCCAGCAGCAGCATGACGCCGTTTTCGCGCACGATTTCCCGGCTCATGATCTTGTGAACGTGGCGCTGCAGGGCGTTGACTTCGCGCGACAGTTCTTCGATGCGGTCAAACGGCATGACACATACCTCGGCGTCTTCCAGTGCCACTGCATCACACGTGTGGTTGTCATTGACAATGCCGTCCAGGCCAATCACTTCGCCGGCCATTTGGAAGCCGGTTACCTGGTCACGGCCATCTTCGGAGGCCACGCAGGTTTTGAAAAATCCGGTGCGTATGGCGTAAAGGCTGGTGAATTTTTCGCCATTGCGAAACAGGGTGCTGCCGCGTTTGATCTTGCGCCGATTGGCCACCACGTCTTCGATGCGGTCCAGCTCTTCTGGGGTTAGTCCCATAGGCATGCACAACTCGCGCAAGTTACAGTTCGAACAGGCTACTTTGATGGATTGCGCGGCCAGCGGGACGACTTTGGATCCGGCCTTTGCGGCAGCCTTGGCTTCGGGGCAGGAAACAGGTGGAGGTGGTTGGTCAAACATAGAGCGCGCCAAAGATCGGTTGTCCGTCAGTTTACCCACTTTCACAGTCCTTGATGCCAATCAAGTCAATTGATTCCCTCTTGCGGCACAGTCAACGCCGTTTTGCCCTGAACACCTTATGAATGCCACCGCCGATTCCGTGCCCGAGGAATTGTTGCGTCACTACGACGTTTCGGGGCCTCGGTATACGTCGTTTCCCACCGCCAGTCGGTTTGGGGAGGCTTTTTCCACGGAACACTACACCCAGGCGCTGGTCCAGCGCCGCAGTGGACTGGTGAACCGTTCCAAGCCGTTGTCGCTGTACGTGCACATTCCCTTTTGCGAGTCGCTGTGTGGTTTTTGTGCCTGCGACCCGGTCATTACCAGCCACCATGATTGCGCGACCGCGTATCTCCGCCATCTGGCACGGGAAGTGGAGCTGCACACCCGCCACATGGGCGCAGGGCAGGCCATCAGCCAGCTGCATTTGGGCGGAGGCAGCCCGACATTTTTCAGTGACGCCGAGCTGCGTGATCTGATGGGTATGCTGCGGCGCAACTTTTCGTTTTCGGCGGTTGGCGATTACTCCCTTGAAATTGATCCCCGTACGGTGGGTCCTGCACGCCTGGACGTTCTGGCCGAGCTGGGATTCACCCGGCTGAGTTTTGGCGTCCAGGACTTGGATGCTGCCGTGCAAAGGGCCGTGCACCGCGTGCATCCGGCCGAGCACGTATTTGCGCTGGTGGCGGCGGCACGGGAGCGGGGTTTTGGCACCATCTCCCTTGATTTGATGTACGGTCTTCCGTGCCAGACGCCTGAGTCCTTCGCGGGAACGCTGGCGCAGGTCCATCTACTGCGGCCCGACCGGATTGCGCTCTACGGGTATACCCATTTGCCGGGGCGGTTCCAGCCCCAGGAGCATATCCCGGTGGACGACCTCCCCACTGATGCTGTCCGGCGGACCATGCTCTCCCAGTCGCTGTCGGCACTGTTGTCCATGGGTTATGTATATGTGGGAATGGGGCATTTTGCGCTGCCGGACAACGCACTCGCCATTGCCAAGCGCCAGGGGCGTTTGCATCGCAGCTTCCAGGGTTTCAGCACCCAGCCGGACGGCGACCTGATTGGCCTGGGCGTGTCGGCAATTGGCCATATGGGTGCCACGTACAGCCAAAATGCCAAGACGCTGGCGGAGTATGGCGACCGATTGGACCATGGCCTGTTCCCGGTAGTGCGCGGACTGACCCTCACGCGCGATGACCTGGCGCGCCGCTCGGTGATCATGGCACTGGTGTGCCAGGGGCAAGTGCAAATCGAATCCATCGAACTGGCCTATCTGCTGGACTTTCGCAGCTACTTTTCCCGTGAGCTGCAAGCCCTGCAGCCCTTGGTGGAGCAGGGACTTGTCACCGTGGATGCTGCCGATATCCAGTTGACTGTTGAAGGGCGTTTTTCCGAGCGGGCTGTGGCCATGGTGTTTGACCGCTACCTGCAAAACGACCGCATGCGGGCACAGGCCACGCGAATCCATTAGCATCGACCCATGCAATTTTCACTGGCGCTGACTGCGCTGCTCATGGGGCTGGCCGGCGGCCCGCACTGTGTTGCCATGTGTGGAGCGGCCTGTGCCGGCATCGCGCAGGCAAGTCCCGCCCATCGCAACCTGTCCCTGTGGTCCTTTCAGCTGGGGCGCGTCGTGGGCTACTCGGCGCTTGGGGCGTTGGCGGCAGCCTCATTGCAGGGGCTGGGCTGGTTGACCATTCACTCCGCTGCATTGCGACCCGTGTGGTCGCTATTTCATGTTGCGGCGTTGGTGCTGGGTGTGATGCTGTTGCTGCAGGCCCGCCAGCCTGTGTGGCTGGAGAACACCGCGCGCAGGGTTTGGGCGCGCGCGCGCGCGTTTGCCGCCCGCCGCACATGGGGGGCTCCCGTCATCATTGGCATGCTGTGGGCGCTGCTGCCGTGTGGCTTGTTGTATTCCGCCTTGTTGGTGGCGTCATTGGCGGGGAGTGCAGCGGGGGGGGCCATGGTCATGGCCCTGTTTGCCGTTGGAACCAGTGTGGCCATGGTGGCAGTGCCGTGGCTGTGGTTGCGCCTGGGTGGTATAGGGCAGCGGGGTGGAGGGGGGCAATGGGGCGTGCGCCTCGCTGGAGCGGCGTTGGCCGCCAGTTCGGGCTGGGCCTTGTGGATGGCACTGGCGCACAAGGCTGCGCCCTGGTGCGTGACCTAGGGTTTCAGGCTTTTCGTGGGGCGAGGTAGGCCAGCAGACGGCGCTCGCTGAGCTTGAACAGGCCAATCAGGCAAAAGGATGCGGCCAGGTAAATGGCCGCTGCCCCCAGGTAGGCCTCGAACGGAAGGTAATAGTCGGAGTAGATGCGGCTGGCGGCGGCTGTCACATCCAGCATGGAGGGCACCGCGCTGGCCAGGCTGGTGCTGTGCAGCATCATGACCACTTCGTTGCTATAGGCGGGAAGGGTACGGCGCAGTGCGCTGGGCAGCACGATGTGCCACACCACCTGCACCCGGTTCATGCCGTAGGCCTGGGCGGCCTCGATCTCGCCCGCGCTGGTCTCGCGGATGGCACCGGCTAGCATTTCAGCGGTGTACCCCGCAGTGTTCAGTGCGAAGGCCAGCAGGGCGCAAAAGAAGGGTTCCTTGAAGTGGGTCCAGGGCCACACCGTGTCCCAGCGTGCCTGAATCCATTCCAGCTGCGCCAGGCCGTAATAGATCAGATAGACCTGAATCAAGAGCGGCGTGCCGCGAATGACGTAGGTGTAGGCACCCACCAGCCAGCGCGCAGTTGCCCACGGCCCCGTGAGCAGCAGGGCGAACACCAGGGCCATGACGGCACCCGCCGCCAGGGATCCAAACAGCAGGCTCAGTGTGGTGGCAATGCCCTGGCCAAACAGCGCCAGGTTTTGCGGCTCGAGCAAGACGGACCAGTTCATTTACAGCGTTCCCCGCTTGGCACCCAGGCTAAAGCGGGCGTTGAGCTTGCGCAACGCCCATAGCGACACGGTGGTGTAGACCAGAAACAGGGCAGCTGTGAACAGGAAGAACAGGAACGGCGAGCGGGTGGCTGCGCTGGCCTGTTTGGCGGCGTAGGTCATTTCTTGCAGGCCGATCAGGCTGACCAGGGCGGTGGCCTTGATCAGCACCAGCCAATTGTTGGTGAAGCCGGGCAGGGCGTAGCGCACCATTTGCGGCGCGGTGATGCGCACGAAAGTCTGGGTGCGGCCCATGCCAAAAGCCCACGCGGCCTCGGCCTGGCCCTTGGGGATGGAGAGCATGGCACCCCGGAAGGTTTCGGTCATGTAGGCACCATAGATGAAACCCAGCGTGAGCACGCCCGCGACAAAGGGGTTGATGTCCACCGTGGCCTCGCTGCCCATCCACTCCAGTGCATTGTTCAGGCCAATGGTGCCACCATAGAAGATCAGCAGCATCAGCACCAGGTCGGGGATGCCGCGAATGACCGTGGTGTAAGCCGTTGCCAGCGCCACCCAGGTACGGTGGCCGGAAAGTTTGGCACCCGCACCCACAAGGCCGAGCACGATGGAAACCACCAATGCGGCCACGGAGACGCCCACCGTCAACACGGCACCCTGCAAAATGGCGGCGATATAGGCGTTCATGTCCCGCAGGGAGCGTGCCGTTTCCTATTTACCGTACACGTCAAACTTGAAGTACTTATCGTTGATTTGGCGGTAGGTGCCGTTGGTGCGAATGGCCTTGATGGCGGCGTTGAGCTCGCCCTTAAGCGCATCCTGTCCCTTGCGCAGGCCGATACCAGCACCAATTCCAAAGTACTTCGGAATGTACAACTCCTCGCCCTTGAGTTCGTAGTCCTTGCCCTCGGGTTTGCTCAGGAAGCCGCCGGTCACCTCCACATGGTCGGCCACCGTGCCGTCCAGGCGGCCCGCCTTGATGTCCAGGTAGACCTGGTCCTGCGCTTCGTAGGCGACCACGTCCACACCGGCGGGCTTGAGTTCACCCAGGGCGTACTTTTCCTGGGTGCTGGCCTTCAATACGCCGATTTTCTTGCCCTTGAGCGAGGCTGGACCGGTGTATTTGAAGTCCTTTTTTGTCACCACGCGACTGGGGGTGTTGTAGTACTTGTCGGTGAAATCGATTTGTTTGAGCCGGTCTTCTGTGACCGACATGGAGCTGATGATGACCTCGTACTTGCGCGCCATCAGGCCGGGGATCATGCTGTCCCAACCCTGTTCCACAAACACGCACTTGCGTTTGATCTGCTCGCACAGGGCGTTGGCGATGTCCACGTCAAAGCCCACGGGTTTGCCGTCCTTTTTGAAGGTGAATGGCTCGTAGGTGGGGTCGATGGCCACCTTCAGGTCCTTGCCCTGGGCAAACGCTGTGGTACCCAGCGCGCACAGTGCCAGGGCCAATATCCGCTTCTTCATGGTTGTGTCTCCGTTGTGCCGAAAATTTTCATTCTACGGTTTCAGCGCATCGGGCATTGACCACAAAGAGGGCTTGCACTGGCGCGAAACTTTAAAATAGGGCCTTACCAGAAAGCACCATGAACGCCCTTGTTGACGTCTCCTACTTCCCGCGCGCCGCCAAACCGCTGACCAGTTACCGCAAATACTGGGCCGCGCGCTTCGGTACGTCGCGCTTTTTACCCATGAGCCGCACCGAGATGGAGCAGCTCGGCTGGGACAGTTGCGACATCGTGCTGGTCACGGGCGACGCCTATGTGGACCACCCCAGCTTCGGCATGGCAGTGATTGGCCGCCTGCTCGAAGCGCAGGGTTTTCGTGTGGGCATCATCGCCCAGCCGGACTGGCAGAGTGCCGAGCCCTTCAAGGTGCTGGGCAAGCCCAACCTGTTCTGGGCAGTCACGGCGGGCAACATGGATTCCATGATCAACCGCTACACCGCCGACCGCAAGATCCGCAGCGACGACGCCTACACCCCAGGGGACGTAGCAGGCAAACGCCCTGACCGCGCCGCCATTGTCTACAGCCAGCGTTGCCGCGAGGCCTACAAAGACGTGCCGATCCTTATGGGTGGCATTGAAGGAAGCCTGCGGCGCATTGCACACTATGACTATTGGAGCGACAAGGTCCGCCGCTCGATCGTGGTCGACGCCAAGTGTGATTTATTGCTCTATGGCAACGCCGAGCGTGCCCTGGTCGAGATTGCCCACCGGCTGAGCCGGCGTGAGCCGGTTGAAGCCATTACCGATGTGCGTGGCACCGCCTTTGTGCGGCGCAGCGACGACCCCTCGGGTCGGGATTGGGTTGAGATCAACTCGACCAGCGTTGACCAGCCTGGGCGCATCGAGTCCCACCTCAACCCTTATCAGACGACAGCTGAGCAGGCCGCAGAACAGGGCAAGGTTTGCACCCAGGAACAGCGTTCAGGCCGATCTGAAAACTCAGTTTCAATAGCTGCCAATACAGATGGAGTAAGCGCTACAGGTCAATTTGACACATCCAAGTGCGAGCCACAGCCGCTGGTGGCAGCACAAACCATCCGGTTTTTCCCCAACCCGGCGTTGCCTTCCGGCTCGGGCAGGGTGCAGGTGCCACCGCGCGAACGTTCGGTGATTCGCCTGCCCAGTTATGAGCAGGTCAAGTCCGACCCGGTGTTGTACGCCCATGCCAGCCGGGTGCTGCACCTGG
>CAZDDK010000105.1:0-10819 GCA_964504185.1 uncultured Rhodoferax sp. | reverse complement strand
CTCTGGCTCTGGCTCTGGCTCTGGCTCTGGCTCTGGCTCTGGCTCTGGCTCTGGCGTTGGCAGCACAAACGGTTCGACAGCATTGTCGGGCACCACGTCCAACTCCGCAACGGGCACCTCTGCTTCAACCGCACGGCTATCAGCAACCACTTCAGCCAACAAAGCATCGAGCGGTTCGGGAGCAACGTCCTCGGGGACGGCTGCAAACTCCGCTGCATCCGCCAGTTTGACCTCCACAGAAACTTGCGGTTCGACGGGTCGCTCAACGACCACGGTGGTGGGCGATGGGGTTCCAAAATCGAAATCGCCAAAATCGATTTCGGTGACTTCCGTGGCTGCATGGATCGCATCCTTGCCCTCGGCGTCCGCTTCAAAGGCCTGGGTCGTTTCAAATCCAAAGGTTTGGGTCGCCGCAAAATCGGCGCGCCCCTCATCCACGGGCACCGAATGTTCAGATGCCTGCGTGGGCGCTGCCTCCCCGCCCAGCGGGACAATGGACTCCTCCAGCGCACTTGCAACGGGCAGTTCCTCGGGTTCAAGTGGAGCCGTAACCACGGCCGGCTCTTCCCGAACCGTGGCCCCTGGCGTCAACAAAGGAATCCACTCACCGCGCAAACGCAATGCATCGGCCGACTTGCGGAACTCTTGCGGATTCCACTCAGCAGGCGTGTGGGCGGCAATATCTTCCACCCAGTGTCCAAATGCCTGCATGGCGGTACTGGACGCTTCAATCAACGCGTCACTTGCAGGACGTTGTTCCGCCAACCAGTTGTTGAGCAACTGCTCGTAGGCCCATGCTGCTTCGCCAAAATCGTTGAGCCCCACCATCCGGGAGCTCCCTTTCAGCGTGTGGAATGCCCGGCGCAACGTGGTTTGTTCTGCCAAGTTGGATGGATCTTCCGACAACGCCTTGGCCGCAACGAGACCGTTTTGCACCACTTCTCTGGCTTCTTCCAGAAAAATGTCGACCAATTCCGCTTCGTCTTCCGACAACTCTACGGCGGGGGTACTTGGTACAGAAGAAACTGCAGAGGGGGTTGACGCTGCCACGACCACAGGCATATCCGGCTTGACAATCTCGGGTTGCACCGGTGCAGCTTCCTGCGCAGGCACTGACTCTGGCAACGAGATCGGCTCGGCTAGCTGAGGCGCGACCTCCCCCGCAGCGGAAACGCG
Source organism: uncultured Rhodoferax sp. (assembly GCA_964504185.1). Lineage (GTDB taxonomy): Bacteria > Pseudomonadota > Gammaproteobacteria > Burkholderiales > Burkholderiaceae_C > Allorhodoferax. Next base: position 9,643 of record CAZDDK010000105.1, on the reverse strand, counting down.
TTCGCGCCCCATCAGAGGCTTGAACTCGCCCGCCTCTTCGTCGTACACAAACAGCTTCTTGGCCAACGCCCGCTGATAACTGAGCATGTCGATGAGGAACCCCATGGCCCCCAAACTGTTTCCCAGTTTTTCAAAAATTCCCCGCCGCGCAGTGGCCTCATCGATGTCATCGACCAGGAATTGTTCGACACTGGCGCGCATGCGCAACGCGGCCAACGATGGTTGATCCAACCCCAAAACCGAGAACACCCCGCGCATCTGGGCCAATTGGCTCGGTACTTCCCGAAGCGGTGCCTTGTCTTGTGGATTTCTGAAGAACTGATCCAGCGATCGCTCCACCTCACCCAGCGTTGTGCGCAATTCGTCCACCACGCTGCCCATCGTCTGGCGGTCACTGACCCGACGATACAATTCTTCCATCCACGACTCCAGTGGCTCTGGCTGTCCGCCAGAGGCCACATGCTCCAAACGTTGCGCCAGACGGGCGCTTCGCTCAGCCAAGTGTGAATCGGTAGGGTCGAGGTCGTCGTAGGCAGCCTCCAGATACAAAATCGAAGTCGCCACCTCCATGGCAATGGGTGCCACCGGAGCAGCCCCAGAACGAACCGTCACATCAATTGCACGCAACAACGCCCGCGCCAAATCCCCACTCTCCGGATGCAGCTTGATCACCGAGTCGGCCACTGCCCCAAACTGTTCTGCCACTCCCTTGAGTCGGTTGATGTCACCCCCTGCAAGAGCCGACCAGGTTTCCGCAGCGGTTGCAATGCGCTTTCGCGCCAGGACCATGAGTGCGGGATCAAAGCGACCGAACTGCTCGACCTCATACTCGATCGGCTTGTTGTGAACCAAACCGTAAGCGGTACGAACCGCAAGCAATACCGCCGCACCCCGCTCGGAGACCGGCACACACAACGAACAAAAGAAAACCAATTCGTGCGCCAACCGGTCAGAAATACCCAGATCACCGCGTGCCAGGGAGGCATATTGCCGCAAGATTCGGGAGGCTGCGCGCTTGGTGTACACATCTACCGGACACAATCCCAAAGCCAGCCCTTCAAAAAAGGCAGAGCTGACAGTCCAAAACACTCTCGGCTCCAGCGCCCGCTGAGTGGTGGCCAAGGCCGCGCATTCCTCGCTCAAACGCCGTGCCGATTTGGGGTCGCCCGTACGCATGACACGCAAGACCGCCTGGTCCATGTGTCCACGCAGCATGGCTGAATAGTTGCCAGGTACGCCTCCAGACGGCAGGGGCACGTCCAGCCAACGCCACTCGATGGACCAGAGATCAGCCGGATGGGCACTTTCACCCCCGGCGAGTTCCTGCACGGCTCGGTATTGAGGAAACAAGGCGACCGAAGAAGCCGACTTGCCCTTCAGCACGCCTTCCAGATATTCGGTCAACGCAAAGCTGGCTCGTTCCACCGCATTGGCAGCATCTTCGCTGCACAATTCGGGGCGTTGAACAAACTTTTGCGCGGCCCCTTCCATGGCTCGCAACATTTTGGCGGGGGCAACCAAACCCACCATTTCCAAAGCACCAACAGCCTGGTGCAATTGCTGGCGCGCAATGCGCAGATGACTGGCATCCAGCTCGGCCAAGTTGGAGCCGCGCGCCAACTCCGCATCCCGCACAAACCGCCTCAGTGCCTTGGTGGCACCGTCCAGGGACTTGCGCAGCTCATCCAGCACCCAGGCCAAGGGGCCAAGGTCGCTTACTGCCAATTCATTGTCGCCGGAGTCGGCAGAGTTCGAGGACATGGATTCAGGCTCTCCTGGAGTCACTTACCTATTGCTGGCTTCGATCGGCAATCAGCTGATCTTGAAACGCGAAACGGACTGGCGCAGTTCTTCCGCCATGCGAGAGAGTTCACGCACCTGGGTGGCGGTGACACGTGTTCCCTCGCCGGTTTGCTCCGTCACCGCGAAAATGTGCTGAATGTTGTCGGCCACTTCATTGGCCAACCCCGCTTCGCGAGATGCCGAACTGGAAATCTGCTCAATCAGGTCCGCCACCTGGCGTGACACCCGGTCAATTTCCGTCAGTGCCGTACCAGCGTTGTCGGACAGTTTGGCTCCAGCCACCACACCCTGCGTGGAACGCTCCATAGCGCCAATAGCATCTTGCGTGTCGGTCTGAATGGCCTTCACCAATGCAGAGATCTGGCGCGTAGCGTCTGCGGAACGCTCCGCCAACCGCTGAACCTCTTCCGCAACCACGGAGAAGCCGCGGCCCGCCTCACCTGCGCTTGCGGCCTGAATAGCGGCGTTCAGCGCCAAAACGTTGGTTTGTTCGGTAATGTCAGAGATCAGCTCCGTAATTTCACCGATCTCCTGGGAGGATTCACCCAGCCGTTTGATGCGCTTGGAGGTTTCCTGAATCTGGTCACGGATGGAGTTCATACCCCCGATGGCGTCCTGCACCGCCTTGAGACCCGACTCGGCGGCCTGCAAGGACTGGCGCGCAACAGTTGCCGATTCCTGCGCCTGGGCAGACACCTCGTTAATACGACCGGCCATATCCACAACGGAGCGTCCCGTTTCGCGAATTTCGTGCAACTGCTCGTTGGAAGCGGCCAGCAGCTCCGTGGACGTGGCATCCACGTCCGACGTTGTTTGGGCCACCCGCGCAGCCGTGTTTTGTACGTTGGACACCAAGGACCGCAATTCCTCGACCGTGTAGTTCACCGAGTCGGCAATGGCACCGGTAATGTCTTCCGTCACCGTTGCTTCCTGGGTAAGGTCTCCCTCCGCCACTGTCTGCAGCTCGTTCATCAAACGCAAAATCGCGGCCTGATTGGCGTCGTTGACGCGCTTGGCTTCATGTTCTTGGCGCTCCGCCTCAATTCGCTGGTCTTCCGCGACGACTTGGCGGCGCCGACTGTCCTGCAACTGCACATAGGACAAACCGCCTGCACAGGTCAGCGCAAAAATGGCCGACAACACCAGCACCAGCAGCGCTCCACCACCGATACCGGTCTGCGCTTGCAAGGCGGTTTGCACCTCTTCCAGGTTGCGACGCAACGGCTCACTGTCGGCAATGATGGCGTCTTGCGCTTCACGCGCAGACACCAAACCCTGCAAATTACCCAGAATGGCACTGGCCTGGACCCGTGTTTCCTCATAGGTCTTGATCAAGGCGTCCAGTTGTTCACGGGTAGCGGCATCCTTCGAGGCCGACAAGCGCAACTCGGCACTGCCAGTCAAAAGTCCCTGGGAGATTTCCTTGAACGTATTCAAATCCTTGCCCAGCAGGAACACGGCCTCCGGACTCACGCCCTCGGCGGTCAGGAACTCATTGGACGACTTTCCGATCCGCTGGGTCAACATCACCAATTGACCCACGGCAGAGATTTCAACCGAAGGCGCGTTCTGCTGCAACTTCATGGCCAAAATGGCTTCCGCGATTTCCAACAGGTCCGACGACTGGCGGTTGATCAAACGCAGCGCCGAACCAATTTGCGTCAGAATCTTTTGCTGACCCATGACAGCCTTGGCGCTCTTCTCGGCCCGGTCGACCAAGGGCATGATCTTTTCCAGGTCGGGCATGTAGGCATCCCCCAGGGGCTTGAGGTTCAGATCACCATCGCCGCCCTGCAAGCCCCGGGTATTCTTGGACAGAATGCCCGCACTGTCCGACACGTCCGGGAATGCCTGGGCGCTGCCCACCACCGCCTGTGACACCGACTTCGCCAATCGCTGCGACTGCATCAGCGCCTGACCCGTCGCACCCAGTTGCTGCGCCACCTTGTCCGACTGGTTCAGCGCATAGACACCCACACCCACCAACACCAGCAACGAGCCTCCCAGCAACGCAAACAATGTGCGCTGCTGTTGCACCACCGTTCGGCTTCCAAGCCCCGGAACAGCCACCAGATCGTCCGCAAGTGCCTGGGGCTGCTCCACATTTTCCGCTTCCCGGACGGGCGCGCCGCGCTGCGCCAGAACCGGCGGCTCCGCCTCCTGAATGGTTTCAGCACCCGCCATGCCCGAGGAATCTTCTGGCATGGCCAGGCTCAGGCGCGAATCCAGCTCCGATTCAGCGGGCTTTTTGGCAAAAAGATTTTTTAATTGATCGACGACGGACATGGTGAAGCCTTACTACGTTCTAAGCGCTGATACTCAAGAATTGAGGGGTTTGGGACAAGATGCGCAAGTCAATCTCTTGCCATTGCTCGCCGGATACATCCAGAAATTGATTGCCGAAATAGCCGGGTGCCCCTGGCTCCGCCGGCGTGGTGGAGACAAAGGCATCGCCACCCCGCAGCCCCAGCAAGCCATCGACCTGCAAGGCGCAGTTCACCTCCAGCGCCGCATTCAGGGTCACCACACTGGGGTCTTGAACGGCCGGTTCGGCACGCGGCACACCTGAATCGACCGCAATGAAAGCCGCCAGATCTACGACACCATACAGACCGCCCCGAATATTGAGCACTCCGCGAAACCAGTCCCGCGCATAGGGCACAGCTTGCAGATTGGTCAGCTGAAAAATTTCACCTGACTGGCCCAACGGGAACAGCAGGTTGCGTCCACCCACGCGCACGGCCAGCCACGCCACAGACACCCCTTCCGAACGGGCAGCCTGCAAACGACTGGCGAGTCGAGCCTGGAGTTCTCTAAGTGCTTCGCGATTGGCCATGAGATCGCTAAATCAACCCAAGGCCTTGATCTTGGCGAAGAGCTCGGCGGGATCCACCGGCTTGGTGATGTAATCCTTGGCACCTTGGCGCATGCCCCACACACGATCGGTTTCCAGATTTTTGCTCGTGCAAATGAAGATCGGGATGTCGGCGTATTCGGGAGTGCGGTTGATGGCACGGGTCAATTGAAAACCGTTTTGTCCGGGCATCACGACGTCCATCAAAATGAGATCGGGCTTTTCTTCTGTGAGGCGCTTGAAGGCTTCATCTGCATTCTCGGCGGAGCGAACCACATAGCCATTTTTTTGCAGCAGATCCGTCAAAAACATGATTTCCGTTTTTGAGTCGTCAACGATAAGTACTTTATTTATTGCCATCAATTAGCTCCTTGCACAACTGCTCCGAATTGCCGCACGGCCTGCAGCAACTGATCTTTGGTAAAGGGTTTGGTGAGATAGTCCTGAGCGCCCACCATGCGGCCACGCGCCTTGTCAAATACACCGTCTTTGGACGATAACATCACCACCGGAACACCAGAATATTTCGCGTTGCGCTTGATGATGGCGCAGGTCTGGTACCCATCCAGACGGGGCATCAGAATGTCGCAAAAAATCAGTTGCGGCTGGTAATCGTTGACCTTGGCCAGCGCGTCAAAACCATCCTCGGCCAGCATTACGTCATGGCCACCTTGTTTGAGGAATATTTCGGCACTACGGCGAATGGTATTGCTGTCGTCAATAACCAGAACTCGGACACTGGATGCTACGGTACTCAAAAGGCATTGCTCCCGATCATGTATGGACGAATGGCCGTTCAGCCTGAACCACTAAAAAACCATCTTCGACGCAGACCCGCGCAAACGCGAAACGGACTTCGCCACCGACCTGCGCCCCCGCGCCCTAGAGTCGCTCACAGCTTAAAGGGCCTTCGAATAGAATGCAAGGATTGTATAGAAGCAGCATTGGCAAAACGCTGCAGACTCGCGCAAACTTCGCCAATCTGTCTGATGACAAACCCTAAGACTGGCTCCGCCATGTCAGCCATTCCTGACCCCACCATCACCATCGAACCCGAGGACGACGGGCCTGTTGGATGCGTCATGGCGTTCAATGCCAACGACCCCAGCGGAGCCAGCGGCATCTCGGCAGACATCATGGCCATCGCCTCGGTGGGTGCCCATGCGCTGCCCGTCATCACCGGTGCGTACGCCCGTGACACCGCCGAGATATACGACCATTTCTGCATGGACGACGAAGCCGTGACCGAACAGGCCAGGGCGGTTCTGGAAGACGTACCGGTGCGGGTGATCAAGGTGGGGTTTGTGGGTTCCGCAGAGAACTTGAGCAGCATCGCCGAACTCGCCTCCGACTACGCTGACATCCCCTTGGTGGCCTACATGCCCGACCTCTCATGGTGGCAGGACGACCGGATCGACCAGTACCAGGATGCCCATGCCGAGCTGCTCTTGCCGCTCACCACGGTGTTGGTTGGAAACCACAACACATTGTCACGCTGGCTGCTTCCTGAATGGAGTGGTGAACGCGGCCCCAGCGCGCGCGACATTGCCCGCGCCGCCAACGCCTTCGGGGTTCCCTATACCTTGGTCACCGGCATCGCATTGCCGGACCAGTTCATTGAGAACACCTTGTGCAGCCCCACATCGGTGCTATGCAGCCACACGTTTGAGCGCTTCGAAGCCCTGTTCTGCGGAGCCGGCGACACACTGTGCGCCGCATTGGCCGCACTGATTTCCAGTGGCTCCGAGCTGGCCGAAGCCGCCACAGAGGCCCTCAGCTATCTGGACCGTTGCCTGGAGAGCGGCTTCCGTCCCGGCATGGGCAACGTGCTGCCAGACCGTCTGTTTTGGGCCCATCCCGAAACCGACGACGCAGACGATGCACCCGAATCTTCTTTTGAAATTGCCCCCAATGACACCCGACACTGACCGCAACCTGCAACTCTTCCAACGCGCCCAACACGTCATTCCCGGCGGCGTCAACTCCCCCGTACGCGCCTTCAAGGCGGTGGGCGGGACGCCACGTTTCGTGGCCCGCGCCCAGGGACCCTATTTTTGGGATGCCAACGGCAAGCAGTACATCGACTACATCGGCTCCTGGGGTCCCATGATCCTGGGCCATGGCCACCCGGCCGTCGTCGAGGCTGTGCAAAAGGCCTGTCTGGAGGGTTTCTCCTTCGGCGCACCGACCGAACGCGAAGTCGAATTGGCCGAGGAAATCCTCAAGCTCGTGCCCAGCATGGACATGGTGCGCCTGGTCAGCTCGGGCACCGAAGCGGGCATGAGCGCCATCCGTCTGGCACGGGGTGCCACGGGCCGCAGCAAGATCCTCAAGTTCGAAGGCTGCTACCACGGCCACGCCGACGCACTCTTGGTCAAGGCCGGTTCGGGTCTCGCCACTTTTGGCCATGCCACCAGCGCGGGGGTTCCCGCAGAAGTGGTGCAGCACACCCTGGTACTGGAGTACAACAACCTCGCGCAGCTCGAAGAAGCCTTCTCCCTGCACGGCAAGGATCTGGCCTGCCTGATCATCGAGCCGATCGCCGGCAACATGAATTTCGTGCGCGCTTCCGTTGCCTTTATGCAGCGCTGCCGCGAACTGTGCAGCGAGCATGGCGCGCTGCTCATCATGGACGAGGTCATGACCGGCTTTCGTGTTGCGCTGGGCAGCGCACAAAGTGTGTACGCGAAAGCCATTCCTGGCTTTGCCCCCGACATCACCGTCATGGGCAAGGTCATCGGCGGCGGCATGCCGCTGGCGGCCTTTGGAGCCAAGCGCGCCGTCATGGAACAGCTAGCCCCCCTGGGGCCGGTCTACCAGGCCGGCACCCTGTCGGGCAACCCGGTGGCCACCGCGTGCGGGCTGGCCACCCTGCGCGAAATCCAAAAGGCAGGGTTCTACGAGGCACTGTCCGCCAAGACGCGCAAGCTGATGACCGGACTCAAGGGCGCGGCCGACGCTGCGGGGGTGCCATTCAGCGTGGACAGTGAAGGCGGCATGTTTGGCTTCTTCCTGTTCCCGCAGCTCCCGCAGAACTACGCCAAGGTCATGACCACCGACAACACGCGCTTCAACACCCTGTTCCACGGCATGCTGGAGCGCGGCGTGTACCTGGCCCCTGCGCTGTACGAGGCGGGATTCATGAGCGCGGCGCACAGCGATGCCGACATTGACGCCACCCTGGCCGCAGCCACCGAGGCATTCCGTTTGCTATAAAATCAATAGCTTCTCGCGCTGATTTCACGGGGGCTAGAACCCCTAAATGCCTACAGCCTGCGCGGGCAGCAGTACCTTGGACATGACGGCTTCCGACACCATCCGCACCTCCGTGGCCGAGGTCAACGCCTTGCGGGCAAGCGCGGCGCAATCCCCCGCACTGTACCGGGCCGTGCGCGCCATCAAGGCATTTCAGGCGGCGCGGTTTCGCGCCACCTACGCCGACCTGCTGGCCACGCCCCGCTTTGAATCGGCTGTGCTTTTCTTTCTCAACGAGCTCTACAGCGACAAGGACTACACCCAGCGCGACGCCCAATTCGTGCGTGTGGCCGGACCGCTGGAACGGCTGTTTCCCGCATCGGTGGTGGACACCGCCGTGTCCATGGCGCAGTTGCACGCTGTCACCGAGCGGCTGGACTGCGCCCTGGCACAGGCCTGGCTGGACTCCGGTGCCCCCGCGTTGACGGCGCAGGACTATATCGAGGCATGGCGCCGTGTGGGAGCGCGCGAGGGGCGCGACTTTCAGCTCGCCACCGTATTGCGCGTGGGCCAGGACCTGGTGCAATTCACCCGCAAACGCGGCTTGCGCACGCTGTTGCGCATGATGCGCCCAGCCGCACGCGCCAGCGGCCTGGCTGCCTTGCAGAGCTTTCTGGAAGCCGGGTTTGACACCTTCGGAGCGATGAGCCACGACGGACATACCGCACAGGCATTTCTGGCTTTCATTGCCCAGCGCGAAGCGGCGTTGCTGGACACGCTCTACGGCAACACCCCGCTGGACGCCGCCGTGGCCGCGCTCGGACGTTCGGCTACCGGCCCGCCTAATTAGCTATAAAATATATAGCTATACAATCAATGTTTACGCGGGCTAGAGGCTTATTTCGCCAATAACCCCGCGGGAAACTCAGTGGCGGAAGTGGCGCACACCGCTGAACACCATGGACACGCCACGCTCGTTGGCGGCATCAATCACCTCCTGGTCGCGCATGGAGCCGCCGGGCTGGATGATGCAGGTGGCGCCGTGGTCCACCACCACGTCCAGGCCGTCGCGGAACGGGAAGAAGGCGTCGCTCGCCACCACCGTGCCTTGCAGGCTCAGGTTGGCGTGGCCGGCCTTGATGGACGCAATGCGGGCGGAATCCAGGCGGCTCATCTGTCCTGCCCCCACCCCCATCGTCATGCCGCCCTTGCAGAACACGATGGCGTTGCTCTTGACGAACTTGGCCACGTTCCAGGCGAACAGCAGGTCGTTCAACTCATCTTGCGTCGGCTGCTTGGTCGTGACCACCTTGAGGTCGGCCAGGGTCAGCTCGTGGTTGTCGGCGGTCTGCAGCAAGATGCCGGAGCCGATGCGCTTCATGTCCATGGCGTTGCGGCCCTTGTCCCAGTCCGTTGCCCCCCCTTTGGGCAGGTCGATCTGCAGAATGCGCACATTGACCTTGGACTTGAACACTTCCAGCGCCGCAGCGGTAAAGCTGGGGGCCATCAGCACTTCGACGAACTGTTTGGAAATCTGCTGCGCCGCCGCTTCGTCCAACTCGCAGTTCAGCGCGATGATGCCGCCAAAGGCGCTGGTGGGGTCGGTCTGGAAGGCCTTGCTGTACACCTCCAGCGCGTTGGCCCCCACGGCGACACCGCAGGGGTTGGCGTGCTTGACAATCACACAGGCGGGGGTGGCGAAGCTCTTCACGCACTCCCAAGCCGCATCGGCGTCAGCGATGTTGTTGTAGCTGAGTTCCTTGCCTTGCAGCTGCTTGGCAGTGACCAGCG
>CAZDDK010000104.1:8653-10821 GCA_964504185.1 uncultured Rhodoferax sp. | reverse complement strand
CCAATGCCGCTGGTGGAGCCGGTGATGAGGGCCGTTTTGCCTTTGAGCATGTTGTTCTCCTGATCAATAGAAAAATGGGACGGCGATTCAATTACGATCGAATCATTGCCAAACGCCGATTTCACCATGTCTGAACCTAAGCTGAACTACTTACCTTGTCCGGATGCGGGCACTGGCCACCGCATGGCCTATTGGGAGTGGGGCGACGCCCAGGCCCCGCACGTGGTGGTGTGCGTGCATGGCCTGTCGCGCCAGGGGCGTGACTTTGACCTACTGGCGCAAGCTTTGGTGGCGCGGGCGGGCGGTTCCGTGCGGGTGATCTGCCCCGACGTAGTGGGGCGTGGCCAAAGTGACTGGTTGGCCGATCCCATGGGCTACCAGCTGCCCACCTACGCCGCCGACATGCTGGCCCTGCTGGCCGTACTCCAGCCCACCACCCAGACGCTGGACTGGGTGGGAACCAGCATGGGGGGCCTGATCGGCATGGCGGTGTGCGGCCAAACCCAATTTCCTTTGCCGGTGCCAGTGCGCCGCCTGGTGCTCAACGACGTAGGCCCGGTGGTCCAGTGGGAAGCCATTGTGCGCATTGGTCGGTACCTGGGGCAGGTTATGCAATTTGCATCGGTGCAGCAGGCGGCTGATGCCATGTGGGCCGTCTCCACCACGTTCGGCCCGCACACACCGGCTCAATGGCTGGAACTGTCACGCCATATGGTCAAACCGGTCGTCGGCACCGACGGCGCGGTCACCCTGCATTACGACCCGGCCATTGCGGTCCCCATTGCCCAGATGACGCAGGAGTCGGCCCGCCAGGGTGAGGCCCTGTTGTGGGCGCTGTACGACGCGATACCCTCTCAGACCCTGCTGCTGCGCGGCGCGGAGTCGGATCTGTTGACCCCCCTGACCGCGCGGCAGATGGGCGAGCGTGGCCCCAAAGCGCGCTTGCTCGAATTTGCTGGCGTGGGCCACGCCCCGACGCTGATCGCCGACGACCAGGTGGACGCCGTTGCCCTCTTTTTGCTGGGGTGATGCGCCACCCGCACGCATTCGCATGAGAAGCCATTCCCCCGAGCACCTGGCACCCGCGCCGGTGATCACCGCCACCTCCTACAGCCTGCCCGAGCAGGCCGATGCCCTGGCGCGCGCCCGCGCCTTTGCTGAACCCTTGCTGGCCAGCGAAACCCTGGACACGGGGGAAAACGTGCTGGCCCACGCAGACGCCGTGGCCACTATCCTGAAATCCATCGGTGGCTCCCAGGCGATGCAGGCCGCCAGTTACCTGGTCTACGCCTGCGACCACTTGAACAAGCCGCATGAGGTGATTGCCAAGGCCTTTGGTGCCAGCTTTGCCGACCTGGCCATCGAGACCACCAAGCTGGTGCGCGTGCAGCGCATGGCGCGCCTGGCCCAGGTGTCTGCCAACCACGCCGCTGGCCCGACACCGATGGCGCAGACCGCCGCTACGCAAAATGAGAGCGTGCGCAAGATGCTGCTGGCTTTCTCGCGCGATTTGCGGGTGGTCATGCTGCGCCTGGCCTCGCGCCTGCAGACGCTGCGCCACTTTGCCGCCACCAAGCTGCCGGTGCCGCCGGGACTGGCCGCCGAGGCACTGCAGGTGTTTGCCCCCCTGGCCAACCGCCTGGGCATCTGGGAGATCAAGTGGGAGATCGAGGACTTGTCCTTCCGCTTTCTGGAGCCTGACACCTACCGCGAAGTGGCCCGCCTGCTGGACGAGAAACGCATCGAGCGCGAGGCCTCTGTGGAAGACCTGCGCCAGCGCGTCGCCGCCGAGCTGGCCAAGCAAGGCATCCAGGCCACCGTGCAGGGCCGGCCCAAGCATATTTACAGCATCGTCAAAAAGATGCGTGGCAAATCGCTCGACTTTGCCCAGGTGTACGACATCCGCGCCCTGCGCATCGTGGTGCCCACGATGCCGGATTGCTATGCCGCGCTGGGCTGGGTACACGACCATTTCACCCCAGTGCCCGAAGAGTTTGACGACTACATCGCCCGCCCCAAAGCCAACGGCTACCAATCCCTGCACACCGTGGTGCGCGATTCGGACGGCCTGCCCATCGAGGTGCAGGTGCGTACCCAGGCCATGCACGACCATGCTGAAACCGGTGTGGCTGCGCACTGGGCCTACAAGGAAGCCGGTACCAAGGGCT
>CAZDDK010000104.1:0-8643 GCA_964504185.1 uncultured Rhodoferax sp. | reverse complement strand
GCGGCGAATACGACGCCAAAATTGCCGTGCTGCGCCAGCTGCTGGCCTGGGAGCGCGACCTTTCCACTGGCCAGGATGCGGTGGCCTTTGACGACCGCATCTACGTGCTGACCCCCCACGCGGCCGTGGTGGAACTGCCCCAGGGTGCCACGGCACTGGACTTTGCCTACAGCGTGCACACCGACCTGGGCCACCGGTGCCGCGGCGCACGCGTGGATGGCGTGATGGTGCCGCTGAACACGCCGCTCAAGAATGGACAAACCGTAGAGGTGAGCGCCGTAAAAGAGGGCGGCCCGTCGCGCGACTGGCTCAACCCCGAGCTGGGCTTCTTGGTCAGCCACCGTGCCCGCGCCAAGGCGCGCGCCTGGTTCAACGCGCTGGCCATGGGCGAGACGGTGGCCAAGGGACGCGAAGCAGTCGAGAAACTGTTGCAGCGCGAAGGCAAGACCGCCGTCAAGCTGGATGATCTGGCCTCGCAGCTGGGTTTCAACTCGGCCGAAGATTTGTTCGAGGTAGTGGGCAAGGACGAGTTCTCGCTGCGCAACATCGAGATCGTGCTGCGCCCACCCGAGCCGGTGGTGCCGCAAGATGAATTTTTGCTGCTCAAAAAGCAGAAGCCACCCAGCCAAACCGGCAAGGGCGGTGTGCTGGTGGTCGGTGTGGATTCCTTGATGACGCAGCTGGCCAAGTGCTGCAAACCGGCACCGCCCGACGCCATCTGCGGCTTCGTGACGCGTGGAAAAGGCGTCAGCGTGCATCGGGCTGACTGCTCCAACCTGCGCAACATGGTCACCCGCAGTGGCGACCGTGTCATCGAGGTGGAGTGGGGCGGAAAGACCGGGGGCGGTGGCGCGGTCTACCCGGTGGACGTGGCCGTGGAGGCCAATGACCGCCAAGGCCTGCTGCGCGACATTTCCGAGGTGTTCGCCAAGGAAAAGATGAACGTCATCGGCGTGCAGACGCAGTCAGTGCGCGGCCTCGCCTTCATGACCTTTACCGTGGAGGTCAGCGACTCCGGGCGGCTCACCAGGGTGCTGGGCACTGTGGCCGAACTTCCGGGTGTGCGCAACGCGCGGCGGCGCTAACAGATTTGCCGTTATCCTTGGCGCATGTTATTTGATGTCATCCGATCCATACTGCGCGGTCCGGCGCAAGTCCACGCAACGCCCATCGACCGGACTGCCGACGTGCCCGCCAGTGCCCATTACGACCCGTCGTGCTTCCAGGTGGACGATGTCCAGTCGGCCAAGAACATCATCCTCACTGTTGAGGGTTTGTCTACCGAGGAGCGCTGGCTGAAAGAGACTCCCGTCGTTGCCGACGCCATCATCCGCGAGTGCGGAGTTCGACAGGGCGGGTTGGTCATTGACTATGGATGCGGAATTGGCAGGATCGCCAAGGAGTTGATTGCCAAGACAGGGACCAGTGTGTTGGGTGTTGACATTAGCGCATCCATGTGCCAACTCGCAAGTGAATATGTGTCAGATGCCGACCGGTTTGCCGCAGTGAGCCCCGCCATGCTGGACGCATTGTTGTCGAATGGGCTTCGCGCGGACTCCGCGTATTCGGTGTGGGTGTTGCAGCATTGCTTTGCGCCGGATGATGACATCGCCCGCATCCACCGGGCGCTCAAAATGGGGGGCTCGCTTCATGTGGTCAACAACATCAGCCAAGCCATACCAACCAATATTGGCTGGAGAAGCGCCGGTCAGGACGTTCATGCTCTGCTGCGCGCGGCATTTACCGAAAGCAGAACGTTCAAACTGCCGCTGGAGGCTGCCGCAGAGGGTCTTTGTGCCAGCAGCTATTGCGCAACCTTTCAAAAAACGCTCGAATCCGCTGCCCCGTGAGTCCGTCGCAGGCCCTGCAGTCCCAGGGCTGTCAGGATGCAGAGGCGACGGTATCCATCACGCTAGGGGCGTCGATCCAGGCTGTGTCCGTTTCGTCCCCCCACGTGCACGCCGCCTGCACCTGTGCCACCGCGCGCGCGGCACCGGCGGCGTCTGCGGCGTGGACCCAGGCGACGGGTTCACCGGTTGTCAGGCGGGTGCCCAGTGGACGCACCTGGCCCAGGCCGACGCGGGGGTCGATGGGGTCGTCCGCGCGGTGGCGTCCACCGCCCAGTTCCACCACCGCCAGACCGATTTCCCGGGTTTGCATGCCACGCAGAATGCCGGAACGTGGCGCGGGAACGGGCACCCGCACAGGCGCAGGGGGAAGGTGGGCGTCCGCGCGCTCCAACAGGTCTGAAGGGCCACCCAGGGCGGCAACCATGCGGGAAAAACGTTCAGCGGCGGCACCGCTGTCCAGTGCCGCCTGGAGCAGGTGGGTGGCTGCCACGGTGTCGGTGGCCAGACCACCCAGTACCAGCAGTTCGGCCCCCAGGGCCAGCGTGACGGTGTGCTGGCGGGGCTCGCGTGCGTCGTCGCCACACAGGTAGCGCATCGCCTCCCGCACTTCCAGCGCGTTGCCAACGTCGCTGCCCAGCACCTGGTTCATGTCGGTAACCAGGGCGGTGGTCTTGAGGCCCGCACCCGTGGCCACCGAGACGATGCTGCGCGCCAGTTCCAATGCCATGCTTGGCGAGTCGGCAAAGGCACCGTTGCCGCACTTCACATCCATCACCAGGCCTTGCAAACCGGCAGCCAGCTTTTTGGACAGGATGCTGGCGGTGATCAGCGGCACGCTTTCCACGGTGGCGGTCACGTCGCGGGTGGCGTAGAAGCGCTTGTCGGCCGGAGCCAGATCCGCCGTCTGGCCGATGATGGCGCAGCCCACCGTGCGCACCACCCGGTCAAACACTTGCGGGTCGGGCACGGCGTTGTAGCCGGGAATGGCGGCCAGTTTGTCCAGCGTGCCGCCGGTGTGGCCCAGACCGCGCCCGGAAATCATGGGCACATAGCCACCGCAAGCCGCCACCATGGGTGCCAGCATCAGGCTGACCTTGTCTCCCACGCCGCCGGTGGAGTGTTTGTCCAGCACCGGGCCGGGCATGTCGGGCCAGCCCATGACGCGGCCTGACGCCTTCATGGCGTGGGTGAGTGCCACGCATTCGTCTCGGCCCATGCCGCGCCAGAAGACGGCCATGGCCAGTGCGGCGACCTGGCCCTCGCTCCAGCTGCCATCCACCAGGCCGTTCACAAACTGCTCGATCTCTGCGCAGGACAGCGCACGGCCGTTGCGCTTCCTGCGGATGATTTCCTGGGCCAGCATGCGGGGGTGCTAGTAGGTGGAGGTGCTGGCCACCGGGACCTTGCCCGACAGCACGGCCTCGATGTCGTTCAACAGGCCACTGGCACCAAAGCGCAGGCGCTGCGGATTCAGGGCGTCGGCACCCAAGGCGTCGGCTACCAGGTCCAGATAGCCTTGGGCCTCCTGAACGGTGCGGATTCCGCCCGAGGCCTTGAAGCCCACCGGTGCTGCGCCATGTGCGGCAATCTCGCGTAGCATGGTTCGTGCCGCAGCGGGCGTGGCCGACACTTTGGTCTTGCCGGTGCTGGTCTTTACAAAATTGGCCCCCGCCTCCAGGGCCAGCTGCGTGGCTTGGGCGATCAGGTCCGGGGTGGCCAGTTCACCGCTTTCGATGATGACTTTCAATGTCAGCCCCGCGCAGGCACTGCGCACCCGGGACAGAAAATCGGCGCAGGCAATGGTCTGGCCTTGCATCAGCGCGCGGTAGGGCAGCACCACATCCACCTCGTTGCCGCCCGCGCTGGCGATGGACTTCACGTCGTCCAAGGCCTGGGCAACGTCCAGAGCGCCAGCGGGAAAGTTGGCCACTGCGGCGACCTGGATGGCGGCTGGCAGAGCAGCCCGCGCCTGGCCCACAAATCGGGGCCAGACACAGACCGCCGCGACCGGCCCAAAGGGCGTCTGCGCCCGCTGGCACAGGGTGGTGATGTCGGCGCTGGTGTCGCCGGTGTTCAGGCTGGTCAGGTCCAGGCAGGAAAGCGCCAGTCGGGCGGACTCGGTCAAAGACAGGTTCTGTGGCATGGTGGATGTTTATCAATAAAACTGGGCTCTAGCCCGCGTTATATATGGGTTGTTTGCTATAAAAATAGGAGTAATCAGGGGTGGGATGTGGCATCCGCCTGCGCCTGTGCCAATCGGGCCAACAGATCCGCCAGAAAGCCGGCCGCCGTGTCGCTGGCGGCCTGGGCCTGCGCCAGCGTGGCGGCGTGGGTCAGGGCTTCGTGCGAGAGCCCAGCGGCCATATTGGTGATGAGCGACAGCCCCAGCACGCGCAGTCCGCAGTGGCGCGCCAGAATGGTCTCGGGCACGGTGCTCATGCCTACGGCATCGGCCCCCCAGGCGGCAAACATGCGGATCTCGGCCGGTGTCTCGAACTGCGGGCCCAGCGCCCACAAGTAGGTGCCCTCCGGCAGGGGGGTGCCGCGCGCTGCCGCTGCCGAACGGGCCAGCGCGCGCAAGCTGTCGTCGTAGGCATTCACCATGTCCACAAAGCGGGTGTTGCCACTCTCCCCCACCAGGGGCGAGCGCTGTGGGGCATTGATGTGGTCAGCAATTAGCATCAGGCTGCCTGGTGGCATGTGGCTGCGCAGGCTGCCTGCCGCATTGGTTTGTACCAGTGTCTGCACGCCCCAGGCCCGCAGGCTGCGGATGGCACCGGCCATGGCACTGCAGTCGTTGTTCTCGTAGGTGTGGCGTCGCCCGGCCAGCACCGCCACACGGTGGGTGCCGATGTGTCCCACGACCAGGGCACCGGCGTGCCCCTCCACGCCGGTGGGTTCAAAGGCGGCCAGCTCGGCATAGGGTGCTTGGCTGGCATCGCGCAAATGCGCCGTAACGCCGGCCCAGCCGGAACCCAGAATCACGGCGACCGCAGGGGCTGCGCCAAAGCGTTGTTGCAATTGCTGCGCGGTGTGGGCAATGGTGCTGGACGGTGTCTGCAT
Source organism: uncultured Rhodoferax sp. (assembly GCA_964504185.1). Classification (GTDB taxonomy): domain Bacteria; phylum Pseudomonadota; class Gammaproteobacteria; order Burkholderiales; family Burkholderiaceae_C; genus Allorhodoferax. The sequence continues at coordinate 3,730 of CAZDDK010000104.1, read as the reverse complement.
GGTCAGTCAGGTGGTGGGTGTGTCGTGGTGGGGTGGCAGGTGGCCGGGGCCAAAGCTGTTGGGCAGCAACTGCCCCAGTGTCCAGCGTTGGCGGATGCCATCGGGGTCGGCGGCGAAAACTGGCAAGTCGTCGTCGCCGAACTCGCGCAATTTTTGGCGGCACCCGCCGCAAGGCGTGATCACGTCCGGCCCCGGCCCTGCCACCAGCACGGCACGGGCGCGCGTGCCACCGGCCATCAGCATGGCCCCCAGGGCAGTGGCCTCGGCGCACCAGCCTTGGGGGTAGGCCGCGTTTTCCACGTTGCAACCGGCGTGAATGGTGCCGTGCTCGTCCAGCACGGCGGCACCCACTGCGTAGTGCGAGTAAGGCGCATAGGCGCGTGCGCGCGCCGCCAGCGCGGCAGCCTGCAGTCGTTGCAGTGTTGCAGGGTCAAACGGTGCCGTGGAATGGTGGGTCATTGGAAACGGTGGAAACGGTGGCCGGAGAGTGGCTGTGCAATAGTGTAGTGTCGACACACCCGCCACGGCCCATGGACCGCTACACCTTTCTTTGGCACGACTACGAAACTTTTGGCACCAGTCCCCGGCGCGATCGTCCGGCGCAGTTTGCCGCCATCCGCACGGATGCCGATTTGAATCCGATCGGCTCGCCGCTCATGCTGCACTGCCAACCCGCGCCGGATTTCCTGCCCGACCCGCAGGCCTGCCTGATTACCGGCATCACTCCGCAGCACTGCCTGCAGCATGGGGTGCCTGAGTACCAGTTTGCCGCCACCATCGAGTCAGCGCTGTCTGCGCCCGGCACGATCGGTGTGGGCTACAACACGCTGCGCTTTGATGACGAGTTCACCCGCTTTCTGCTCTGGCGCAATCTGCTGGACCCCTATGCCCGGGAATGGCAGAACCAGTGTGGCCGGTGGGACCTGCTGGACGTGGTGCGCACCGCCTATGCGCTGCGCCCCGATGGCATCCAGTGGCCCATGCGCGCGCCGGGTGGCGTGGGCTTCCAGTTGGGTGAATTGGCCGCAGCCAATGGCCTGTTGCACACGACCGCGCACGATGCGCTGAGCGACGTGCACGCCACCGTGGCGCTGGCGCGGCGGATTCGTACGGCCCAGCCCCGGCTGTTTGCATACTGCCTGGGCCTGCACAAAAAAAACCGGGTGGCCGCCGAACTGGGCTTGCCCACCTCGCCACGGTACGCCAGGCCGTTCTGGCATGTGTCGGGCATGTTCCCGGTGGAGCGCGGCTGCCTGGCGCTGATGTGGCCACTGGCCATGCACCCGCAGAACAAGAATGAGCTGATCGCCTGGGACTTGGCCCATGATCCCGGCGAGCTGGGTATGTTGAAGGCCGACGACATCCGCCTGCGCCTGTTCACGCGGTCAGCCGAACTGCCCGAAGGGGTGGTGCGCCTGCCGGTCAAGTCCATTCACCTCAACAAGTCACCGATGGTGGGCTGCAACCTCAAGGTGCTGACGCCTGCGGTGCGGGAGCGCTGGGGCATGGACCTGGATGCCCAGCTGCGACACGCCTCGCTGGCGCGCGACCTGCCCGACATGAGTGGCATCTGGCCCGAGGTGTTTGCCCGCCCGCAAGAGGCCGCGCCGGACGTGGATGAAGATTTGTACGGCGGCTTCCTCGGCGACGGCGACCGCCGCCGCCTGAATGAACTGCGCACCCTGGCACCCGCGCAACTGGCCCACAGCCACGCAGCGTTTGACGATGCCCGTCTGCCCGAACTCGTGTTTCGCTACCGCGCCCGCAACTTCCCCGACACTCTGAACGGCAAGGAGGCCGCACGCTGGGAAGCCCATCGCGCGGAGCGCTTGTTCGATGGCGCAGGGGGTGCCCGCACGGTGCAGCAGATGTTGGATGCCATGGACCATCTCAGGAACACTGCCGATGCCAGAGCCAGCGCGATTTTGGGTGCGCTGTATGACTACTGTGAAGCCATTGGCCCAAACCGACCCTGATCTGCGGCGAAAATGCCCATCCAATGCAAACCTTGAAACGGAACATCCCATGAAGATCGAAAAAGACACCGCCGTCACCCTGCAAATCAAATTGGCGGATGCCGCTGGCAAGGTCATCGACAATGGCAGCCACCCCACGGCGTACCTGCACGGAGGGTATGACAACATCTTCCCCAAGATCGAAGCCGCCCTGGAGGGCCAGACCGTGGGCTACCAGTTTGTCCAAACTCTGGCACCCGAGGACGCTTTTGGCCAACGCGACGAGAGCCTGGTCACCACCATTGCCAAGACCAGTTTCCCACCCGGCGTCAAGGTGGGAGGCCAGTTGCAGGGGGAAGCTGCTGACGGCAAGCAGCGCGTCTTCAACGTCATCAAGATCAAGGGTCCGGTGGTGCATCTGGATGCCAACCACCCCCTGGCGGGTCAGACCTTGCGCATTTCAGGCAAGGTGCTGGAGGTGCGGGCCGCCACGGCCGAGGAAATCACCCACCGCCATGTGCATGGGGAGCACGGGCACCATCACTGAGCCGGGCTACTTCTGCTTGGGGACGCGTCCCAGCAGGTAGAACTCCGGATTCGGCAACATGCCCGACAGATTGGCCATCCGGTTGGACAGGCCGAAGAAGGCGGTGATGGCCGCGATGTCCCAGGCGTCTTCGTCGCTGAAGCCGTGCTCACGCAGGGCAGCAAAGTCAGCCTCTTCCACCGTGTGCGAGGCCGTGCACACCTTCATCGCAAAGTCCAGCATGGCGCGCTGGCGCGGCGGGATGTCGGCCTTGCGGTAGTTGACCGCCACCTGGTCGGCCACCAGGGGCTTCTTTTCGTAGATGCGCAGGATGGCACCGTGCGCTACCACACAGTACAGGCAGTGATTGGCTGCACTGGTGGTGGTGATGATCATCTCGCGCTCGCCCTTGGTCAGGCCACTGCTGCGGCCCACCGAATCCGGAACCATCAGTGCATCGTGGTAGGCAAAGAAGGCCCGCCATTCGGCCGGGCGGCGGGCCAGTGCCAGGAACACATTGGGGATGAAGCCCGACTTTTCCTGCACCTCCAGGATCTTGGCCTGAATGTCGGCGGGCAGGGTATTCAGGTCGGGCAGGGGGTAGCGTGTCATGGGGCCTCCATCAGTCTCGAACTTCGTGAATTTCCGTCGCCGCAAAACCGTGGTCGTCATCGTCGTCGTCCCGCTGGGGCAGATCAAAAGGGATGCTGGCTGCGGTGAGTGGCGCTGCCAGGGGCTCGGCCGTGGGCACTGGCGGTGCCATGGCAACAGCAGTTGCCAGGACGACGGGCGCAGTGCGCCAAAAATCGGGATCGGGGAGTTGGGTGTGGGGGCATCCGCACTCGGGAGAAAACCTCCACGAGAACAAGTACCGCACCGCGCCGGTTGCGGGATCGAAACGGCGCAGACCGTTCAGCAGTTCCTGTTGCAGCGCAGGCGCGTGCAGGACCAGGCTGTCGTGCCAGTGCATGATTTCCAGTTGCAAGAGGGTTGCTTCGCCCTCGCCTGGAATGTGCAGCGGTACCAACTCGCCCGCAATCCAGTGCCCCGGGATGCCGTGGTGTTTGAGAATGTGGTGCAGGGTCAGGCGGGCCATGTCCCGCTGGGTGGAATTGGCCTGCACCGTTTCGACCATGGTGGATGGACCGGGGTCTGTCTTGTCGGATTTGCCCCGGCCGCGACTGAGGAACTCAAACATATGCCACCTCGCTTCGGACCCTATGTCCTATGGCATTTCAGTGTAGCCCAG
>CAZDDK010000103.1:2328-10881 GCA_964504185.1 uncultured Rhodoferax sp. | reverse complement strand
TACAACACCGTGGTCTCTGGTGCGATGAAGATGATCAATGCGCTGGAAGACTTCAAGGCGCTGGAGTCCCCTGGCGGTCTGGTCGTGGTGCTGGAAGGCTTCTCCATCTTGCTGCGCGCCCTGTACCCGGCCACGCCCCACATTGCCCACGCCCTGTGGAGCGAATTAGGTTACGCAAAGACCAGTGGCGACCTGTTGGACGCACTCTGGCCGCAGGTGGACCCGGCCGCCTTGGTGCAGGACGAAATCGAACTCATGCTCCAGGTCAACGGCAAGCTGCGCGGCTCGGTGCGGGTACCGTCTGGCGCGTCCAAAGAAGCGATCGAAGCCATCACACTGGCCAGCGAAAGCTTTGCCCCGTTTGCCACGGGGGGGGCCGCCAAGCGCGTGATCGTGGTGCCCGGGCGCCTGGTCAACGTCGTGCTCTAGCCATGCACCGCCGCAGCCTCGTCACCGCCGCGGTCGCCGCTTGGGCACTGTCGGCGTGCGGATTCAAGCTGCGCAGCGCGCCCACCTTTGCCTTTCAAACCCTGGCGGTAACCCCAGAGAAGAATGGCCTGGTGGCCGCCGACCTCATTCGCTACTTCGGCAAGGCCGTGGTACCGCTGGTGCCCACCCGGGATTCCGAGCCACCGCAGGTCGTGGTGGACATCCTGCAAGAAGCGCGGGAGAAGAGCATTGTGGGCGTCAACGCCTCCGGCCAGGTGCGCGAATTTCAGTTGCGCATCCGCATCCGCTTTCGCCTGCGCACACCCGATGGCCGCGAACTGATCGCCCCCACCGAGATCTCCCAGCAGCGCGACATCAGCTTCAACGAATCCGCTGTGCTGGCCAAAGAGGCCGAAGAGGTGCTGCTGTTTCGCGACATGCAGGCGGACATGCTGCAGCAACTCGTGCGCCGCCTGGCGGCGGTCAAGACGCTGGACGGACCCTGACCGCGCCGCGACGACCCGTCTTCGCGCAGCCATTTCGTTCCGACTTTGTTGCGAGTTCGATACATCTTTGCCCGCACTAGGGAAACACCGGGTCTTGCCAGGCACTCTTAGCCCCTATAAACCAGAGTCCCGTTTGGCCCGACCACCCGCGTCGGCCATGCCTATACAGACTATCATCTGGAGAATTTTTTTGAACCATCCAATCAGGGTAAAGAAGAACACGTTGGCCCTTGCTGTTGCATTGGCCTGCGTGCCGGTGGCACAGGCTCAGGCACAAGATGCTGCACCAGCAGCCAAGCCCCAGGCAGCCTTGCAACGCATCACCGTTACAGGCTCCAACATCAAGCGGGTGGACGCCGAAACCGCGTCACCGATACAGATCATTACCCGAGAGGAACTGGTGCGTGGTGGTGCCACTTCCCTCAATGAAGTACTGAGAACCATATCCTCCAACGTGGGCGGACAGGATGAAAACCGCAGCAGTGGTTTCGCTGCTGGTGCGGCGGGGCTCAATCTGCGCGGCATCGGGAGCCAGGCCACCCTGGTGCTCATCAACGGACGTCGGCTGGCACCTTATGCACAGCCCGAATTCCAGACTACCTTCGTTGATTTGAACTCCATACCCGTGGGGGCTGTTGAACGCATCGAAGTGCTCAAGGATGGTGCCTCGGCCATTTACGGTTCAGAGGCCATGGCCGGTGTGGTCAACGTCATCTTGCGCAACACTTTTGAGGGCGTAGAAGCCAGCGCTTCCATCGGGCAGACCACCTATGGGGATGGACAGCAAAAACGCGCCTCGGTCATTGCGGGAGTTGGCAGCCTGGTGGAAGACCACTTTAACGTCTACGCATCGCTTGAAGTGCGCCAGCGCAAGCCCATGCTCATGAGCAACCGCCCTGACTACATCAGCACCGAGGACTGGACCCAATATGGGTACAAGGACGGCCGCTCGCTCTACACCTTCCCGGGCAACTTGTTTTGGACCGACAAGGCCAGCAACAAGCGCGTCTACAAGGCCCTGGACCCGAACTGCCCCAATGGCCAGACCGTTTCTGCAGCCACATTCTTGGGTCCAGCCATTCCCGCCATGGGTGACGTGTGCTTGTACGACAACCTGAAAAACGGCACCTACAACGCTGCCGGCAAGACTGACCGTATCGGTCTGACCAGCCGCGCCACCTGGCAGCCCAATGAAGATTTGACGCTGTTCGGTGAACTCATGTTCAACCAGAACAAGGCGCTGGTAACCGGTATGCAACACTGGCTGGCGGGCCAACCCGGCCAGATCACTGGGGCCTTGCCCATCACCCATCCGCAGTATCCCAAGGAGTTGATCGATCCGGTCACCGGGAAGACGCGCGCAGGAGGCAACGGCCAGGTCCGTGTGCGTGCCACGCTGGCCGATTTTCCGGGGCAGGGGCAGGACAACACCACCAACTTCGGTCGTTACTTGTTTGGTGCCAAGGGCACTATGCACAACTGGGACTGGGAATCGACCTTTTTGTACAACACCAGCCGCGTGACGTCATTCAATAGCAGTGCCATCCTGAAGACGCCCTTTGGAGCAGCCTACAACAACGGCAGTTTCATTCTCGGCGGCACTACGCAGAACGCGGCCCTTTACAACGCCATTACCACCACAGCGGCAAGCCAGTTCGAGTCGGGGGTCAAGCAGTGGGATGCCCATCTGTCCGGCGAGCTGTTCAACTTGCCGGCCGGACCAGTCAATATCGCCACCGGCCTGGAGGCGCGCAATGAATACCTGACAACCCAGCCCGATCCGCAATCGGTTGCCGGTGAGTTGTACCACCAGGCGCAGTCGGGTCCGGGCATCAGCAACAGCCGCAACGTGACCTCAATCTACGGCGAGTTGTCGGTCCCCATCATCAAGGACCTTGAAGCGCAGTTCGCGGTGCGCCACGACCGCTATTCCGACTACGGAAACTCCACCACGCCCAAAGTTGGCCTGCGTTGGAACGCCCTGCCAAGCCTGTTGCTGCGTGGCACCTATGCCGAAGGTTTCCGTGCCCCGACTCTGGTTGAGAACTCCACCGATGTGAAAGACGCTTTCTACAACGGATTCGTCGATCCGGCACGTTGCAATGCGACGTTCAAGGATGGTTGTGACTGGAACAGTGCCTACCAAAGCGGCTCCAACCCCCAACTGCAACCTGAAACGGCCAAGAGTTTCACACTGGGATTTGTCTGGGAACCGGCAACCTGGATGAACGTCTCGGTTGACGCATGGCGCATCCGCCGTATCAACGAGATCGGCACCTACAACCTCGACAAGGTACTGGCAGACCCAGCCCGATACGCCGGCGACCCCGCAGCGGTGATCACACGCGATCCGCTGACTGCGGCTGACCGTGCAGCCGGTGCCACCGCCGGTGAAATCACCAACATCAAGTTGCTGCTGACCAATGTGGCGCTGACCGAAGTCAATGGGGTGGATGTGGACCTCAAGGGCAAGGTGAATATGGGCGAGTACGGCAAGCTGGAGCCGCATCTGCAGGTCAGTTTCACCGAGTCGTATAAAAACGCTCCGTCACCCGACGAGCTGTTGATCGAATATGCCGGCACCCGTGGCACACCGCGCTACCAGGCCACCCTGGGCCTTGGTTGGAAGAAGGCCGCGTGGGAGCTCTCGGCGGACATCGTGCACGTTGGCACCATGTCTGCGCAAAACGACTACACCGTGCCCTGCGCGGTGGGTGAAGAGGGCTACCCCAATTTGTGCAACGGCATTGCATCGTTCAATACCGTCAACCTGGGTGCGAGCTACACCGGCTTCAAGGACATGACGTTGAAAATGGCCGTGCAGAACGCTTTCAATCGCATGCCACCGTTCGTGCCGTACAGCAGCCTGGGCTACTACTCTCCGCTGCACAGTGCCATGGGGCGCTATGTTCAACTTACCGCAGAGTACAAGTTCAAGTAACCTGACCGTTTGAAGTAAGCGCCGTCGCCTACGGGTATCGGCGCTTATTTTTTTGGCGATCGTCGCATGTTCGCGGACTATCGCCCCCCCCAGAAAGCCGAAAACGATATCGCTCGGAAGGAGCAAATTTGATGAAAAAAACGATTTTTTCGACCCTGTTGGCTGGCGTGGCGCTGGCCGGCGGATTGTTCAGCACTGCGGTGCACGCTGACTCCACCATCGCGGTGGCGGATTTTTTTAAGCGGGCCGCGTACGGGCAACCCTTGCTCTCGCCCGATGGGTCCCACCTGGCGGTGCTGACACCCCGCAACGGACGTTTTGTGTTGGCGGTCATCAATATCGACACGCGCCAGTCCAAGGTGGTTGCATCGGACCCCGATTGGAGCATTGCGCGGCCGATGTGGGTCAACAACGAGCGTCTGGTCTTTAGCATCAGCAAAGGGCGCGACGCGACCATGCAGGAAGACAAGGGCGGCGGACTGTTTGCGGTCAACAAGGATGCCAGTGGCTTTCGCAAACTGACCATTACCGTCAAGGAGGCCGAAGGCGGCGGCCGTTACAAGCCTGTCAAGGTGCTTGGGCGTCCCAGCGATGGCAGCAACGACCTGTTTGTGGCCAACAATGAGCGGGCCCCCGATGACGAAATGGGTGCCACCGATGTGTACCGCATGGACACCACGACCGGGCGCAAAAAGCTGCTCACGTTCAATAACCCCGGCAAGATCACCGACTGGGTGATGGACCATGCGGACGTGATCCGGGTGGCCGCAGGAAATTCGGTGGATTCGGCCTCCAAGCGCATCAAGCAAACGGTGTACTACCGGGAGACTGAAAAGTCCGACTGGAAGCCGATCTACGAAGCCTTCATGGACGAGGGAAAGACCATTGCACCACTGGGTTTTAACTACGACAACAAGACTCTGCTGGTGGCGGGCCGGTTCAATGGCCGCGACAAGGTGGGTGTGCACGCTTGGGATTTCAGCAAAAACACGGCGGGGGAACTGCTGGCCGAGCACGCGCAGGTTGATATCGACGAAGGCCTGGACTTTGACCGTGAACGCAAGAAGATTATTGGCATTACGGTCCAAGGGCTGACCACCGAAAAGTACTATTTTGATGCCGATTACGCTCAGCTGCAGGCCACTCTCGATGCCAGCTTCCCGGGTCAGGAGGTCGATTTTCAATGGCGCGGCAACCGGGCGGTGGTGATTGCGCACGGTGACAACAATGTGGGCAAGGCCTATTTGTTCGATACCGAGAAAAAAGTGCTTGAACCGATGCTGGTCTTCAAACCCGAACTTGAAGGCAAGCGGCTGTCTGCCCAGAAGGTGTTTCATTACAGCGCCCGCGATGGCCTGGATATTCCAGCGTATCTGACCCTGCCCGAGGGCAAGACTGCCAAGGCGCTTCCCCTGATTGCCTACGTGCACGGTGGCCCCCACGCGCGTGACAGCCACGGCTATGACCCGATGGCCCAAATGCTGGCCTCGCGCGGTTACGCCGTGTTGCAACCCCAATTCCGCATGTCCACGGGCTTTGGCTGGAAACACCACACCGCCGGTTGGAAGCAGTGGGGATTGAGCATGCAGGACGATGTCACGGATGGTGTCAACGCCTTGGTCAAGCAGGGCATCGTCGATCCCAAGCGGGTTTGCATCATCGGGGCCAGCTACGGCGGCTACGCAACCATGTACGGCCTGGCCAAAGACCCGGACTTCTACCAATGCGGTGTGAACTGGGTCGGCGTGACCGATGTAAAGATGCTCTTTACCGTAACCTGGTCGGACATGCGCGGCCCCTACATGGACAATCTGGGCGCACTCATGCATGGCGATCCCAAAAAGGATGAAGCGTATTTCAAGCAATCCTCGGCCATTGAAAACGCAAGCAAAATCAAGGCCCCAGTCTTGATGGCTTATGGCAGCGAAGACATTCGGGTGCCGTTGGTGCATGGTGAAAAAATGCGCGATGCCCTGCTCAAGCAAGGCAATACAGTGCAGTGGATGGTCATGACCGGGGAGGGCCATGGCTGGGCCAAGGAGAGCAACAACATCCTGTTCGGCGAAGCGGTCCTCAATTTCGTGGACCGCTACATTGGAGACAAGGCATCGGCTGCCGGAGGTGCCCGGTAGCGCAGCACCCGCTGGGGATGGCACTCCGTGGCGGGCGCTAAACTTGGTTCATGCAGCTCGCCGCCAATCAACTCGTTCACCACCTGCAGCGCGGCCTCAAGAGCCTGTACACCTTGCACGGTGACGAGCCCCTGTTGCAGCAAGAAGCGCTGGACGCCATCCGCGCGGCGGCGCGGTCCCAGGGCTACACCGAGCGCACCGCGCACACCGTGGCCGGTGCCCACTTTGACTGGAGCGAAGTACTGGCCGCGGGTGGGTCCTTGAGCCTGTTTGCCGACAAGCAGATTGTCGAAATCCGCATCCCCTCGGGCAAGCCCGGCAAAGACGGCAGCGCCGCGCTGCAGCAGGTGGCCGACATGTCGCAGGGCAACGATGCCACGTTGACCGTTGTGCTGCTGCCCAGGCTGGACAAGATGACCAAGTCCAGTGCCTGGTTTGCCGCGTTGGACGGCCATGGCGTCACCTTGCAGGTCGATCCGGTGGAGCGCGCCGCGCTGCCTCAGTGGATTGCCCAGCGCCTGGCCGGCCAGGGCCAGCGGGTGGCGGCTGGCGAAGAGGGCCAGCGCACGCTGCAGTTCTTTGCCGACCGGGTCGAGGGCAACCTGCTGGCGGCGCACCAGGAAATCCAGAAACTCGCGCTGTTGTACCCTGCCGACGGTGCCAGTGCTGGCGTGCTGGGTTTTGAGCAGGTGGAGAGCGCCGTGCTCAACGTGGCGCGCTACGACGTGTTCAAGCTCAGTGAAGCGGTGCTGGCCGGTCAGGCCCGGCGCGTGCAGCGCATGCTCGATGGCCTGCAGGCCGAAGGCGAGGCCGAGGTGCTGGTGCACTACACGCTGGCCGAGGACATTCGCGCCCTGAAACGGGTGAAGGATGCCATGGGCCAGGGCCGTCCGCTGCCCGTGGCCCTGCGCGAGCAGCGTGTTTGGGGTGCCAAGGAGCGCCTGTTCGAGCGCGTGCTGCCCCGGTTGAGCGAGTTCCAGTTGGCCGAATTGCTGCAATCCGCCCATCTGGTTGATGGCATTGTCAAGGGCTTGAAGCAACCCGACTGGCCCACCTCGGGCTGGCAGGCCCTGCACCGGCTGGCCTTGCAGCTGTGTGCACTGTGTGCGAGCACACAAGGGCCACAATCTGTGCGCTAGACGTTGTACAGTGTGATTTTTGGTGACGGGGGATTGTTATGGGCAATACGTGGCAAGAATCGGAAGTGGTGTTTGGTACGGAAGACATTCTGACCAGCCTGTGCAATTCGGTGACGCGGGTCCTGACGGTGGCGACCCAGTGCGAAATCCACTACTCCGGCATGGTGCAGCGCATCACCAAGACCTGCCTGAAACCCGATATCGGATGCTTCGTGCTGTTTGACGGCGGTTTTTCCGGCCTGGTGGTGCTCAATTTCTCGGCCCAGACCGCCATGGAGCTGTACGAGAGCTACATGCTCAACATGGGCATGCCCAAGAGCGAGCTGGCCAGTGCCCACACCTCGGACGAGGTCAGCAACATCATGGGCGAACTGATGAACCAGATCGTGGGCGACTTCACCGGCAAGGTGCGCCGCGAGCTGCAGACCCACATCACCCAGAACCAGCCCAAGATGCTGGTCCTTAACAAGCAGGTGGTGTTGAGCGTGGATACCCAGCTGGACAAGCCCGAGTCCCGCCGGGTGACGTTCTACACCGGCAAGAACAATATCTTCTACCTGGAATTGGCGATCGACCGCACCGAGTTCATCAAGCTGCACGACTTTGATGCCACCGAGACGCCCGACCCGGACGCGGTCATTGCCGAAGCCGCTGCCGCGCGCGATGTCACCCAGGCCGCGCCCGCGCCCGACACCAGCGAGCAGGATGAACTGCTGCGCTCACTGGGCATGTAGTGCGGTGGCGGGCGTGCGAAAATCACGTCCATGAATGCACCCACCCTCACCGACTACGCCACCACCCTGGGTTCTCAGGCAAAACGGGCATCAGCCCGCATGGCTGCTGCTTCTGCTGCTATAAAAAACAAAGCATTGCGGGCGTTGGCGGCGCTCTTGCGTGCCAACGTGGATGCCCTGCAGATCGACAACGCCCGGGACATTGAGCGCGCCATCGCCAACGGCCTGGCCGCCCCCATGGTGGACCGCCTGCGCCTGACGCCCAAGGTGATTGAGACCTGTGCCCAGGGCTGCGAGCAGTTGGCCGCCATGCCCGATGTGATTGGCGAGATCGTGGGCATGCAGCAGCAGCCCAGTGGCATCCGCGTGGGCCAGATGCGCGTGCCCATTGGCGTGTTTGGCATGATTTTCGAGAGCCGACCCAATGTCACGATCGAGGCCGCCAGCCTGTCCATCAAGAGCGGCAACGCCTGCATCCTGCGCGGCGGCTCCGAGGCCATCGAATCCAACAAGGCCCTGGCCCGCCTGGTGCAGCAGGCCCTGCTGGAGGCTGGCCTGCCGGAAGACGCGGTGCAACTGGTGCAGACCACCGACCGCGCGCTGGTGGACCAGCTGATTGCCATGCCGCAGTATGTGGACGTCATCATTCCGCGCGGCGGCAAGGGCCTGATC
>CAZDDK010000103.1:0-2318 GCA_964504185.1 uncultured Rhodoferax sp. | reverse complement strand
GTCATCAAGCACCTGGACGGAAACTGCCACGTCTACGTGGACGACCCCTGCGACCTGGCCATGGCCATCAAGGTGGTGGACAACGCCAAGACCCAGAAGTACAGCCCGTGCAACGCCACCGAGAGCCTGCTGGTGGCGCGCGGTGTGGCAGGGGCCTTTTTGCCACCGATGGGCGCGGTCTTTGCCGCCAAGGGGGTGGAAATGCGCTGCGATCCGGAGGCACTGGAGATATTGCAGTCAAATATGCCACTAGCCCGCGTGATTATTGGTGATGGCGCTCCTAATTTGGGAGCAATATCGCCGCCGCCGCCACCCGCCGTGTTGACACCGGCCAGCGAGGCGGATTGGTACGCGGAGTACCTGGCCCCCATCATCAGCATCAAGGTGGTGGCGGGGCTGGACGAGGCGATTGCGCACATCAACCAGTACTCCAGCCACCACACCGACGCTATCCTGACCCGCGACCACCTGCATGCCCAGCGCTTCTTGCGCGAGGTGGATTCGGCCAGCGTCATGGTCAACGCCAGTACCCGTTTTGCCGATGGGTTTGAGTACGGGCTGGGGGCCGAGATCGGCATCAGCACCGACAAGTTTCACGCCCGTGGGCCGGTCGGCATTGCGGGCCTGACCTCGCTGAAATACGTGGTGCTGGGCGAGGGTTCGGTGCGGGGCTGACCCTAGAATGGGGCCTCCCACCACTTCACGCACGAGGGCCCCATGGTTCCGCATTTCGTCACTGCCCTGACGGGCCCCATCAACGAGCTGGAGCAGCGCATCCTGGACTCCATGCCGGCCATCGAGCGCTGGTTTCGCCTCGAATGGATGGAGCACACGCCCCCGTTCTACTGTTCGGTGGACGTGCGCAACGCGGGTTTCAAGCTGGCACCAGTGGACACCAACCTGTTTCCCAACAGCTGGAACGTGCTGACCCCGTCCATGTTGCCGCTGGCCGTGCAGGCGGCGATGGCGGCCATCGAAAAGATCTGCCCCGAGGCCCGCAACCTGCTGATCGTGCCGGAGAACCAGCCCCCCAGCAGCTCCTACCTGAGCAACCTGGCGCAGCTGCGCCGCATCTTCCACATGGCTGGCCTGAACGTGCGGGTGGGCTCCATCAGCCCGGATGTGAAGAAGAGCACCACTGTGGCCCTGCCCGACGGCGACAGCATCACCCTGGAGCCGGTGGTGCGCCACAAGGGCCGCATTGGCGTCAAGGACTTTGACCCCTGCACCATTTTGTTGAACAACGACCTGCGCGCCGGGGTCCCCGGCATTCTGGAGGACCTGCACCAGCAGTACCTGCTTCCCCCGTTGCAGGCCGGTTGGGGCACGCGGCGCAAGAGCATGCATTTCAAGTGTTTGGAGGAAGTGTCCAAGCGCTTTGGCAAACTCATTGGCGTGGACCACTGGCTGATGGGCCCGCTGGTGGACAAGTGCGCGGCGGTGGATTTCTCCAGCGACACCGGGGTGCAGGAGCTGGCGGCGCGCACGGATGCCCTGCTGGGCAAGATTCGCAAGAAGCATAAGGAATACGGTATCAAGGAAAAGCCCTTTGTCGTGCTCAGGGCCGACAATGGCGACCCCGCCATGGGCGCACTGACCGTGCGCGACGCCCGGGAACTCCCGGCGCTGTGCCAGCAGGTGCCGGGCGCGGCGGTTCGCGCGGTGCAGGACGTCTTGCTCCAAGAAGGGGTCCTGACCAGCGAGCGCGTCAACGATGCACTGGCCGAGCCGGTGGTCGCCATGATGGACCGCTACGTGGTGGGGGGCTTCTACCGGGTGCACGCCATGCGCCAGGGGGATGGCAATCTCAGTGCGCCCGACTCGAGCTTTGTGCCGCTGGCCTTCGCCGAAAGCACCCACCTGCCCCAGCCCGGCGTGCGCCCCGGTGCCAGCGCACCCAACCGCTTCTACATGTACGGGGTGATTGGCCGCCTGGCCATGCTCAGTGCCAGCTACGAACTCGAAGCCACCGACCCGCAAGCCGAGCACTACGCCTGACGGCCGGTTTTCGGCAAGCCCTTTCGCGGCCCAGTTGCTGCGTTGCAACATTTGCCGAAATTTGCGCGAAATGGCCCATGGCGGACTTGCAGGACAGGGCGTCTGGCGCAAAATGGCTGTCCCAACTGGAATGGAACCCGGCCCCACGCAGGGCAGGGTGAATGTGTGTCAGCATCCAAATCGTCTCTGTCGGCGCTCACCCTGGGGGCCATCGGTGTTGTGTACGGTGACATCGGAACCAGCGTCCTGTACGCGGTCAAGGAAGTCTTTGGTTCCGGCCATGTGCCGTTTACACAGGACAACGTGTACGGCATCCTGTC
>CAZDDK010000102.1:0-11019 GCA_964504185.1 uncultured Rhodoferax sp. | reverse complement strand
TTTCAGTCAACCGTGGCCCCGGCTGCCTTCACCACCGCCTGGTACTTGGCCAGTTCACTCTTCATCAACGCACCAAACTGCTCCGGTGTAGTCGGCACCGGCTCGGCCAGTAGCCCCGCAAAGCGCGCCTGCGCCTCGGGGGATTTCAACGCCGCCACAAACGCGGTGTTCAGTTTGGCTATCACGTCCTTGGGTGTGCCGGCCGGTGCGACCAGGCCCCACCAGGTGTCAATGGAGAAGCCCTTCAAGGTATCGGCCACGGGCGGCACGTCAGGCAGCGCGGTCGAGCGCGCCAATGTGGTCACGGCCAGTGCCTTGAGCCGACCGGACTTGATGCCTGCAGACGCAGTGGAAAGGTTGTCAAAGTTGTAATCCACCTGGCCGCTTTGCAGCGCCAGCTGCGCCGGATTGCCGCCGTTGTACGGAATGTGCACCGCGAAGATGCCGGCCTGGGCCTTGAACATTTCGCCCGCCAGGTGGCCGGCGCTGCCATTGCCGCCGCTGCCGTAGTTCAGCTTGGCCGGGTTGGCGCGGGCGTAGGCAATCAGGTCTTTCACGCTGCTGATGTTCAGGCGCTTGGCGGTGTCGGCATTCATTACCAGCACATTGGGCACGCGCACCATCTGCGTGATGGGGGCGAAATCGGTGGCCGCGTTGTAGGGCATCTTGGCAAACAGCCAGGGGTTGACGGCGTGGGTGGCGGTGGCGGCAATGCCAATGGTCAGGCCGTCCGGCGTGGCCTTGGCCACGGCATCGGCACCGATGTTGCCACCGGCTCCGGGCTTGTTATCCACAATGACCGTGCCCAGGCTGTCTTTGACGCGCTCGGCCAGCACACGGGCCGTCACATCCAGCGGACCGCCCGCCGCATAGGGCACGATCAGCCGGATCGGCCGACCCTGCGCCCACACCGGGCTCATGGTGGACAGGCTGGCCGCAGCGGCCAGGACGGAGATGAGCAGGGTTCGGCGTGTCATGGGGACATTGTGCCTCCACTATCATGGGCCGCAACCGCCATGAACCTGCACCTCCAAGACCTAAGCAAACGCTATGGCGATACGCCCGTGTTTGCCAATGTGTCCCTCACCGTGGGGCCGGGCGAGTTTGTCGCCATCGTGGGCGAATCCGGCGTGGGCAAGTCCACGTTGCTCAACTGCATGGCCGGGCTGGACAGCTGGGACAGCGGCACGGTGCACCTGGACGGGGTGGACTTGGGTCAGCTCAGCGACGATGCCCGCGCGCTCCTGCGCCGCAAAAAGGTGGGCTTTGTATTCCAGGCCTTCCACGTGCTGGGCCATCTGGATGTGGCGCAGAACGTGGCCCTGCCACTGTTGCTGCTGAATACGCCGGACGATGCCCGTGTCCAGGCCATGCTGTCCGCCGTGGGCCTGGAAGGCATGGGCAGCCGCCTGCCGCAACAATTGAGCGGCGGGCAGTTGCAGCGCGTGGCGATTGCCCGCGCCCTGGTGCACCGCCCCACCCTGCTGCTGGCCGATGAGCCCACCGGCAACCTGGACCCGACCACCGCCGCCAGGGTCATGGAGGCACTGGTGGCGCAGACACGGGCACAGGGCACATCGTTGGTATTGGTCACGCACTCGGAAGCCGCCACAAGCCGCGCCGACCGGGTGCTGCACCTGCGCAGCGACGGGATTGTCGCGGGCTGATTCTGGGGGCCCGGGTGGCTACGGGGTCACGATGGCAAAGGTGCCCGGTGCCTTGTCGATCAGTCCGAAGAAGCGCACCAGGTCAATCGTGCTGCCGCCGGTCTTCAGGTCGTCGCTGAGCAGCGTGTCCTTGACGCCTGCCGTGCCGGCGATCATCTTCACAAAGATGTCCTTGGTCAGGGTCAGCGTGGCGTTGGCGTCGTCGGCAGGCTTGCCGCGTTTGAAGTGCAATACCGAGTTTTCAATCCACAGCACATACGATTCGTTCAGGTCGGTCAGCACCAGGTTGATCTTGAGGTTTTTATCCTCGGCATCCGGGCCGTTCAAGCCGGCTGCCATGGCTTCCAGAAAGCGCTCCATCGGAGTTTGCAGCAGCATCTGCATCAGGCTGGCTTTGGACATGCCTTTGGCCGGAGGGCCATTGCGCAACTCCTGCGCGGCGGAGAGGTAGCTGTTGCGCCAGGTGGCCGCCTCGGCCATGTAGCCCATCTGCTCGTAGGTTTTTGCCAACAGTTCTTTGGCCGCAGCGCTCTTGGGGTCGCCAAAGACCACCTGATTCAAAAGCTCTGCCGCCCAACGGTAGTCCCCTGCATCGAAGGCCGCCCGTGCGGCGGCAACCGCCTTGTCAGTGCCCCCCATCAGTTCAAGGTAGCGCTTCGCCGATTCCTGAGGCGGCAGTGCATTGAGGTGGGCAGGGTTTCCGTCGTATGCCCCCAGGTAGAACTGGTACACCGCTTTGACGTTATGGCGCAAGTCACCGTAATACCCGCGCACGCCGAAGCGTTCGGACAGCGACCGGGGCAGCTTCACCTGGTCCGCTATCTCGCGTGGCGTGTAGCCCGCATTGATGAGGCGCACCGTTTGGTCGTGGGTGTATTTGTAGACGTCGCGGTGCAGGGCAATGAGTTTCTGGATGCTGGCATTGCCCCACACCGGCCAGTTGTGGGATGCGATGTAGATCTCTGCTCCCCGGGTGTGCTCCAGCGCCTCATCCATGTAGTTGGACCAGCGCAGCGCGTCGCGTACTTTGGCCCCGCGCACGGGCAGCAAATTGTGCATTTGCTGGCTCATGTTCTCCGCGCCGTCATAGAGTTTCAGATCCGGGATGCTGAAGGTCATTTCCGCCGGACACTCGGCACCCGGCACGTTGTAGAAGACGAAGTTGACGCCATCCAGCGTCAGGGGCTGCGTCGCTTGTTCAATCAGCACCGTGGGCGAAAGAATGCCAATGGAACCGTAGGCCACGTCCTTGCCCAGACCGGTATCCACATTGCCCTTGGCATTGCGCGGCAAATCCCGACCAAATTGGTAGAGCGAGCGCCGCGCCATGGCGGTGCCCACCATGATGTTTTCGCTGGTAGCTTCTTCCATGAAACCGGCCGGGGCGACGATGGGCATCTTGCGCTCTGCCACGTCCTTGGGCGCGACCACACCCAGCACGCCCCCAAAATGGTCGGCGTGCGCATGGGTCAGCACCACGGCAGAAACGGGCTTGTTGCCCAGGTGCTGGCGGGCAAAAGCCAGCGCGGCGCTGGATGTTTCGGGCGCAGTCAACGGGTCCACCAGAATCCAGCCGGATTTGCCTTCAATGATGGTCATGTTGGCAATGTCAAAGCCGCGCAGCTGGTACACCCCGTCGGTGACCTTGAACAGTCCGTAGTTGGCGTTCAAACGGGCGTGGCGCCACAGGCTGGGGTTGACCGTGTCCGCCGCCTTGCCTTCGAGGAAGTTGTAGGCATCAAAGTCCTTGAGCACACTCCCGTCCGGGCCAAGAATCTTGCCACTGGGCTTGGCGATGAAACCGCGCTTGGCATCCTCAAAATCCTGCGGATCGTCCAGCTTCAATTCTTTCGCAAACTGGGCATTGGCCCTCATGGTTTCGGGCGTGGCATCGCCCGCTGCGCCGCCCACGCCGCTGGTCTTGCTGCAGCCGCTGGCCAAGGCAACGAGCGCTACCGCCAGCGCGAGATGGCGTTTCTTCATCGCGTTGTCTCCGTGTTGTTCTTGATGCGCCATTGTTGAATCCGGTGAAACAAACGTCCAATGCAGTTTTTGCGCAAAATCAATGCACCCAGTACATAACCTGTTCACAGGAGCACCCCCCATGGACCTCAAGCGCCTCAATCATCTGGTGGCCCTGGCCGACACCCGCAACTTTGGCCGCGCGGCCCAGCGCTGCCACCTGACCCAGTCAGCTTTCAGCCGCAGCATCCAGGCCGCCGAGGACGAACTCGACCTGCAGCTGTTTGACCGTGGCACGCAGGAAGTGACTTGCACCGATGCGGGCGCGTTCGTCGTCGAGCGGGCGCGCAAGCTGCTGTACGAAAACCGCTGCCTGGAACGCGACGTCAGCCTGTACCGGGAGCGGCTCATTGGCGACCTGGCGTTTGGGGTCGGCCCGTTCCCGGCGGCCACCATCGTGCCACCGCTGTTGACCGAGATACGCACCCGCCACCCCGGGGTTTGCGTGCGGGTGGAGGTCAACAACGCCCACTACCTGGCCGCCCACCTGCGGGGGGAGGAACTGGACTTCTACCTGGCCGACGTGCGCAACGTGGTGGCCGCGCCCGATCTGGCCATCACCCGCGTGGCTCCGTTGCCCGGCGGCTTCTACGTGCGCGCGGGCCATCCGCTGTTGGCGCTGGCGCACATCAGCGCTGCGGCGCTGCTGCCCTATGGGCTCGCCAGCGTGCGGCTGCCCGAAGCGGTGCAAGCCGGGCTGGCCGCACTGATGGGCCTGGAGACCGGCAAGCGCTTGCCGCTGGCCGTGGAGTGCGATGACCTGGGCCTGCTCCGGTCACTGGCGCTGACCACCGACACGGTGATCGGCAGCACCGACGCAGGCTCTATTGTGGATGTGCAGGCCGGGCGGCTGGTGCGCCTGGAGGTTCTTGGTGTTGCGCCCATGCACTCCGACATGGCCATCGTGTCACTGAAAGGCCGCAGCTACTCCCTGATGGCCCAGTTTGCCGTGGACTTCATCTTCCAGCAGGTCGCTCACCACAGCGGTGCCAAGCCGCCCTGAACCACCCGGTAGCCTCGCCCGCCCATGGCGCGGGCCTCGGCCTCGTCGTGCGTGACCAGCAGCGTGGCCATCTGCAGGTCGTCAATGCGCTGGCGAAATTCTTCGCGCAGCTGCAGGCGCAGCTCTGCATCCAGCGCGGAGAACGGCTCGTCCAGCAGCAGCACGCGCGGCTGGGTGATCAGCGCGCGGGCCAGCGCCACGCGCTGCTGCTCGCCGCCGGAAATCTGCGTGACCCGTGCGCGCGCAAAGGCCCGCAGGCCAAAGCGCTCCAGCATGTCACAGGCCTGGGCGCGGGCGTCTGCCTTGCGCAGGCCCTGCTCGACCAGGCCAAAAGCCACGTTGTCCTGCACATCCAGGTGGGGGAAGAGCGCAAAGTCCTGGAACATCAGCGCAAAGTGGCGGCGCTCAGGGGGCAACGGGGTGATGTCCTGGCCGTCGAACCGTACGCACCCGCCGTCCAATGGCTCCAACCCCGCCACCATCTTCAGCAGCGTGCTCTTGCCACTGCCGGACGGCCCCAAAATCGCCACCGTCTCGCCCCTGGCCACCCGCAGGTTCACGCCCCGCAGCAGTGCCCGTGCGTCCCAGTCCTTGCAGACATTGATCAGTTCAAGCAAAGCAAAAATCCTCTCTAGCCCGCGAATATATTGAATATACAGCTACAAAATATATAGCAATCAGGAATCCACCCGTTGGCGTGTGGAGGGGGCACCCGCCGACCACTCGATGGCCGCAAAGGCCAGCAGCGCCAGCGCCATCAACAGGCACGCCAGCACCCACGCGGCTCCCTGGTTGGCCGTGCCCGGACGGCCCAAGGTTTCATAAACCCGGGTGGTCAGCGTAGCCCACTCCGGGCGCGACAAAAACAGCGTGACGGCAAATTCGCCTACCGCCGTGGCCGCCGCAAACGCCATGCCCCGGCGCAGGGCCGGGCGAAGCAGCGGCAGCGTCACGCGCCAGGCCACCTGCCAGGGCGATGCCCCCAGCGTGCGCGCGGCCTGCGCCAGGTGCGCCGGGATGGCATCCAGCGCTGCGGCCAGCGACTGCGCCACCAGGGGATAGGCCAGCAGCGCATAGGCGCACACCAACAGGCCCAGACTGGCCGTCCACTGCGGGTACAGCAGCAGCAGGCCAAAAGCCACGGCCACGGGTGACAGCACAAACGGCAGGAACGCAAAGGCGCGCAGCAGCACCGAACGACGGGCGGCAAACGCATGGGCTAGCCCCAGCACCGTGGCCAGCGCCACGGCCATCACGGTGAAGCGCAGGCTGTTCCACAGCGCCTGCAGCGTGGAGGCCTCCAACAGCACGCCCCAGGCCGCCGCGCCTGCGGTGGCGGCCCGTCCCACAATGGCCAGCAAGGGTGCGGCGCAGAACAGCGCCAACACCCCCACGGCGGCGGCCACCGCGCCCCACTGGCGCACGCCGCCGGGGCGGATGCGCGCCACCGTGTCGCTGCGCTGCGGTGTGGCCAGGCGGTGTGCCAGGGCGGCATAGGCCAGCGCCACACCGCCCGTTAGCACCAGCGTCCACAGCGCCAGCGACGCCGCTTGGGCCAGCGCCAGCTCGTGCGCGACCAGGGTGTAGATCTCCACCTCGACCGTGGCATAGTCCTGCCCGCCCAGCACCAGCGCCAGGCCCAATCCGGAAAAGCTGTACAAGAAAACCAGGCACAGTGCCGACAGTAGCCACGGCCCAATGGTCGGCCACTCGATGCGCCAGAACACCCGCCACGGCGTGGCACCCAGCGTGCGGGCTGCCGCCACGCGGGAGGCGCTGACCTGCGCAAAAGCCTCGGTGCAGGTGCGTACCACCAGGCACAGGTTGAAAAACAAGTTGCCGTAGACCAGCAGCCAGGGCCCACCCTGCAAGTCGGGCCCGCCCAGTGCCTGCAGTACGCCCTTTGGCCCCAGCAGCGCCAGCACACCCATGGCTGCCACTAGCGTGGGTACAACAAAGGGCAGCATCAGCGCATGCAGCACCAGGCCACGCCCGGAAAATTCAAATCGCGCCAGCACCCAGGCCACCGGCACGCCCAGCACCAGCGCGCCCCCACAGGTCAGCAGTGCCTGCAGCAACGACCAGTGCATGCGCCAGCGCAGGTAGTCGTCCTGCCACGGTGCCCACGGCGAGAGCGTGCCGCTTTCCTGCAACAAACGCAGGGCGGGTGCCACCAGCAGGATGAGCAAAAAGGCCAGCGGCAACGCGGCCAACAGCCAGCTTGCTCTATTTTTCATAGCTGACTAAGCAACATTGACGCGGGCTAGCAGTGCATTTTGACGCATGCACATTACTTCAGCACCACCTTGGTCCAGCGCCGCACCCAGTCCGCGTGCTTGTCGGCAATCGCCTGGGCGCTGGGGCTGTCGAAGGCTGCGGGCTCGGGCGCGTGGCGCAGGGCATCGGCGCGCGGCACGGTGGCGTCAGCCGGGTACATCCACATCTCGGTCTGCAGCGCCTGCTGCACGGGGGGGCTGCGCAGAAACTCCATGAAGCGCACCGCCGCTGCGCGCTCCTGGCCGCCCTTGACCAGGGCCACGCCCTCCACCTGGCGGAACACGCCGCCAGCCAGGCCAAGGCTGCCAGTGGGCGGCTCGGCCAACTTCGTCTTGCCGTAGAACAGCTCGGCCGCCGGGCTGGTGGCATAGCTCACCACCAGCGGGTGCGCGCCGCCGTTGTGGCTGAACTCGGTGTAGTAGGCCTCGCTCCAGCCCTTGGCCACCTTCAGCCCGTTGGCACGCATGCGGGCCCACCAGCCAAAGGCCTTCTCTTCGCCCAGCGCGCCAATGGTGGCCAGCAGGAAGGCATTGCCAGGGCTGGAGGTGGCCGGGTTCTGCACCGCCAGCAGCCGGGCATAGGCGGGCTGCGCCAGGTCGTCCAGCGTGCGCGGCAGGGCCAGGCCTTTTTTGGCAAACCAGGCCTTGTCGTAATTGACGGTGACATAGCCGTAGTCAATGGGCAACAGCTTGGGCGGCAGCGTGACGGTGTCGGCGCGGGCACTCGCCTTGGGGGCGGGTGGCGCGTATTCATCCAACACGGCGTCGGCTTTGGCGGCCAGCACATTGTCGATGCCAAACACCACATCGGCCACCGGGTTGGCGCGGGTCAGGATCAGCTTGTTGAGCATCTCACCGGCGTCGCCCGACTTGGTGATGCGCAGCATCACGCCGGCCTCCTTTTCGAACTGGGCCAGCAGCGAAGGCGGTAGCGCGAAGGATGCATGGGTCAGCACGCGCAGTTCGGCGGCACAGGCACATGCGGTGCTGAATGCCAGCAGGCTGGCGGTGAGGACGAGGGAGAGGCGGTGGGGCATGGTTCGAGCGCGTTGCGGCAAATTTTACCGGTGCCCACCATGGCCCAATGCGCCAGCGCACAATCCACTCCACTCATGAAAACCCTCGTGTCACTGCTGTGCCGCTTCTCCTGGCAGGAATGGCGCAACCACCCCTGGCGCAATGGGGCCGCCATCGTTTCGGTGATGCTGGGCGTGGCGCTGGCGCTTTCGGTGCATTTGATCAATGCCTCGGCGCTGGACGAGTTTGCGCAGGCCGTGCGCTCGGTGGGCGGCCAGCCCGATCTGGAGTTGCGCGCGGGCTCGGGCGTGGCCGGTGGCGTGGACCACGCGCTGCTGGGGCGCATGCTGCACCACCCGGACGTGGCCGTGGCCAGCCCGGTGCTGGAGCTCAGCACCTATGCGCTGGCACCCAACCGCGTGCTGTTGCGCATCGTCGGCGTGGATTCTCTGCAGGTCGCGTTGCTGAACCCGGATCTGCTGCCCGCTCCCTCCGCACAGGCCGGGCGCCTGGACATCTTCGCCCCCGCCACCGTGTTCCTGAACGCCACCGCGCAAAGCCGCCTGGGCGGCGACACCTTGCAACTGCAGCGTGGCCTGCAGCCGATGCCGGTGCGGGTGGCTGGCACCGTGCGCGCAAGTGGCGCACCCCTGGCGGTGATGGACATTGCCGCCGCCCAGGATCTGTTCGACCAACAGGGTCGCATCACGCGGGTGGACATTCGCCTGCGCACCGGGGTGGACCGCGCCGCTTTCATGCGCAGCGTGCAAACGGCCACCGACTGGCCAGCCGACGCCCGGCTGACCGAACCGGGCGACACGCTAAACCGCATGGCCACGCTGTCGCGCGCCTACCGCGTCAACCTGACAGTGCTGGCGCTGGTGGCGCTGTTCACCGGTGGCTTTCTGGTGTTTTCGGTGCTGGCCCTGAGCGTGAGCCGGCGCGCGCCGCAGTTTGCGCTGCTGGGCGTGCTGGGCCTGACCGCCACCGAGCGCCTGCGCCTGGTGTTGCTGGAGGCGCTGGCCCTGGGCGTGGTCGGCAGCACGCTGGGCCTGGCGCTGGGTACCGCCCTGGCCGCCCTGGCGCTGCGCCTGCTGGGGGGTGATCTGGGCGGGGGTTTCTTCTCCGGCGCAACGCCCACACTGCAATGGAGCCCGCTGGCCGCGCTGGCCTTTGGTGCTTTGGGCGTGGCAGCGGCGCTGGTCGGTGCCTGGTGGCCAGCGCGCTGGGCCCAGGGCCTGCCACCGGTGCAAACGCTGAAAGGGCTGGGTGGGGTGCAGGTGGTGCAAAGCCATGGCGTGATCGCGCTGGCCCTGCTGGCGTGCGGCGCGCTGATGGCGCTGCTGCCACCGGTGGCCGGCATCCCGCTGGCGGCGTATCTGAGCGTAGGGATGATGCTCGTGGGTGGCATTGCCGGCCTGCCCTGGCTGGTCGGCACCGTGCTGGACCGCGTGGCACCGCTGGCGGCACGCCAGGCTCTGCCGCTGCTGGCGGTGGAGCGGGCCCGGCGCGTGCGCGGCAGCGCGGCGGTGGCCGTCAGTGGTGTGGTGGCATCGCTGAGCCTGGCCGTGGCGCTGACGGTGATGGTGGCCAGCTTCCGAACCTCGGTCACGCAGTGGCTGGACGCGGTGCTGCCTGCGGATCTGTATGTGCGCACCGCCACCCATTCCAACGCACTGGAGGCTGCCTATTTGGACCCGGCTTTTGTGCAGGCGGCGCGGCACCTGCCGGGCGTGCAGCGCGTGGGGCAGCAGCGCAACCAGCAGTTTCTGCCCGACCCGACCCTGCCCGCCGTGGTGCTGATCGCGCGGTCGCTGGAGGCCACCAGGGGCTCCGGCCTGGCGTTGCCCCTGACGGTCGGCCCCTTGCCCGTGCCCGCCGGACAGATCGGCGTCTATGTGAGCGAAGCCATGACCGATCTGCACGGTGCCAAGCCGGGCACTGTTTATGCCCCACTATCCAAGCATTTCAGTGGCCTAGCCCGCGTAAATGCTAACAGTACAGCTACCTTTTTCATAGCAGGCGTCTGGCGCGACTACTCCCGCCAATTTGGCACCATCGCCATGGACCTGGCCGATTTCCAGCGCCTGCAGGGCGACACGCGCGTCAACGACCTGGCCCTGTGGCTGGAGCCGGAGGCGGACCTGCCAGTGGTGGAGCAGGCCCTGCGCGACCTGGCCAACACCCAGGCCGGTACACCCGGTGGCGAGGCCGCGCGGTTGCTGGAGTTCGGCTCCGCGCGCGAGATCCGCGCGACCTCGCTGCGCATCTTTGACCGCAGCTTTGCCGTGACCTACTGGTTGCAGGCGGTGGCCATTGGCATTGGCCTGTTTGGCGTGGCGGCGTCCTTCAGCGCCCAGGTGCTGGCCCGGCGCAAGGAGTTTGGCCTCTTGGTGCACCTGGGCCTGACGCGCAGCCAGGTGCTGCGCGTGGTAGCCGCCGAGGGACTGGCCTGGACCCTGCTGGGCACGCTGGCCGGTATCGGCCTTGGACTGGCCGTGGCCGTGGTGTTGGTGCATGTGGTGAACCCGCAGAGCTTTCACTGGACGATGGAGCTGGATCTGCCCGTGCTGCGGCTGCTGGCGCTGGGGGCGGCGGTGGTGCTGGCGGGCACGTTCACCGCTTGGCTGGCGGGGCGGGCGGCGGCTTCGCGGGATGCGGTGCTGGCGGTGAAAGAGGATTGGTAGGTTTAGAACTCACCCCCTATGCTTTGAACTCACCCCATATGCTTTGAACTCACCCCCTATCCCCCCCGCCCCTTTCCACCCTCGCCAGGGCGGAAAGGGGAGCCGAACAGCCCTATTTGGCCTTGTTTTTTATGGTGGGACGTACACGGGCGAATTGGCGTTGGTGCGGGGATTGACATGTTCGAGGGTGGCGGCTTACCGAGTATTTTTGGTGTTTTGAGGCTCTAGCCCGCGTATTTATTGGCGATATAGCTACAAAATAAATAGCACTCATCCCAGCGCGCCTGGCATCGCGCTGCGTGAAGCCTTGTAAAGTGGACCCCCTACCCGCCAGTTTCCAACCCGCA
>CAZDDK010000101.1:0-11109 GCA_964504185.1 uncultured Rhodoferax sp. | reverse complement strand
CCGAAAAAAGTGCCGACCACGGTCTCTCCCTCTACCGCAATTTTCTGCACTGGAATCCCTGACATTCGTGCGCGTCCCTGGCGTCTCTGCGTTTTCCTTTTTCCCTCCAACTCTGAAGCATCATGCTTTTAATCCCTGCAATTGACTTAAAAGACGGTCACTGTGTGCGCCTCAAGCAAGGCGATATGGAACAATCCACCACCTTTGGTGAAGACCCCGGCGTCATGGCCCGGCAATGGGTGGACAAGGGCGCGCGGCGCCTGCACCTGGTGGACCTGAACGGAGCCTTTGCAGGCCAACCCAAGAACGAGGCCGCCATCCGCAAGATCCTGAAGTCCGTGGGCAGCGAGGTGGATGTGCAACTGGGCGGTGGTATCCGGGACCTGGACACCATCGAGCGCTACCTGGACGCTGGTCTGCGTTACGTCATCATCGGCACCGCCGCCGTCAAGAACCCTGGCTTTTTGCAGGACGCTTGTACCGCGTTTGGCGGTCACATCATCGTCGGCCTGGATGCGCGCGACGGCAAAATTGCCACCGACGGCTGGAGCAAGCTCACCCGCCACGACGTGATTGACCTGGGCAAGAAGTTCGAGGACTACGGCGTCGAATCCATCATCTACACCGACATCGGCCGCGACGGCATGCTCAGCGGCATCAACATCGACGCCACCGTCAAACTGGCCCAGGCGCTGACCATCCCCGTCATCGCCTCCGGCGGCCTGTCCAACATGGCGGACATCGAAGCCCTGTGCGCCGTGGAAGACGAGGGCATCGAAGGTGTGATCTGCGGCCGTGCCATTTACAGCGGCGATCTGGACTTTGAAAAGGCTCAGGACCGTGCCGATGAACTGAACGGGTAAACGGCACATGCCCACCATCAGCGCGTTCTACGGCATCCTGATTCGCATGTATTTCAATGACCATGCGCCCGCGCATTTTCATGTGGAGTACGGCGAGTACAAGGCGACGGTCAACATCGCGACGTTGGCACTTGCCGACGGTGTGTTGCCGCGCCGGGCGCAGGAGTTGGTGCTGGATTGGGCCGAACTGCACCAGGAGGAGTTGTTGGAGGACTGGTGTTTGTGTATGGCCAAATTGCAGCCGAAGTCGATTGCGCCACTGAAATAAGGGTATCGAGACCATGTATTGGGATGTTGTTTCAGTCAAACCGGTGGCCCCCTTGGCGCTGTCGGTGCAGTTTGCCGATGGGCTGGCGGGGCAAGTGCGTTTCATGCCCAGTCATTTGACCGGAGTGTTCGAAGCCCTGAACGACCCGCAGGTGTTTGCCCAGGTGCAATTGGATTCCGGCGCGGTGACGTGGCCGGGGGACCTGGATTTGGCACCCGATGCCATGTACCAGGCGATCAAAGCGCAGGGTGAATGGGTGTTGTCCTGATCCATCGCTGCGAGGCGGAAATATAAAGACTCACTAACTGGCGGTGGGGTACTATCGCCGTGGTTTCCGTTCCAATTGCCTGGCAGCTAATTTTTGCCCTGCGCTGATGCAATAAAGTAGTTATCGATAATTTGCATAGACAAAATATTCGCTGGCTTTCGAAGAATCAGCTATTTCACGCATTTTCTATGCTCGCTAAACGCATCATCCCTTGCCTGGACGTGACCGGCGGCCGAGTCGTCAAAGGCGTCAACTTTGTCGAACTGCGCGACGCCGGTGACCCGGTGGAAATTGCCGCCCGCTACAACGCCCAGGGTGCGGACGAACTGACCTTTCTGGACATTACCGCCACCAGCGACGGGCGCGACCTGATCCTGCATATCATTGAGGCGGTAGCGTCGCAGGTGTTCATTCCGTTGACCGTGGGCGGTGGCGTGCGCACCGTGGACGATGTGCGCCGGCTGCTCAATGCCGGTGCCGACAAGACCAGCTTCAACTCGGCCGCGCTGGCCAATCCGCAGGTGATCGAGGACGCAGCCAACAAATACGGCTCCCAGTGCATTGTGGTCGCCATCGACGCCAAGCGCCGCTTTGGCGACGACGCACTGGCCCGCGGCGAAGGCTGGGACGTCTACAGCCATGGCGGGCGCAAGAACACGGGGTGCGGGCGAGATCCTGCTGACCAGCATGGACCGCGACGGTACCAAGAGCGGCTTCGATCTGGCCTTGACGCGTGCGGTGAGCGATGCGGTCAGCGTGCCGGTGATCGCCTCGGGCGGCGTCGGCACCCTGGACGACCTGGCCGATGGCATCACCAAGGGCGGTGCCGATGCCGTGCTGGCCGCCAGCATCTTCCACTATGGCGAGTACACCGTGGCCCAGGCCAAGGAATGCATGGCCCGCCGTGGCATCCCAGTTCGTGGTTAATTTGGCCACTAGCCCGCGTCAAATATAGAGTTATAGCTATGAATTTGGTAGCAAATCAATCGCCGACCGAGTGGCTCGATGCGGTCCGTTGGGACGAAAAGGGCCTGGTTCCCGTGATTGCACTGGAGCATGCCAGCGGCGACGTGCTGATGTTTGCCTGGATGAACCGCGAGGCCCTGCAAAAGACCGCTGAACTGGGGCGTGCCGTGTACTTCAGCCGTTCGCGCAATAGGCTGTGGTTCAAGGGCGAAGAGTCGGGCCACGTGCAGACGGTGCACGAAATTCGCGTGGACTGTGACCAGGATGTGGTGCTGCTCAAGGTCACCCAACTCGGCCACGAGCCGGGCATTGCCTGCCACACCGGACGCCACAGCTGTTTCTTCCGTGTGCTGAAGGACGGCGAATGGACAAGCGCCGATCCGGTCTTGAAAGACCCTGAAAGCATCTATAAATAACTTTGCGGGACAGACCTTCAGCTCTGTCCCCAACTAAACCAATACCCTTGCGGGACAGACCTTCAGCTCTGTCCCCAACTGACTAAAATGACCCTCCCGAATTCTTCCGACGCCCTGATGCGCCTGGCCGCCGTGATGGAAACGCGCAAACCACGCAACGGCGGCGACCCCTCCGCCAGCTATGTGGCACGCCTGCTGGCCAAAGGCCCGGACGGATTCCTGAAAAAGATTGGTGAAGAGGCCACCGAGGTCGTCATGGCCGCCAAGGATGTGGACCATGGGGGCGACAAGGCCCAGCTGGTGGGCGAGGTAGCGGACCTGTGGTTCCACTGCATGGTGGCGCTGGCCCATTACGAGCTGACCCCGGCCGATGTGATTGCCGAGCTGGAGCGCCGCGAAGGCACCAGTGGCATTGAAGAAAAGGCTCTGCGCAAGGCCCATGCCCGGGAAGGAGATGCGGCATCATGAGTACCGAACACAACGAGATCGAGCGCCTGCAGTCGCTCAACACGGTCGGCACCATCAGCTATGTAATGCACCTGATCGTGGCCGTTGGCGCGCTGATTCCGGGTGGCCAATTTGGCCCGGTGCTGCTGCTGGCGGCCTTGGTGCTGGACCTGGTCAAGCGCGGTGATGCCGGTGGTACCTGGCACGCTTCGCACTTTCGCTGGCGCATCCGCAGCGTGCTGTTTGCCGGTCTGGCCTATTTGCTGACTGCGCCCCTGTGGCTGCTGCTGGTGGTGCCGGGCTGGATCGCCTGGCTCTGCGTGTCGATCTGGTTTTTGTACCGCATCGTGACCGGCATGGTGGCCATGAACAAAGGCTTGCCCATGGAGACATCTGTATGACCACCGCAGCGACACCCGACCACGACCCGAATTGCCTGTTTTGCAAAATCGTGGCGCGCCAGATTCCCTCGCGCATGGTGTATGAGGACGACGAGTTCTACGCCTTCCACGACATCCACCCGTGGGCACCGGTGCATTTTCTGATCATTCCCAAGCAGCACATCGCCTCCATGGCCCAGGTGGGGGCTGAACATGCCGCGATGATGGGGCGCATGATGGCCCTGGTGCCCCGGCTGGCGCAGCAGGAGGGCTGCAACCCGTACCCGCAAGGAGGCTTTCGCCTGGTCACCAACACCGGTGCCGAGGGCGGGCAAGAGGTCCAGCACCTGCACTTCCACGTGATGGGCGGTCCGCGTCCCTGGCTCAGAGGCTGATCTGCGTCAGGGTCTTGACGGCATTGCGGTCCGTTTCACCGCTGCGTTCCCCTAAAATACCGAATCAACCAAGGAGTGAGCCATGGGCTTTTCTACGACGCATCTGATTATTTTTCTGGTCATCATCATTGTCATCTTCGGCACCAAGAAGCTGCGCAACATTGGTTCGGACCTGGGTGGTGCGGTCAAGGGTTTCAAGGATGGCATGAAGGACGGCAGCACCCCCGAGAAGCCGGCCGAGACGCCTGCCCCCACTCTGGTTGCCACCGAAAAGACCGAAGCCAAGTCCACCATCGATGTCGAAGCCAAGATCAAGAGCTGATGGCGGCGCGCTGGAAATCTGCGGGCTGCGTGTGACCCATGCTTGATATCGGGGTCAGCAAACTTGCCATCATTGGTGCCATTGCGCTGGTGGTGATTGGTCCGGAGCGACTGCCCAAGCTGGCCCGCATGGCGGGCAATTTGCTGGGCCGCGCGCGCAGCTACATGGCCGAAGTGAAGGCCGAAGTCAATCGCTCCATGGAGCTCGATGAGCTCAAGAAAATGAAGGACAGCATGGAGAGTGCGGCACGTGATGTCGAGCAATCCATACAGACCAGCTCTGCCGAACTGGAGAAAAACTGGTCCGAGGCCACGGACATGGCGGCGCAGCCCGAATTGGAAACCTCCAGTCCACGCGTGCCCGAATACCAGCATCCCAGAAAACACTGGCGCACCAAGAAGGCCGCCGTACCCAACTGGTACAAGGCCCGCGCCGGTGTGCGCACCAAGGCATTGTCCGGGGCCGCACGGGTCGCGCGTTTTCGTCCACCCAAGATTCACTGATGGCCGACCACAAAAAATCCACCGACGACGAGCTCGCCGGTACTGAACAGCCCTTCGTACAGCATCTGGTGGAACTGCGCGACCGCTTGCTCTACACGGTGTACGGCATCGCGGCGGTGTTTGCCGTGCTGGTGTTTTTTCCGGGTCCCTCTGCGCTCTACGATTTGCTGGCCATGCCTTTGGTAAAAACCCTGCCCGAGGGCTCGCGCATGATTGCCGTGGGAGTGGTTTCACCCTTTCTGGTGCCCATCAAGGTGTCGGTTCTTGCGGCATTTGGCCTGGCACTACCGTGGGTGCTGTACCAGGTGTGGGCCTTTGTCGCCCCCGGCCTGTATAAGCACGAGAAGCGTCTGGTGATGCCACTGGTGGTAGCCAGTACCGTGCTGTTTTACCTGGGCGCTGCATTTTGCTATTTCTTTGTGTTTGGGCAGGCTTTTCCGGCTATCCAGAAGATGGCACCGGCATCGGTCGCGGTGAGCCCGGACATCGACGCCTACCTGGATTTCGTCATCACCATGTTCATTGCGTTTGGTGTTGCCTTCGAGGTGCCCATCGCGGTGGTCATTCTGGCCCGCATGCGCGTGGTGACCGTGGAGCAACTCAAGTCGTTTCGTGCCTATTTCGTGGTGGGTGCGGCAGCCGTTGCCGGCGTCGTCACCCCGCCGGACCCGGTGTCCATGCTGGCCTTGTTGGTGCCCATGTGCCTGCTCTATGAGGTGGGAATCTGGGCCGCTGCCATCTTTATCAAACACACCCAGGCTCCGGACGACGACGAGGCGGCCACCTCGCCGTCCTGATATCAACGACGAATTCTGCCGTTAGCCCGCGTAGAATGGACTTGTATTGCTATTGAAATTATAGCTATCTTTCGCCGGATCGGGGCCGGGGGCGCACACCGGGCGTGACATCGAGCTCCAGCGCCTGGTTCCGTCGTTCCACCGCGAACCGGGTGGCGGTGCCTGGTTTGAGGGCTGCCACCTGGGCCAGGAGCTGTGCCACATCGGTAACGGGTTGGTTGCCGATTTTCACGATCACATCGCCGGGTCGGATGCCTGCCTGGGCGGCGGGGCCGTTTTGCAGCACTCCGGTGATGATGACACCCTGCTGCGCCTGGATGTTGAAGGTTTCCGCCAGCTCGGGACTCAGGTCATTGGGCTCCACGCCAATCCAGCCCCGGGTGATCTGGCCGTCCCGGACGATGCCCTCCAGCACCTGTTTGGCGGTCGATACGGGAATGGCAAAGCCAATGCCCATATTGCCGCCCGAACGGGAATAAATGGCGGTGTTGATGCCCAGCAGGTTGCCGTTGGTGTCCACCAGCGCTCCCCCTGAATTGCCGGGATTGATGGCGGCATCGGTCTGGATGAAATTTTCGAACGTGTTGATGCCCAGCTGGTTGCGTCCCAGCGCGCTGATGATGCCGCTGGTCACCGTTTGCCCCACGCCAAAGGGATTTCCAATGGCCAGCACCTGGTCGCCGACCTGCGTGCTATCGGAGTTGCCCAGGACGATGACGGGCAGCCTGTCCAGCGCGATCTTCAGAATGGCCAGATCAGTATCTGGATCGGTGCCCACCACCTTGGCCCGCGTGGTGCGGCTGTCATTGAGCACCACCTCGATTTCGTCGGCACCTTCGACCACGTGGTTATTGGTCAGGATGTAGCCGGTCTCGCTGACGATGACACCACTGCCAAGTCCCGTTTGAGGCTCGTTGCCCAGGTCGCCGAAAAAGAAGCGGAACCACGGGTCGTTGCTATTGGGGTGGCGTCGTGCGGCCTTGCTGGTGTTGATGCTGACCACCGCTGCCGAGGCCCTTTGCGCCGCCGCCCGGAAGCTGCCGCCCGGTGCAGTTCCACTGGGTGTGGGAGGGGCCTCCATCAGCGCTACCGTACCGGCTGTCACGGTGGATGGGTGGCCTAACCACTGGGGCTTGAGCGTTGCCACAACAAAGTACGCAGCCAGCAGAACCGTGGTGGTTTGGGAGAACAGGAGCCAAAGACGTTTCATGGACATTCCAAGGAAAGGGTGCTGGGGTCGCCTCGCGGCAAATTGTAGAGTGCCCGACCCGCCACGTTACAGTGTGGGGTTGACATGACTGACACTGCGCGCACCATCCCCATCCATCCCTTGGCTCCTGCCAAGGTCGCGGAGGGTGCTCCCTGCAATGGCTGTGGGGTGTGCTGCCTGTATGAACCCTGTCCCTTGGGCATGCTGTTGTCGCGCCGGCGCACGGGCACCTGCCTGGCGTTGCGTTGGCAGCACGACCGCTATCGCTGCGGGGCGTTGGTGGACGCGCGTGCCGTGTTGGCGCAGGCGTTTCCCCATCGGGTCCGGTGGTTGCAACCGGCGTTGGCGTGGGGCTTGCGCCGGATCGGCGCGCGCTGGATAGCTGTTGGAACCGGCTGCGACAGTGACCTGCAGGCGGTAGTGGACACGGCGCATTCAACGACAATCGGCGTCACATCCTCTTCACACCCTTGAGGCGCGCCAGCGCCTCCCCCGCTTGACGCCATGACTGACAGACAGGAACTTCTTAGCGCGCTGGATACCTTGCTCCAACCCGCGCAATTCAAGGACTATTGCCCCAACGGGCTGCAGGTGGAGGGGCGCAGTGCGGTGCGCCGAATCGTATCTGGCGTGACGGCCAGCCTCGCGCTCATCGAGGCCGCCATCGCAGACGGGGCCGACGCCATCATGGTCCATCATGGCCTTTTTTGGCGCGGCCATGATGGGCGGGTGACGGGCTGGATGCGCCAGCGGCTGGCGTTGCTGTTGGCACACAACATCAATCTGTTGGCCTACCACCTGCCGCTGGATGCGCATCCCCAGTGGGGCAATAACGCCCAACTGGGCCAGCGCCTGGGTTTGGCTCCCACCGGGCGATTCGGCGAACAGGATCTGGGGTGGCTGGGCGAGACGGACTGCGCGGATTGCCAAGCGCTGGCTGATCGCGCACAAGCGGTGCTGGGACGTGCCGTACTGATGGTTCCTGGAAGGGCGGGTGCCCTGCGCCGTGTGGCCTGGTGCAGTGGCGGTGCCCAGGGCTACTTCGAAGCCGCCATCGCGGCGGGTGCCGACGCCTTCATCACCGGTGAGATCTCCGAGCCGCAGGCTCATCTGGCGCGTGAATGCGGCGTGGCCTATCTGGCCTGTGGCCACCACGCCACCGAACGCTACGGTGTGGCGGCCGCTGCGGGGCATGTCGCCGCGCAATTGGGCTTGGATCACTGCTTTATCGACATTGACAATCCGGCCTGACGGCAGGTCACATTGCCATGAACGCACCCCATGTCGCTCACAAGCCTATCGCCATCACCATGGGTGACGCGGCCGGCATCGGCCCCGAAATCATTGCCAAAGCCTACCGGGAGGACCCCGTCTGCATGCGGGGCAGCTTTGTGGTGGGAGACGTTGGAACCCTGCGCCGGGCAGCCAGCGCGGTGGTACCAGCAGGGTGCTTGCCGCTTCCGGTTGCGGAAATTGCGTCGCTGACTGAAGTCGCGAACCTGCCTCCGAACTGCATCGCGGTGTTGCCGCTCGGTCCGGCACTGGAAACCGTACCCTGGGGGGCCATCGAGGCGCGGTCGGGGGCGCTGGCGGGGCAGTGTGTCGAATGGGCGGCTGACGCTGCCTTGCGCGGCGAGATTGCCGCGTTGGTCACTGCGCCTCTGCACAAGGAGGCCCTGCATGCCGCAGGCGCTCCCTACAACCGATTTGCTGGCCACACCGAATTGTTGCAGCAGCGTGCGGCACGCCACCTTGGCATGCCGGTCGCGCAGGTGCCGGTGCGCATGATGCTGGCAAATGAAGAATTGCGCACCGTGTTGGTGAGTATTCACGTTTCGCTGCGCGATGCCATCGACGCGGTGACGTTCGACAACGTGCTGCAGACGCTGCAAATCACGCATGCGGCGCTGTCAAAGGTGTTGGGGCGTGCACCGCGCATCGCGGTTGCCGGGCTCAATCCCCACGCAGGGGAAGGCGGGCTCTTTGGCAAGGAAGAGCGGGAGGTGATTGCGCCGGCTATTCACCAAGCGCGTACGCAAGGATGCGATGCCACTGGACCTTTTGCACCCGATACGGTGTTCATGCGTGCCCGCGCATCCGCAGGCAGTGCGGGTGGTTGTGATGTGGTGGTGGCCATGTACCACGACCAAGGCCTGATTCCGGTCAAATACCTGGGCGTGGAGAAGGGCGTCAACGTGACACTGGGGCTGCCGTTGGTGCGCACCAGCCCGGACCACGGAACCGCCTTCGATATTGCAGGAACCGGGCGTGCCGACGCGTCCAGCCTGCTGGCGGCCGTGCGCATGGCGCGGGGTCTCAGCGGCTGATGGAGGCTCACTTTCTGAGGCTGTCACGAATCTCGCGCAAGAGCAAGACGTCTTCCGGGGTGACTACCGGCTCGGGCGCGGAAACCGGTGCAGGGGCTTCGCGTTTGAGGCGGTTGACCTGTTTGACCATCAGAAAGATGATGAAAGCCAAAATCACAAAGTTCACTGCGACCGTGATGAAGCTGCCATAGGCAAAAACCGGAACACCGGCTTTTTTAAGGGCATCCAGTGTCGTGGCGGTGCCGGGCGGTACGCTGCCAAGAACCAGAAACAAATTGGAAAAGTCCAATTTGCCAAACGCGACCCCCACAACCGGCATGATGAGGTCGGCGACGACCGAATCGACGATTTTTCCAAATGCCCCACCGATGATCACGCCCACCGCGAGGTCAATCACATTGCCCTTGACTGCAAATTCCTTGAATTCCTGAACCATTCCCATCGTGCTGCGCTCCAGTTGTAGATAAAACGCCCAGTATTGCCCACATTTGTCGTGTGTCAACACTCGACCGCACGGCGGCGCAGATCGGGGAATTGGGTGTTGGTCGTCAGCTACAATCGCGGATTCCCCAAGTTAGTAGTCTGTTCACCGAGGATTCTCATGAGTGCAAGCCTTGTCGACGTCCAACCGTCCGATCCTAGTAAGCGAACCTGGCTCATCGCCTCCAGCTGCGCTGGCGCAGTGGGGGTCGGTGCAGCCGCCGTTCCTTTTGTCAGTACCTTCCAGCCGTCCGAGCGTGCCAAGGCCGCCGGTGCTGCGGTGGAGGTGGATATTGGTGGCATGAAACCCGGTGAGAAACTGACCGTGGAATGGCGTGGCAAACCAGTGTGGATTGTTCGCCGCACTCCGGAGCAACTGGCCACCCTGGCCAAGGTAACCGCCCAACTGGCCGACCCCGAATCCAAGCGCAAGCCTGCCGAGCTAACGCCCGAATATGCCCGCAACGAGGGGCGCTCCATCAAGCCTGAGTTTTTTGTGGCGGTCGGCATTTGCTCCCATTTGGGCTGCTCACCCTCCGATAAGTTCCAAACTGGTGCGCAACCGTCGCTGCCGGACGATTGGCAAGGCGGGTTTTTGTGCCCCTGCCATGGTTCCACCTTTGACCTGGCCGGTCGCGTGTTCAAGAACAAGCCCGCGCCCGACAACCTCGAAGTGCCACCCCACATGTTTTTGTCCGACAGCAAGTTGCTGATCGGTGACGACAAGAAAGCCTGAGGACCGAAGAAATGGCTGATTTCAAGGAAATTTCCCCCAACGCTTCGGCAACCGCGAAGCTCACCAACTGGTTTGAGAACAGGCTGCCGACTGCCTTCGACATGTACAAGGTGCACATGTCGGAGTACTACGCGCCCAAGAATTTCAATTTCTGGTACATCTTTGGTTCGCTGGCCATGCTGGTGCTGGTGATCCAAATCGTGACCGGCATCTTTCTGGTCATGCATTACAAGCCGGATGCGGCCCTGGCCTTTGGCTCGGTCGAGTACATCATGCGTGATGTGCCTTGGGGCTGGTTGATTCGCTATATGCACTCCACGGGTGCCTCCGCCTTCTTTGTGGTGGTTTACCTGCACATGTTCCGCGGCCTGATGTATGGAAGCTATCGCAAGCCACGTGAATTGGTATGGATCTTCGGTTGCGCCATTTTCCTGTGCCTGATGTCCGAGGCGTTCATGGGCTACCTGTTGCCGTGGGGACAAATGAGCTATTGGGGTGCCCAGGTGATTGTCAATCTGTTCGCCGCTGTGCCGTTTGTTGGACCCGACCTGGCTTTGCTGATTCGCGGCGACTATGTGGTGGGCGACGCCACGCTGAACCGCTTCTTCAGCTTCCACGTCATTGCGGTGCCGCTGGTGTTGATTGGCTTGGTGGTGGCGCATTTGTTGGCTTTGCACGACGTGGGTTCCAACAACCCTGACGGCATTGAAATCAAGGGTCCTAACGCCCCT
>CAZDDK010000100.1:0-11167 GCA_964504185.1 uncultured Rhodoferax sp. | reverse complement strand
GTGTTCCAGGGTGCTTCGTACTCGTCGATTTCGTAGAAGGTGTTGTTGGGTTCGGTGCTCCAGCGCACGCCGTCGAAGATGAAGAATTCGGGTTCGGGACCGAAGTAGGCAGCATCCCCAATGCCGGAGGCCTTCAGGTAGGCTTCGGCGCGCTTGGCGATGGAACGCGGGTCGCGGTCGTAGGCCTTGCCGTCGGCTGGTTCCACCACGTCGCAGTTCATGATGAGGGTGGTTTCCTCAAAGACCGGGTCAATGTTGGCGGTGTTGGGGTCGGGCATGAGCAGCATGTCCGACGCCTCGATGCCCTTCCAGCCGGCGATGGACGAACCGTCAAACGCGTGTCCGGAAGAGAACTTGTCTTCGTCAAAGTGCGACACAGGCACCGTGGTGTGCTGCTGCTTGCCGCGGGTATCGGTGAAACGGAAGTCCACAAACTTGACTTCGTTTTCTTTCACCATCTTCATCACGTCTGCGACGGTCTTGGCCATCAAATGCTCCTGTTACAAAAAAATCGTTCGGTTGTAAAAAATTTGCCCTGTCCACAATGCAGCTTTTATGCCAATAGCTGATCCGAACACCATTTCGGTAAAGCGCCCCATTTTGCCCTGAGATGCGCCCGGCTTGCGTTGCGGCGGATCAACTCCCCGGCAGCACTGCGCCCTTGAAACCTGATCTGCGGCGTTCATGCACCATCTTGGAATATCCATCGTTGCACGAATTTGGTGCGCGCCTATTTACGCACCATTTCAGGGCCTAACTTCGCGCCTTTCTCTTTCAGTCCCTCTAAAAGTGCGGCATACGCCGACTCCACCCGCGGTGGCACCCCTTTGACGCCCAGCTCGATGTGGCGACCGTAGGTGGGATGGTCCACACTGGGCAGGCTGAACACCTTGATGGCAGGGTGATCACGTTCGATGGTTTCCATCAGCGGCGTGAGCGTGGCCTCCATCGCACCAAACACAATGACCGATTGTTCCACCCACGCGTCCTGCACGAACAGGTGGCGGTAGTGCGTGTCCAGCACCCACTCCATCATGGGGTGGGCCATCACCGGAAATCCGGGCAAAAAGTAAATGCCCCCGCGCAAGCCTGCGGACGGCCCGGTGGCACTCGCCCCACTTGCACAGAAAAAACCAGGGATCTTGTTGAACGGGTTGGGGATGATTTCCGCACCAGCCGGAAACACCCCCATATTGAGTCGGTGCACGTTGTCGGGGTGGTCTGCCTGGTAGGCCATCCCTTGCTCGCGCGCCACGTCCTGCATGCGTTGGCGAATCAGTGCTTCAGCTTCGGGGTGCAAAACCAGATCTCGTCCCAGGGCCCTGCCAGCACATTGGCGCGTGTGGTCATCTGGCGTGGCACCGATGCCGCCGCAGGAAAACACCACATCGCCACTGGCAAAGGCGCGTGCCAGCGTGGCGGTGATGCGCACGGGGTCATCTCCTACATAGTCGGCGTAGGCCAGTTGCAAGCCCCGGGCCGATAGCAGCTCGATGGCCCTTGCCAGGTGTTTGTCCGTGCGCTTCCCGGAGAGGATTTCGTCGCCGATGATGATGAGCCCAAATGGCATGGTCGATTATTCCGTAGTCAGGACGGGGGCAGCCCCGGTTTCCGGAAGCTCCGCCACCTCCGCTGGTGCCACCACCTCTGTCGCCGCCTGGGCTTCGCGCACCCGGCGCAAGTCCTGCAACGCAGCAAGGCAATAGTGGGTAAACCACAGAGAGGAAAAGGCAAATACCAGGGTGTAGATCCAGATCGCAACCGGCACCAAAATGACAAAGGCTGCTGCAAACAGCACACCGGATGCCCACACCAAACTGGGAGCGGCACCTAAATAGCCGGTCAGCACCCCCATGCTGAGCAATTGCACGCGGTGTTGCTTGAAAAGGGTGCGGCGCTCCTCGGCGCTGGCGTGGTTGGCCAGGGCGTCAAAAGCCATGACACGGTAGGTAAGCCACCCCCAGATCAAGGGTGGCAATACCAGCACCAGGGGCGGCACAAACCACAGCGGAACCGAGACCACCAGGGCCACCAACGCCAGCAGCGTGGACCCCAGCGACCAGGCCACGCTGTGCAAGAACGACGCACCCTGGCGCTCCTGCAAGGCCGCAAAACGGCGCAGGGCCACCAGACGAACCAACATGGGCGTCATCAACAGCGCGACGACCAGCAGCGAGGCGACAACGATCAGCGGAGTCACTGTGAAGATGACAATCAGGGGTGCCAACACGGTCTTGATGCGCCCCAGCCCCATGCTGTCCAGCCAGGCCCAGCCGTTGTTGACGAACTCCGACGACTCCAGCACCCGGCGGACCTGGTCCAGTGCAAGATCCCAGTACAGATAGCCCAAGCCCACCGTCAAGCCAATGACCAGCAAAAGCGGCATGACCGACAGCAGGATCACCCGGGGCCGCAAACAGTATGCGGCGGCCCGCCAGAAAGAATCAAACAGCAGGTTCATGGGTCCAGCATAGCGGGTTTTGGATGCTTTGCAGGTCCGCTTCGTTCAACCAGCGCCACTGGCCGGGTGCCAGATCGGCGGGCAGGTGCAGCCCCCCAATCTGCGCACGGTGCAGGCCTTCCACCCGATTGCCCACCGCCGCCACCATGCGCTTGACCTGGTGGTACTTGCCCTCGGTCAACGTCAGGCGCAGGTGCAGCGCATCGACGGCGTGGCACGCGGCCGCGCGCACAGGCTTGGGGTCATCGTCCAGCACCACCCCTTCCAGCAGTCGTTGCACCTGGCGTTCATCCAGCGCGTGTTTGACTGTCACCTCATACACCTTGGGCACATGGTGGCGCGGCGAACTCATCCGGTGAATGAATTGGCCATCATCGGTCAACAGCAACAGGCCGGTAGTGTCCTGGTCCAGTCGTCCCACCGCCTGCACCCCTTGCACCGCGCCCTTTTGCGGCCGCAGGCGCAAGGGCGATGGCAGCAGGGTGTACACACTGGGGTAGGTGGAGGGCTTTTGCGAACATTCGGTGCCACTGGGTTTGTGCAGCATCAGATAGGCCTTTTCATGGTACGGCCAGTCCACTCCCTGCACCCGGAATCGCAGACCATCTGCTTCAAATTCCATAGCAGCATTGGTACATTCCACGCGGGCTAGTGGCTGATTTCTATCATAGACCTGGACCAAACCCTGTTGAATCAGTCCTGCACAGACGCGCCGTGTGCCAAAGCCTTGTGAATAAAGAATGTCCTGGAGTTGCATGCTGCGTGTGTCGCTCTCGTCGGTATCGGATGCGGTGGGCGGGACCGCATATTGTCACAAAGTGGCAGCATGCGGCGGTGGCGGCCCGCGTGCGCGGTATGCACAGGCTGTGAAACCCGCTAGACTGCAAGCGCACAGAACAGCCACACCAGATGGCTCAACCTACAGGGCGAGTCACATGATCTATGTCGCGTTTCTCTTGGGCACCGGCTTGGGTGCAGCGGTGGTTTTCTGGTTGCGCCGCACCCAGTCCAAGGGACGGCGGCGCATTCCCAAGGAATGGCCACTGGCGCTTCGCCCCCTGGTCAACAGCCGGGAGAAGCAGGTCTGGATCTGGCTGGCAAAGGTCATGTTCGACCAGCAAATCCTGATCAAACTCCCGGTGACCCGCTTCACCGCTCCGGCAGCGCACTCCGACGCGGCACACTGGTACCAGCTGCTCAACGGGGTGTACTGCACCTTCACGCTGTGCAATATGGATGGCTTGGTGATCGGTTGCATCGACGTACTGGGGCCCAACGGCCTCTCCATGGGCAACCAGACTCTCAAGCACACCCTGCTCTCCCAATGCGGGGTGCACTACGCGGTGGTTGACCCGGCCAACTTGCCCCACCTGATCCAGATTCGCACCGCATTCCTGGGTGAGCACGCGGCCCGGGGTGACTCGCACAGCCAGTTGGACTCGCGCCTCAAGAACGTCAGCGAGATCTTGCACGCCACGGTGGGCCGACAACGCAGCACCAAGAGCCAGGCCGCCGCGCAGCTCGACGCGGCCCTGCCCAACACCTCGGGGTACTCCGAAAGCGTGCTGGCGTCGGGGTGGGAGCAAAACTCCTTTGTCACGCCACTGGACAGCCGCGCAGGCAAGTTTCGCTGAAGCCGGGTCAAAGCGACTTTTGAAACAATTGGTAATGCGCTGTGGCATGGGTGCGCGCGCCACCGCACAATGCAAGCGTTTTGGTCAGGGGTGCACACCAGGCACGGCGTTTGCATAGCTCGACACAGCGCGCAATATTTTGCCGCTGTGCCGATTCTCCACAACCCTCTTCCACACCGCTTATCGATGTTCTCGCTATTCCGATCCAAGGCCACTCCCAAGGAGAAGGCAGCCGAATTACCGGCTGCATCCAGTAAACGCATGGATCTGGAGGAGCGCAAGGCGTTTCGACAAGAAATGCTGTATCAGTCCATCCGTGAGACATTTTTGTCAATGGAAGTCATCGGCAGCATGT
Source organism: uncultured Rhodoferax sp. (assembly GCA_964504185.1). Lineage (GTDB taxonomy): Bacteria > Pseudomonadota > Gammaproteobacteria > Burkholderiales > Burkholderiaceae_C > Allorhodoferax. The sequence goes on along the minus strand of CAZDDK010000100.1, from coordinate 6,717 downwards.
ACAAGTTCAAGGTCATGCCGGTGGACGAGCGCCACCACCGGTTCATTGCCATGATAGACGTCGCCAAGTCCTTCGTGTGTGGAAAGGAGGCCCGCACCAAGAGCTTTGCCGCCATTGAGAAGCTGATGCGGACCGCCACCTACAAGCGTTTCGGCGTCCTGATCGTGGGCACCTATTGGCGGGTCAGCGAAACGGAAGACCAGTTTGAACGCGTGGCAAGGGCATCCGACGCCGCGGGCACCCCCCCACCTTCCAGCGACCGCCCACGCCGCACCGCCAAAGCCGAGCAGGCCCAGGCGCGCCACGCCTATCAGCCGGTGTCCGAGGACGAAGCCAAGGCCTTCATGGACGCCTTGCAAAACGGCCTTGCCCCGCCCGTGGTGCGCATCGGCGACATGGAATACCAGTCCGACCTGGCCCCGCTGGACAGCGGCATCATGATTGGCGGCACCCAGTACGGCAAACTGTAAGCTGCGGGCGGTGCGCACCCGCCTCAGAGCTTGTCCAGCGACAGGGGGGCGATCACAGTCCCATCCGTAGATTGGGAGCGTCTCGCCTCAATTCGCTCCAGAAACCGCAGCGCCGCTGGGTCCCGGGGCTTGACTGACAGCAACGCCACAAAGTCCGATGCACTGGCTTCCCACGTCTGTCCGTAAAACTGTGCCACCGCCCGACGACTGAGCGCACACAGTCGGTCATCCGGGCACGGTGTGTAGACCTTCACGGCCGCACTTTTTCCCTTAACTACCACAGTATCCAGGTGGCGCAGACCCAGTTCGCGGGACAACTGCACTGCCGTGGCATCCGACAGCAAAATGCCCGTTCCAAAAGCCTTGTTGGCTCCTTCCAGGCGCGCTGCGAGGTTGACTGCATCTCCGATCACCGTATAAGAAAAACGGCTATGTGATCCGATATTGCCCACCACCACCCGCCCAGTGTGTATACCGATTCGCATGGCAATGGCAGGCAGGCCACGGGCCTGCAGGCTGACCGACAGCGCAGTCATCGCAGCCTGCATTTCGATCGCCGCGCACACGGCATGTTCGGCGTGTTGCGCATCATCCAGTGGCGCGCCCCAAAAGGCCATCACTGCGTCGCCAATAAACTTGTCCACAGTGCCACCGTAACGGTGGATGATGGGCGTCATGGCATTAAAGTACTCGGTCAACACGTCCACCGTGGCTTCAGCCGTCAGACGCTCCGACAGGCCAGTGAAATTGGCCAGATCCGTGAACATCAGCGTCAACTCACGCGCCTCGCCACCCAACCGCAACAACTCGGGTCGCTCCACCAAACGGGCCACCACCTCCGCAGGAACATACTGCGAAAACATCATTCGCACTTGCAGCGTCCGCTGGCGGCTGGCGACATAATTGACCAACAGGGACGCCCCGTACACGGCCACCACAGACAGCATGGGAAACAGCGGTGCCAGCCAGATCTTCTGACTGGCAAACAGCCACAGCGACAGCACCCACACCCCACCGCCCAGGCTACCGGCCACGGCAGCACTGAACACGGGCAGTGCACGCAGACCCGCCATCGCCAGGAGCCCCAACATGGTCAATACCAGCCCCGCTACCGCAGCATCGTTCGCCACGCGCAGTCCACCCCCGGTTAGGCGGTTGCTGATCAGATTGGCCTGCACTTCCACACCGGGAAACAGCCGATCGTCGTCAGATGTCACCACAAATGGTGAATTGAACATATCGCTTTGCGAGCTCTGCAACTCCAACGCCGTGCGAACTGAACGCCCGATCAGCACGATCTTGTCTTTAAAAAAGCCCGGGGGCAGCAGCGCCGGATCCAATGCCTGGTAGTAGGAGCGGGTGTCAAAGGTCGCGCGCGGTCCCGCATACTCAATCAAATCAACGGACCGGGCTGAGGCAGTGCTATCCAGTACACCCAAGCGCGACAACAGGGCCGAGAAACTGTCGTCGCCCCCAGCCTGACGGCGCACCACAAAATCGTCGTCGGGTGAGACCTGCACTTGCCCGGGCCGTGCGCCCGCAGCCAAAAAACGCTCCAACGGAATGACATCGCTCCATAGCGACGCGTTGGCGCTTTCTGTCTTCTCGCGACTGGCAGCCAGCACCACCGGTGGCCCACCACGGATGGCCTGATCCAGCGCGGCATCATCCGCCGGGTTGGAGGGCTCGGCAAATACCACGTCAAACCCCACCGCCCTGGCACCGTCTGCCTTCAGGCGCTCCAGCACCTGCGCATGCAGACGGCGAGGGAACGGCCACTGCACCTGCAACTGCTGGAAGCTGGGCTCGTCTATGGCCAAAATGACAATCGGGACATCTGCCTTGCGCGCCGCCGTCACCGTAGTAAATAGGTCAAACACCTTGGCATCCATCGCCTGCCAGGGTCGCGTACTGGAACCCAGCAACACTATGCCCATGGCCAGCATGCTGACTGCCACCACCACGGCGCGCTGGCCCCCCATCAAACCAAGCTGAAGCGACCACCACCGCTCATGCAGTCGGAGCCCTGCGGGAATCAATCGAACCCCCATCCACACAGCTTCATAGGCCAGGCTCGTTCAGAACTGGTAGGTGATCTCTGCGGTGTATTGCGCCGGTTTGAGGCGATCAAAGGCATCATCCGCCGAGATGCGCGCCAACCACCGCTTGTCTGACGACTGCCAAAAGAGATCCATCGCTGCATTCCAGCCGGGTTCCAGGGAAACCTGATTGGCTTCATCCTTAAAGCGCTGTGCCCGATAGACAACCCGCCCAATAAAGTACCAGCCAGTGGGACTCGCCCAACTGGCTCCCAATGCGGCCATGTGGCGCGGTACGTAGGGCACTTCTTTCCCCGCGTGTGCCAGGCCGGTGTTGGTGGACGCGTTGCCAACGTAGCGACCAAATACACCCCAATCATTTCCCAACAAATGGTTGGCTGCGATCCCGATGGAGCGGATTCGGCCCCCGTCATATTCGGGTGTACTCACGAACTCGAGCATGTCATCGTTGGCCAATGCCCCAAGCCGTCGTGGACGCAATTTGCCGAGTGACTCGAGTTCGTTCAAAGCAAAGGGAGTCCGTTCGAACCGGTTGTTGTTGACGTCCCGTGCATCGAGATAGGTCGATACAAAGGTCCGTCCCGAGAGCTCCCATTCAATTTGGGCACGCACCCGATTCAGCTCGCCACCACGCATCACCATGCGATCGTCCAGCGGAATGCCCGCAGTGGCAACCGGTCCAAGGGAGCTGAAGACTGATGGCCTTAGCCACCGCTGATACACCATACGCAACTGGGGTCCGTCATCAAACCGATACACCAGACCCACCCGCGGGTTGACGACCGATTGAACGAGCTCCTGACGCGTCACGATGGGATCAAAGAATGACTCCCCAAGGAACAGCGAGGAATACACATAATCGGCAGTTCGGCGGTGGTCCTGATAGAAAAGATCACCTTGCAACAAGACCTTGGGAGAAACGCGCCAGCGATCCGACACGAAGGCATCCTGGCTGTGTTCCTGATACACAGAGTTCAGACTGGCTAACAGCCCAAACTCCGCCTGACTGATATCGTCAAAATTGGATGTCGTGCGGCGCTTTGCGCTTTCTACTCCCCAGGTGACCTCATGCGCATCATTGGCGTCAAAGGTATGGCGCAGCCCCCATTCGGGTTGACTCACCTTGACGACCGACACGACGGGGGTTCCGAGCAGCGTGCCACCGATGTTGTCATTGGAGTCAAAACGCCCTGCTTTCATCCACAGTTGCGATTTCGGCGAAAACTTGTAGTGAAAGCCCATGTCAGAGCGCTCCGCGACAAGGTTCTGCTTCAGGTTGTATTGCGAAGTCTTGGACTTGGTGTCCAAATGATTCCGGTCTGCGAATACAAACACACCCGCATCGTGGTGCGGGGTAACGCCAAACGCCAGTGTGCTCATTTTTTGATTCAAGGGGCCTTCCTTGAAACTCAAGTTCAGTTCCTCATGATTGCCAAAATAGGAAAAAGGAATCACACCATTGGTAAAGCCGCTGGCCTGAATATACGGACCGGTTCCTTGAACGGAATCACCCGCCACGGTCGAGCGGATCGACACGATGCCACTGTGCCCCGGTTTGGGTATCAGGGTCTGAAAACCGGCGCCACCACCAAACACGGTTGGATCGGCCAAAAAGCCCTGAAATAGCTCGGAGTTCTTGTTAAACAAGCCGGGATACCGGTCTGCCAGAAATAGATGGCTGCCAGCCCAAAACGGATAGTAGGAGTCTTGCGCATAACGCTGCGACCACTCCTCCAAGCCGAGAAATGCGAATGCCTGGCCCAAATTGGCCATTCCCTGCTGGTCATTGGCCAATTGGTTGAGCGACTTCAGATACGGCAGGCGCTGCAGCGCTGCCCTGGACTGATCTACCGCCAGTTGGGGGCGCAAAGCGTCCAGATGAATGATGCTCGCTATGATGCGTGGCAATGGATCTTTGTCATCGAGTTGGCTGGCGCGATCCAGTTCGGCCAACGCCTCTCGCACGCGCTGCATCTGGTAGTACGCGACTGCCGTGTACACATGCGCACGCGCATAGCGTGGCTCCATGACACCAGCACGCAAGAATGCGTCCAAGGCTGCTTCGGGCTGGCCTTGTTTGAGGCGCAGCAGGCCCAGGCCGGTCCAGCTCACATAGTCGGCCGGGCTCTGCTCCAGCGCCTGGGAAAAGGCGCGCTCAGCCTCGGTGAATCGGTTAGCAAAGGTCTCCAACGTGCCCAGTTCGCCTCGGTAGCCCACGCCCTGGGGCTTGAGTTCCAGGGCTTTGAGCAGATTGCTGCGCGCCGGGCCAATGGCCTCGCGTTCGTTTTGCGCGCTGCCCAGGCCAAACCAGCCCCGGTCGTCGCCCGGCGCGACCCGGGTGGCTCGACCAAAGGCCTGCTCTGTGGCGGTCACGCTGCCCTGGCGGCGCGCCAACTCGCCCTGGGCCAGCAGCACACTGGCGGTATCGGCGTTGCGGGCACGGGCCAGCACTTTGGCGCTATCGTCCAGGCGATCGGTCAGCAGGTAGACGCGGGCCAGCTGGGCCAGCAGGTCGGAATCATCCGAATGGCGGCTCAGGCCGCTTTGCAGCGTACTGGCCGCAGCGGCGAATTCCCCGTCCACCAATTGCAGGTCCGACAGCAACAAATACGCCGCAGGTGGCACACCCTGGGGTGCATCGGTCAGGGCGGCCAACTGGCGGCGGGCCACCGCGCTGTCGCCGCTCTGCATGGCCTTCGCGCTGGAAAGAATCGCGACCCACGGGCCATCCGGCTCGGTCGGAACCTGATCCGCATGCAGATGGCGTGTCGGGTCTGCGGTGAGTGCGTTCACCCACTGAATGCGGTCACGCGGGTTGCTCAGCTGAATCTTGACCGGCGCCCGACCCACTTCGGCCATGGCGGCCTCATTGCTACCCACTGTCACTGCACCCTGGGCGTTAGAGAATTCCACCATCCCAGACAGCACTGTCAACAGAGTCTTGCCACTGGCATCCACGTCCAGCTCCCAGTCCGTGCCACGGATACCAGCCGTGGCAGCCGGTGTTTGCAGGTTGAGACGGCTACCGCTCTGGCGCTTGGTCTGGGACCAGGCGCGCCCCAGCGACAGCAACAGCGTGGTGGGCTGTGCGCCGCTGGCCAATTGCTTCACCTGCAGTACAGAATTTTGGTTCAGCCGCACCTGGGTGTCATCGGCAAACAGCAGGGCCATCTTGGAATCCGACAGTGTGCGCACATAGGCACCCCCCGGCAGCAACTGCGATGTCTGGGCCGCCGCCCACGCTGCGCTGCCGGTTGCGCGCTGCTCGCCGTTGCCCTGCAAACTCACAATCTGGGCGGCAGACCCTTCGGCAATCGTCGCAAGACCCAACGCAGGCTTCAAGACGAGCGGCACACACAGTACCCATGGCAAGACCATTGATCCGATTCGCATGGTGACTCCTGACGAAGCAAAGTGCAGGGAAAAATGACGCCACTGGCAAGCGTGGCGCAACCCATTCTAGGAGCGTGCAACAACAACAACAACCATCCTCACTTTGCGGGATGCACGCAATTCGGGCCAATGGGCTGAGGTAGATCAATGCCCTTGGTGACAGAAGTCCAGTCAGGGTGCCACCTAAAATGCCCCGGTGAACGCCCCCCTGCCCCCCCCACTCCCGCGCCGCCCCATCCGTGAACTGCCCGACGAGCTGATCAGCCAGATCGCCGCCGGCGAGGTGGTGGAGCGCCCGGCCTCCGTGGTGCGCGAGCTGGTGGACAACGCACTGGATGCCGGTGCCACCCACATCACGGTGCGCCTGCTGGCCGGCGGTGTGCGCCTGATCAGCGTCGAGGATGACGGCCAGGGCATCGTGGCCGAGGAACTGCCCCTGGCCTTTCGGCGGCACGCCACCAGCAAGATCGGCAACCTGAGTGATTTGGAGTCCGTGGCCACCATGGGATTTCGGGGTGAGGCCTTGGCCGCTATAAATTCAATAGCTGAATGTTCAATATATTCGCGGGCTACAGGCCAATTATCTGCAAATCTGCTGGACGGACGGACCGGTGAACTCAAACCCGTCGCCCGCAGCCAAGGCACCACCGTCGAAGTCAAGGAGCTGTTCTACAGCACCCCGGCGCGGCGCAAGTTTCTGAAGACCGACGCCACCGAGTTGGCCCACTGCATCGAATCCGTGCGCCGCCACGCCCTGGCCCGCCCCGATGTGGGCTTTGCCATCTGGCACGAGG
>CAZDDK010000099.1:0-11205 GCA_964504185.1 uncultured Rhodoferax sp. | reverse complement strand
CAGCCTGGTCATCCACCCGGCCAGCACCACGCATTTCCGCATGAGCGACGAGGCGCTGGCGGGCGCGGGCATCACCCAGGGCACGATCCGCCTGTCCAACGGGCTGGAAGACGCCGACGACCTGATCGACGACCTGAAACGGGCTTTGAAAGCCGCAGAAAAAGCGGAGGCATGAACATGGAATTGCTCGTCAACAATGCCCGCACCTACTGCTACACCGGTGGCAAGCCGTTTGATGCCGCCAAGCCCACCGTGGTTTTCATCCACGGGGTTCTTAACGACCACAGCGTCTGGATTCTGCAAAGCCGCTACCTCGCACACCACGGCTTCAACGTGCTGGCGGTGGACCTGCCCGGCCACTGCCGCAGCAGCGGCGAAGCTCCCTCCTCCGTCGAAGAAACGGCAGACTTTATTGCCGCCTTGCTGGATGCCGCAGGCGTGCAGCGCGCCGCCCTGGTGGGCCACAGCTGGGGTTCGCTCATCGCCCTGGAAGCCGCTGCGCGCCTGCAGGAACGGGTGACCCACCTGGTACTGGTGGGCACGGCCTTCCCCATGAAGGTGTCGCCCGTGCTGATTGAAACCTCGCTCAAGGAACCCGAGAAGGCGCTCACCATGATCAACGTGTTCTCCCGCTCCACCCTGGCCGCCCCGCCCTCCGCCCTGGGGCCGGGCACGTGGGTGTTTGGTGCGGGCATGGCGCTGGGCCGCCGGGTACTGGCCAGCAACACGGCCGTCAACGTCTTTCACCGTGGCTTTGTGGCCTGCGATAGCTATGCCAACGGCGAAGCGGCCATGGCTGCGATCACGTGCCCCGTGCTGTTTGTGCTGGGCGCGCAGGACCAGATGACGCCCCCAAAGGCCGCACAAAGCCTGATCGCCACAGCGCGCGAAACCGGCAAGTCCGTACAGGTGGTCTCGCTATCGGTGGGGCACCACCAAATGACCGAGACTCCGGATGCCACCCTGTTTGCCGTGCACGACTTTTTGCGCACCGCGCCAACCGGCCCGGCTACCCGGCCTTGACCGCCAGCACCGGACAGGACACGGACAACAACAACTCCTGGGCCACGCTGCCCATGATGAGCTTGCCCACGGGGGAGCGCTTGCGGATCCCGATGACCAGCAGGGAGGCTGGCAGGGAATCCGCCAGCGCCTCTATTTCCTCCACCGCGCTTCTGCCACGGCCAAACTGTTTGAACTCGGCATCCAGGCCGGACCCGGCCAGCAATTTTTCGATGCGCTCCACGTCATGGGCGCTGGCCATGGAGGCGTCGTCGCCACCGCCCGGCGTGGCGTTGACCACCATCAGCCGCTCGTTGCGGCGTGTCGCAATTTCAATGCCCTTGTCCAGAGCGGCCTGTCCTTCGGGGCGGGGGGCATAGGCAACAAGAATGGTCATGGCGCGGGGCTCCTTGGGTCGGTTCGTGGATGCATGTCCGCCATTGTGCCCAGGCTGCGCCCGGCACACAGCCACCCAGGCGACACGGCCACTACACTTCTGCAATTTGCTGCAATATTCATAGCACCTCACGCAGTGTTATAGAGGGCCAGCGGCCAATTTGCCACAGGGTCTCGGTCTGGGGCGTGCGCTCCACCAGCCAGGCGCTCAACAAAGGCTCCAGCGGCGTCGCATCCGGGTCCACCAACAGCAGGTAGCGCGCCTCGGCACCGGGCTGCAGCACCTCGCGCAACTGCCCCACCCAGTCGAAAGAAACCAGCATCTGCATCAGCGGCTGCAGGCGCAGGGGGTCCACATGCAGGGTTTGGCACAGTTGCTCCAGCGTCAAGCCCTTGGCGTCACTGGCACGGGCGCGCTCCAGTTGCTGCACCACCTCCAACGACAACTGAAACCGCCATCCGTGTGGCAAGCGGCGCAGGGTGCCACCGGCCAACAGACTGGGCAGATACGCGGTGAGCGCGGCCCCCAGCAACACAATCACCCAGGCCACATAAATCCAGACCAGCAAAATAGGCACGGTGGCAAAGGCCCCATACACCACCGAGTAGGTGGGCACCTTGCTCAGGTACAGCGTCAGCCCGCGCTTGGCCAGCTCCATGCCGCCCGACACAAAAACCCCGCCAATCCACGCATGGCCCCAGCGCACATGGGTGTTGGGCACGTAGCGGAACATGGCGGCCATGCCGGCCCCCACCAGCAAAAACTGCAGCACGTTGAGCAGCAGGCTTACTCCCCCCGGAATCTCGCCCACCACGCCCTTGGATACCGAGATGGCGTAGGACGTCAGGCTCAGGCTGACCCCCAGCAACAACGGCCCCAACGTGATGGCCGCCCAGTAAATCAGCACCCGCTGGGCAAACGGCCGCGGCGTGTGCACCCGCCAGATGCTGTTGAGCGTGCGGTCAATGGTGAACACCAGCGCAAACGCCGTGCCCAGCAGCGCGGCCAGGCCCACCGCGCCCAGTTTGTTGGCCTTGCCGGCAAACTGGTTCAGGTAACCCAGCACCTGGCGGGCGATGTTGTCGGGCACCAGACTCTCAATCAACCATTTCTGCAACACGTCCTGGAATTTGGCAAACATGGGAAAGGCGGTGAACACCGCCAGCGCCACCGTGATGAAAGGCACCAGCGCAATCGTGGTGGTGAAGGTCAGGCTGCTGGCGGTCAGGCCCAGGCGGTCCTCGCGAAAGCGCTCGCGCAAAGTGCGCAGCGCATGGAGCCAAGGGACTTGGGCCACTTCACGGAACCAGCCCCGCAGACGTTCAAGGTTTTGCATGGCCGCTATGATGCCACCGACCATGAACCCACCCTCTCCCTCCGTCAACTCCACGCGCTGGCTCGCCGTGGGCAGTGTGCTGGCACTGATTACTCTGTCCCTGGCCTGGGAACTGGTGCTGGCACCGCTGCGCCCGGGTGGCTCCTGGCTGGCCCTGAAGGCCCTGCCCCTGTGCGTTCCGCTGGCGGGCCTGCTGAAGAACCGCATGTATACCTACCGCTGGGTCAGCCTGGTGGTGTGGCTGTATTTCATTGAAGGCGTGGTGCGCGCCTGGAGCGACAAGTCCCCCGGCAACTACCTGGCCATGCTGGAAATCGTGTTCTGTATCCTGCTGTTTGTGGCCTGCGCGATGCATGTGCGCCTGCGCCTGGGGCCGCGCGGCGCGAACAAAAAAACCGATAGCCTGGAGGCCGCACCGTGAGCACCCCAATCAAATTGCTGGAACACCTGCGCACCACCGTCGGCCCCGCCAACGTACTGACCGAGGGTGACCTCAGCGCCTGGGAGCTGGACTGGCGCAAGCGCGAGCGCGGCAAGGCACTGGCCGTGGTGCGCCCGGCCAGCACACCCGAAGTGGCTGCCGTGGTCAAGGCCTGCGCGGCGGCCGGTGTGAGCATCGTGCCCCAGGGCGGCAACACCGGCATGGTGGTTGGCTCCACGCCCGACGCCAGCGGCACCCAGGTCGTGCTGAGCCTGACCCGCATGAACCAGGTGCGCGCGCTGGATGGTGCCAATCTGACCATCACCGTGGACGCCGGCTGCGTGCTGCAACGCATTCAGGAAACCTGCGAGCAAGCCGGCTTCCTGTTCCCCCTGAGCCTGGCATCCGAAGGCAGCTGCACCATTGGCGGCAACCTGGGTACCAACGCCGGCGGCACCCAGGTGGTGCGCTACGGCAACACCCGCGAACTGTGCCTGGGTCTGGAAGTGGTCACGCCCCAGGGCGAGATCTGGGATGGCCTGTCGGGCCTGCGCAAGGACAACACCGGCTACGACCTGCGCCACCTGATGATCGGCTCCGAGGGCACGCTGGGCGTTATCACCGCCGCCACCATGAAGCTGTACCCGCTGCCAGTGGCCCAACTCACCGCCTTTGCGGCCCTGCCCTCGCTGGAAGCTGCGGTGCAACTACTGGGCCTGGCCCACCGGCACCTCAGCGCCGGCCTGACCGGGTTTGAGGTCATGGGCCGTTTTGCGCTGAGTCTTGTGACCACGCACTTTCCCCAACTGCGCGTGCCATTCCAGGACCAGGATTGCCCCTATTTTGTGGTGCTGGAAAACTCCGACCAGGAGTCCGAAGCCCACGCCCGTGAACGCTTCGAGCACCTGCTGGAAGCCGCCATGGAAGGCGGCTGCGTGGTGGACGCCGTGGTGGCCGAGAGCATCACCCAGGCCAGATCGCTGTGGCACATACGCGAGAGCATTCCGCTGGCCCAGGCGCAAGAGGGGTTGAACATCAAGCACGACATCTCGATTGCCGTGTCCCGCATCCCCGAGTTCGTGCGCCTGACCGACGCCCGGTTGCAAACGGCCTACCCTGGCGCGCGCCTGGTCAACTATGGCCACCTGGGCGACGGCAATCTGCACTACAACGTGCAGGCACCTGCCGGAACCGATGCAGAAGCTTTTTTGCGCGATGAGGAAAAAGGCGTGAATGCCATCGTCTACGCCATGGTGGACCAGTTCCGGGGCTCCATTTCCGCCGAGCATGGCGTGGGCAGCTTGAAGCGCGATAAGCTGGTGCAGCACAAGTCTCCAGTGGCACTGGGCATGATGCGGTCTATCAAACAGGCGCTGGACCCGGACAATCGGATGAATCCAAACCGAGTGCTATAACTTTAATAGCTAATTCTCTATATATTACGCGGGCTACAGGCTAATTTCGTCATAACTCCAGTGTCATAACAACGGGTGCGTGGTCGCTCGGACGTTCATTGGCGCGCGGCATTTTGTCCACCACGCAGGCGCGCGCAGTGGCCACCAGCGCCTTGCTGATCAGAATATGGTCGATCCGCAGGCCACGGTTGCGCCGAAAACCCATGTCCCGATAGTCCCACCACGAAAAACTCTTGGGCGGCTGTTCAAACAGACGGAAACCATCGTGCAAGCCCAGGGCAATGAGCGCGCGCAGGTGATAGCGCTCCTCCTCTGTGCAATGGATGGTGTCCCTCAGTCCCACCGGGTCCCACATGTCCTGCTCGTCAAAGGTGATGTTGTAGTCGCCCATCAGCACCAGCCGGGGGTATAGCGCCAGCTCCGCCTTGACCCATTGGCGCAAGCCCTTGAGCCACTCCATCTTGTACTCAAATTTGTCGCTTCCGGGTTCCTGTCCGTTGGGAAAATAGGCTCCAATCACCCGCACCCCGTCCACCGTTCCAGCAATCACGCGGGCCATGTCATCGTCAAAGCCGGGAATGTTCTTCACCACGTCATGGATGGGCGTGCGCGACAGCAGAGCCACCCCGTTATAGGTTTTCTGGCCAAACCACTGGGCGCAATAGCCTGCTGCACTGAAGACCGCGTGAGGAAACTTGTCGTCCGTCATCTTCAGTTCCTGCAGCGCCAGCACATCCACCGGCACACCGTTTGCGGCCTGGGCTGCAAGCCAGTCCAACACCTGTGGCAAGCGCACACTGAGAGAGTTAACGTTCCAAGTAGTAAGTTTCATTCGACAGAACCATCCGCGTAAATCAATCTGCGGAAGGGTAACCGAGATCGCTCACGAAGACTCAAGCGGAGTTTGAGCAATAAAATCCCAACCTGTGCCGTTACAAATATCTCGTCCGCGATTTCAAGCATAAGCTGTCGGAGCAAGAATGGTTTTCAAAGTGTGTGTTTTGATCTATGCGTTGTTGCTCGGCTCGTGGCTTTTCGAGCATGGGTTTAGCCACGCCGGTCAAATCGCTGTCGGGGTGGTTGTCGCCATTGCAATCGTGGTCGCGCACTACTGGGCTTTCTTCCTTGGCATTTGGCTACTCTGGCCAAAACAACGCAAACACTAAAACGGCAGCGTCTGCCGGACCCAACCAGCGTCGCTACTGGTAGTGGTGCCTACACGCAATCACTGTCAGGTCTGAATCGTCAACCGCGTACACCAGGCGGTGAACATCGTCGATACGGCGGGACCAAAACCCGCTTAGGTTGCCCACCAAGGGTTCAGGCCTGCCAATGCCTTGGAAGGGGTCGCGCCGGGCTGCATCGATCAAGGCATTGATGCGTTTGAGCGTCTTTTTGTCTTGCCCGTGCCAATACTGGTAATCGGCCCAGGCCGCAGCGGTGAATGCTACGCCCCGGCTCACGCTGCCACCAGCTCTCGCCGCTGGGATTTGCCCGCCTTGTACTGGGCTATGGACTCTGCCAGGTGCGCCGCGTTGGCGGGACTGGATAGCAGGTGCAAGGTTTCGGCCATGCTTTCGTACTGCGCCAGCGACATCACTACGGCGTCGCCACCGTCGCGCCGGGTAATGATGGCAATGTCGGCATCGCCCTCTACTGAGTCGAGTACCGATTTCAGCGAGTTGCGGGCCTCGGTGTAGCTGACGATGCGCATGGTATGCCGCCTTTATATGTGCAGGTTACTGTGCAGGTATTGTACCCAGCCCCCCAAATTTCGGCCATGGCGTAGTCCAAGGGAAGGGCCTTTTAGCGCCGATTTCCGGCACCGTCCGCCGCCCTCCAAAAAGCACCCAGCCTGCCCAGGTCGAGGCGGGTCGAGGTTCAGTTGATCCACCATCATCGTGCGGGCGCTCGCCCTGAACCCGTGCCAGGTCTGCGTTTTGCCAAAGCCCAAGGCATACAGGGCGCTGCGCACAGAGTTGTCACTGATGGGCCTCCCATGGTCGCGCTCACCGGGGAACACGTAACGGCCATGCCCGGTAATGGGTTGCAGGCCCCGCAACATGGCCACGGCCTGCGCGGGAAGGGGCACCACGTGCGGTTCGCCTTGCTCTTTTTCAGCCTTGGTGCGCTTCATTTTGGCACTGGGAATGGTCCACAAAGCGGCGTCCAAGTCGAATTCAGACCACTCCATTTCCCGCAGGTTGCCGGGGCGCTGGTACAGCAGGGGCGCAAGCTGTAAGGCGGTGCGTACTGCGGTGCCGCCCTTGTACGCGGCCATGGCTCGCAACAGTTCGCCAAACGGGGCAGGCTCCAGGATCGCGGCGAAGGGCTTGCCACGGTAGCGCGTCAGGCGTTTTTTCAGTCCCTCGGTGATATTGCGCTGCACCGTCTTGGCAGTGGGTAGCCAGTAGTCCCATATTTGGCGGCACAGCATCAATACCCGGTCGACTGTCTCGATTGCGCCGCGTTCCTCCACCTTCTGGAGCACGGCCAGAAGCTCCAGGGCGTGGATTTCCTCCATGGGGCGATCACCCAGCCAGGGGTACAAGTCGCGTTCGAGCTGGCGCTGGGACCGCGCCGCATGGCTGGGACTCCACTGCGGCACTTGCTTGGCATACCACTCTGCGGCCACAGCCTTGAACGTGGTCCCGGCTGGAATGGCCGTCTTGAGGCGTTCCACCTTGCGGGCTGCAACCGGATCGACGCCCCCGGTTTTCTGGGCTTTGGCCAGGTCGCGGGCCTTGCGGGCATCGGCCAGGCCCACGGCAGGGTAACTGCCCAAGGCAAGCTGCTTCTCCTTGCCGTCTGCCCGGTACTTGTAGAACCAGCGCTTTGACCCGGCTGGGCTGACTTGCAGATACAGACCGCCCGCGTCGGTGAATCGGGCCTGTTTACGATCAGGCGGACAGGTGGCGTTTTTGCAGTGTTTGTCGGTCAGCATGGGGGTACAACTTCCCCATTTTGCCCGTTCCCCCCGACTTGTACCCCCTCTTGTACCCCCGCTTTGCGTTGGCTGTACGCGCACTTCTATGGACGTCACTGGACGTCAAAACGCTGTAAGTGGCTGATTTTTCAAAGAAAAAGGCCGTTTGCTGGAAGTCAGCGAACGGCCTTGGAAGTGATGTTGGTGGAGCTGGCGGGATTTGAACCCGCGTCCGCAAACCTTTTTCGAACAGTTCTACATGTGTAGCCGTCTGATTTTGATCTCGCATTTTGCATCGCGCAGTGGCACGCTATGCAAAACGCCAGTAACCTATTTTCTTGGCCTGCCCTAAGTCACCCAGAGCAGGCCCAGCCGAATGAAATTACCCCACAGCCTGGACGGCTCGACCTTGCGATCTGGCCACCCTTGCCCAGCCTATCGGCTTGCTGTTGTGAGGCTCACGTGCAATTAAGCAGCGAGTGCGAAACGTTCGTCGTTTGCAGTTAGTTTTTTTCTGCTGTTTTACGAGGTGACAGAACCTCGACATGCCCTGCTGCGCGTCCGAATCCACGTCGAAACCAGTGCAGCCCCAAGGAGCGTATTTTAACCACTTACAACAATTGCAGGAGAGCCGGGGGGAAATTTATCACCGCATTGGCCCCCCAGGCCCGGACATCCGTCTTGTTGCCCAGATACCCGTACGCAGCAGCAACGGTTTGCATGCCGGCCGCCTTACCTGCCACGATGTCGCGCTCATCGTCACCAACGTACAGACATCGATGCGGAGCAAGACCCAGTTGGTGTGCGGCTTCCAGCAATGGCGCGGGGTGGGGCTTGGAGTGAGGGGTGGTATCGCCACTGACGATGGTGCGTGCGCCCTGGAATAGGGGCATTGCCGCGGTCAACGGGTTGGTGAAGCGGGAAGATTTGTTGGTCACTACACCCCACACCAGTTGGCGCATCTCCAGTTGGGCAATCAATTCCGCTACACCGTCAAAAGCTGCAGTGCGCTGAGTCATGCACCGCTCGTAGTTCAAAAAAAACTCGTCACGCAGGGAAGCAAAATCGGGGGCCTCGGGGCCAATTCCGAAAGCCACTTCCAGCATGCCGCGTGCTCCGGCACCGGCCCTGGGTCGATAGCGCTCCAATGGAAGGGAAGGCAGTCCTCGCACCACACGCATCTGATCGACTGCGGCACCCAGATCGGGTGCGCTGTCAATCAATGTACCGTCCAGGTCGAACAGGACCGCGTCAATGTCTTGAAAAAACACGCTGATTTCCGTCTACAGAGATTTTCGAGTGGCAAACAAGTAGTTGACGCCGGTATCCCGGGTCAAGGAATAGCGCTTGGTCAACGGGTTGTATTCCAGTCCGCTGGTTTGCCGCAGGTCCAGCCCGGCCTGTCGGCAGTACCCCGCCAGCTCACTGGGACGAATCATCTTGGCGTATTCGTGGGTGCCCCGGGGCAACAGGTTCAGAAGGTACTCTGCACCCAATATCGCGAAAAGAAACGACTTGGGATTGCGGTTCAACGTCGAAAAAAACGCCCAGCCTCCGGGCTTGACCAGTGTCGAGCAGGCTTTCACAACGGACGCGGGGTCGGGCACATGCTCCAACATTTCCATACAGGTCACCACGTCAAAACTGGCGGGGACCTCGTCAGCCAGGGCTTCAGCACTCACTTCACGGTAGCCAATGCGCGGCGTCTGGGCTTCCAGCGCATGCAGTTGGGCCACCTTGAGCGCCTTGGAGGACAGGTCAATGCCCAGCACCTCTGCGCCATTGCGGGCCATGGAGTCGGCCAGAATGCCACCGCCACAGCCTACATCCAGGGCGCGCAACCCGGACAAGGGACACATGGACTGGATCCAGTCAAGCCGCAGGGGATTGATCATGTGCAGTGGACGGAATTCGCTTTCCACGTCCCACCAGCGATGCGCCAGCTCGGAGAACTTGGCCAACTCGGCCGGATCTGCATTCAAGGTATTGCTCATGGCGCAATTATCTCCGCGTTGAAAGCCCGATTTCCAACCCCGTTTACCGGCACAGACGGACAGGCAACAAAAAACCCGCCGAAGCGGGTTCTTTGGAAGATTGGTCGAGACCAGCCGATTTACTTGGTAGCGCGCGTACCCACTACTTCGATTTCCACGCGGCGGTTCTTGCTACGGCCTTCCTTGGTCTTGTTGTCAGCCACGGGCTGCTTCTCGCCCTTGCCTTCGGTGTAAACACGGCTCTTTTCAATGCCCTTGGACACCAAATAGGCCTTCACGGCTTCGGAACGCTTAACCGACAGCTTCTGGTTGTACGCATCAGAACCGACGGAATCGGTATGACCCACGGCGATGATCACTTCCAGGTTGATGCCCTTGACCTTGCTCACCAGATCATCCAGCTTGGCCTTGCCTTCGGGCTTCAAAACAGCCTTGTCGAAGTCAAAGAATGCGTCAGCAGCGTAAGTTACCTTGCTTGCAACAGCGGGCGCTGGCTTGGCGGGTGCAGGAGTGGGCTTGGCGGGTGCAACCACGGGGACTTCCTTGGGAGCGGGAGCCGGAGGAACAATCGCACCATCGCAACCGGGAGCTGCTGTAGCGGGAGTCCAGCTGTTATCGCGCCAGCATTGGCCAACGGAGTTCTTCCAGACGTCACCGGCACTGCTCTTCCAGTTATGGATTTCCTGTGCACCGGCAACGGTGGAGAGGGCTGCAACAGCGAGGGCGATTGCTACTCGATTCAATTGTTTCATGACGGTCCTTTTGTGTAACAAACTGCAGCTTCGCTGCGAATAGATTGAGGGACGTCCCTGAGCGGGGCCGTTCGCACCATTGTGCCATAGCCAAACAGGCTTGATGTACCCCAATGAAACACAGTTGCCCAGGGTTGCCCACAATAGGCGCAACTGTTGTCTGTAAGCGACAGCGCCCGGGTCGTAGAATCGCGGGTTGTCCCAGACACCGTCAAAGTACCCACTCCATGACCCAGTTCGCCAAAGAAACCTTGCCCATCAGCCTCGAAGAGGAAATGCGCCGGAGCTATCTGGATTACGCCATGAGCGTGATCGTGGGGCGCGCCCTGCCGGATGCACGGGATGGCCTGAAGCCGGTGCACCGGCGCGTGCTGTTTGCCATGCACGAGATGGGCAACAACTACAACAGCAAGTACCGCAAGAGTGCCCAAGCAGTGGGTGAAACCATGGGTAAGTACCACCCCCACGGTGACTCCGCAATTTACGACACCATCGTGCGCATGGCCCAACCGTTCAGCATGCGCCACATGCTGATCGATGGACAAGGCAACTTTGGGTCCATTGATGGTGACAACGCGGCGGCTATGCGCTACACCGAGATCCGTCTCGACAAAATTGCCCACGAATTACTGACAGACATCGACAAGGACACCGTTGACTTTGGCCCTAATTACGACGGCAGTCTGAAAGAACCTTTGGTGCTGCCGGCCCGGTTTCCTACCCTGCTGGTCAATGGCTCGGGCGGTATCGCGGTGGGAATGGCCACCAACATCCCTCCACACAACCTCAACGAGTCGGTGGACGCATGCCTGCACCTGCTGAAGAACCCGCAGGCCAGCGTGGACGAGTTGATGGAAATCATCCCGGCACCTGACTTTCCCACCGGCGGCATCATCTACGGCATCAATGGCGTCAAAGACGGCTACCGCACCGGGCGTGGCAAGGTGGTCATGCGCGCCAAA
>CAZDDK010000098.1:0-11334 GCA_964504185.1 uncultured Rhodoferax sp. | reverse complement strand
CTGGCTCACGCCCATGCCCCACAGGATCATGCTGGCCCTGGACGTAGCGTAGGCGCGCGCCACCTCGCGCAGCGTGTGCGCCGGGATGCCACACAGCGGGGCCATGGCTTCGGGGCTGTAACCCTGCACGTTGGCCTTCAATGCTTCAAAATTGCTAGCACGCTGGGCAATGAATTCGGGGGCTGAAAGGCCTTCTTCAATGATGGTGTGGATCAGGGCGTTGAGCAGGGCCACGTCCATGTCGGCCCGAAACGCCAAGGTGCGCCAGGCGTGCACGCCCAGATCGGTGATGCGCGGATCGGCCAGCACCAGGCGCGCGCCGCGCTGCACGGCGTTCTTGATCCAGGTGGCGGCGACCGGGTGGTTGGAGCTGGGGTTGGAGCCAATGACGAAGATGAGTTCGGCATGCTCCACATCGCGCACCGGGTTGGTGACCGAACCCGAACCCACGCCCTCCAGCAAGGCGGCCACGCTGGAGGCGTGGCACAACCGGGTGCAGTGGTCCACGTTGTTGGAGCCAAAGCCGGTGCGCACCAGTTTCTGGAACAGGTAGGCTTCTTCGTTGCTGCCTTTGGCCGAGCCAAAGCCGGCCAGTGCCTTGGGGCCGAAGGTGTCGCGCAGGTCTTTCAGGCCGCCTGCGGCGAAGGCCAGGGCTTCATCCCAACTGGCTTCGCGAAACACCGCCGACCAGTCGGCGCTGTTGCGGTTGAGCTGGTCGAGCAGCGCCGGGTCCTTGGGCACGCCGCGCTTGCGGATCAGTGGCACGGTCAGGCGCTGGGGGTTGTGCACGTAGTCAAAGCCAAAGCGGCCCTTGACGCACAGGCGCGCCTCGTTGGCCGGGCCCTTGCGGCCATCGACGCTGACGATGGTGCTGCCGCGGATGTTGTAGGTGATGAGGCAGCCCACCCCGCAAAAGGGGCAGACGGAATCAACCTGGCGGTCCACGGCCTGGGAGCCGATCAGGGTTTTGGCGCTGAGGGCTCCGGTGGGGCAGGCCTGCACGCATTCGCCGCAGGCCACGCAGCTGCTGCTGCCCATGGGGTCGGCCAGGTCAAAGCCGATCTGGCTGTGCGCTCCACGCCCCAGGGTGCCGATGACGCCGTTGACCTGCACCTCGCGGCAGGCGCGCACGCAGCGGGTGCACTGGATGCAGGCATCCAGGTTGACGGCCATGGCGGGGTGGGAGAGGTCGGGCTTGGGCTGCGGGCGGCGCAACTCTCTGAGGGCGGGCCTGACTTTGACGCCAAGTTTTGATGCCCAGGCGCTGAGTTCGCCATGTTGTTGGGCGCTTGGGGGGCTCTTTGCGGTCGTTGCGTTGGTGGTATGCGCGGCCCCGGTGGGGGTTAGGCCGGGCCCCTCATACTGCGAGCAGAAATCGGTTCCCGGCCTACCCCCCGCCGGGGCCGAGGTGCTGGCTTGCGCGTCGTTGGAATTGACTGAGTTTTCATCGTCACAATTTCTGAGAATCGCTGGAGTGGGGGATGTGCCGGGTGACGATTTCGAGGCAACGAAGCTGACGTATGAGGAGCCCGGCGCATCCCCCACTCCAGCAGCGCGTGCTGCAAAAGCATCAGCATCAGCATCAGCACCCGCATCATTCCACCGATACCCCACATCCGGCATATCCGACAGCAGCAGTTCCACCACCATCTTCTGGCTCTTCAACGCGCGCTCGCTATCGGTGTGCACCTGCATGCCCGCTGTAACAGCGCGGCAGCAGCTGGGGCTTAACACCCGCTCACCGGCAATCTCCACCACACAGGCGCGGCAATTGCCATCGGCGCGCAGGCCTTCGGTGTAGCAGAGGTGGGGAATGGCCACGCCGTGGCGCTGGGCGGCCTGGAAGATGGTTTCGCCCGGCTGGGCCTCAGTGGCCTGACCGTTGAGCGAGAAAGTGATGGGATCGCTCATGCGCCACCCCCTACCTCGTGGCCAAAATACAGCTGCACGCAGCGCACCACGTTGGGCGCGGCCTGGCCCAGCCCGCAGATGGAGGCGTCCACCATCACCTGGCTCAGGTCCTCCAGCGTCACCCGGTCCCACACCGGCGCTTGCATCAGCGTGGCGGCCTTGGCGGTGCCCACGCGGCAGGGCGTGCACTGGCCGCAGCTCTCGGCGGCAAAGAAGCGCATGGCGTTCAGGGCGGCATCGCGGGCGCGATCCATCTGGCTGAGCACGATAACGGCACCTGAACCGATGAAGCAGCCGTAGGGTTGCAGGGTGTCAAAGTCCAGCGGAATTTGGTTCAGCCGCGCGGGCAGGATGCCGCCCGATGCACCACCGGGCAGGTAGGCGTAGAGCTGATGCCCGTCTTGCATGCCGCCGCAGTATTCGTCGATGAGTTCCTGCACCGTGATGCCGGCCGGGGCCCGCTTCACGCCGGGCGACTTCACCCGGCCGCTGACGCTGAAAGACCGAAGTCCCGTGCGCCCCTGGCGCCCATGGCCGGTGAACCAGGACGCGCCTTGTTCCACGATGTCGCGCACCCAGTACAGCGTCTCGAAGTTGTGCTCCAGCGTGGGGCGGCCCCACAGGCCGTTTTCCGCGATGTAGGGCGGGCGCATGCGCGGCTCACCACGCTTGCCTTCAATGCTTTCCAGCAGGGCCGATTCCTCGCCGCACACATAGGCCCCGGCACCCCGGCGCAGTTCGATCTGGGGCAGAGGGCAGGGCGGGGATTCGATCAGTGCGGCCAGTTCGCGCTGCAGGATGGCGCGGCACTGGTGGTATTCGTCGCGCAGGTAGATGAAGCAGCGTTCGGTGCCGACGATCTGGGCGGCGATCAGCAGGCCCTCCAGAAAGCGGTGCGGGTCGCGCTCCAGGTAATGGCGGTCCTTGAAGGTGCCGGGCTCGCCCTCGTCGATGTTGATGGCGAAGTATTTCGGCGCAGCTTGCCCGCGCACGATGCGCCACTTGCGCGCTGCGGGAAAACCCGCGCCGCCCAGGCCGCGCAGGCCGGAGGCTTCCAGCGCCGCCAGCACGGCTTCGGGGTCGTATTCGCCCTGCACCACGGCGGCGGCCAGTTGGTAGCCGCCTTGCGCGAGGTAGCTGTCCAGGTCGGGGTAGGTGCCTTCGGTTGTTGAATCGGTACTTGAATGTGCTATTGTTTCAATAGCTGCTTGCGCATGTTCCACGCGGGCTAGAGCCCTATTTGCCTCCAAAATAACGGCCTCTGGTGTGGCCAGCGGCACGGGCGTCTGGTGCACCACGGCCACGGGTGCGGTGTCGCAGCGGCCCACGCAGGGGGCGGCCTGCACGCGCACGTCGCGGCGGCCCAGCAGGGCGGGCAGGCGCGCCAGCAGGTCCGCCGCGCCCGCCATTTCGCAGGCCAAACCGTCGCAGACCCGCACCGTGAGCACCGGAGCCTGGGCCCCGTCGGGCAGGATCTCGAAGTGGTGGTAGAAGCTGGCCACCTCCATCACCTCGGCCTGGGGAATGCCCATCTCGTGCGCCAGCGCCACCAGGTGCGCGCGGTGCAGGGCGCGGTAGTGGTCGTTCAGGGCGTGCAGGTGCTCGATGAGCAGGTCGCGCCGGTGGCCCTCTGGCGGGCGCGGGCCGATCAGGGCGCGCACGGCGGCCAGTGCCTGCACGTCGGGTTGGCGGCCCTTGGGCTGGTGGCGGCTCTTGCGCACGGTGGGGGTGGTCATAGCGTGAAGGTGAATTGGTCGATCAAGGCTCCGGGGGTGCGTGAGCCGCCCAGGGCCCGCTGGAAGTAGGTGTCCACCGCCGGGTCGATGGCCGTGTGCGCGGTCAGGGCGATGAGCTTGGGGCCTAGTGCATCAAACAGGCTCTCGTCCCAGCGCATGTCTTGGATGGGGCCGACGATTTCGCCGTTTTCCACCCAGAAGCAGGCGTAGCGGGTCATGCCGGTGACGCGGGCCGAGACCGGATCGCTCCAGTTCAGGTAGTGCAGGTTGGACACGTACAGCCCGGTGCCCAGCGCGCGCAGCACATCGGCCTCGGCCAGGGTGCCCGGTGCCACATCCAGCGCACGCGGGGATTCGCCGTCGTTGGCTCCGTTGGCGGTCAGACCGAATTCCTTGGCGGTGCGGGAATTGACCAGCAGGGAGGCCAGCTTGCCGTCGGCAATCAGCGGCAATTGCTGTGCCGACACTTCGCCTTGGTCGTTGAAGCGCGGGGTCAGGCCCAGGCCGAAGTTTTCGGTAACCTGCAGCAGCGGCGAGAACTGCACCTCGCCGTCAGCCAGCTTCTTGAACGGGCTGCGCCCCTGCTTCCAGGCGGATGCCGACAACGCGTTCCAGCCCATCATGCCCACCAGGTCGGAGAGGGCGCGTGGGGCCAGGTAGGTGCGGTACTGGCCGGGGGGCACGGTCTGCAGGGGCTTGTCCATCAGCGTTAGCAGGCGTTGGCTGTGCGCCAGGTTGGCCGCCCATTGCGCGCCGTCCCAGTCGCTGGCGGCGTAGCTGCCCTTGACGGCACGTGCGCCGTGGTAGAGCGAGTAGTCCATGAAAAAGCTCTGCGTGGCAAACCAGTGGCGCTGGCCTGCCGAGTTGCGGTTGGCCCGCACGATGGTGCCGCCCGCGTACAGGCCTGCCATGTCGCAGCCCTGCGCGGGGCCGACGATGGCCGCCACCACGTCGGCTGCAGCCAGCAGCTGGCCGCGAAAGGTCTCATCGCTGCTGCCGTGGTTTTCAATAGGCACCTGGTGCGGGTCGGCGGGCAGTACGCGCAGCTCCTGGCGGCACTGGTCGAGCAAGTGCGCCAGGGCGTCACCGTCGGTGCCGAGGTGGCCCGACAGGGTGCGCGAAGCCTGTGTGGTGCGGCCCTGGGCCTGCAGCTGCAAGGCCAGCGTCATCTGCTGCACCTGGGTGGCCTGGCGCACGCGGTTGTTGTTGAAGCGCACGAACAGGGATTCTTCGGCGCACAGGTTCAGGGTGGCGGCTTCGTCGCCCTGCAACTGGGCCAGCACCTGGGTGCACACCGCGTCGAAATGGACGCGTACGGTATCGAGAAAATCGCGCTGGCTCATGCTTGGCCTCCGAACACTTCCACGCCCCGAAACAGACACGGCGGCGAGGCATGCCCGACGCGGATGATCTGGCTGGGCTCGCCCTTGCCGCAGAACAGGGTGCCAAAGGTTTCGCTGTGGCGGCCCACGGCGGCCAGGCGGTTCCAGAAATCGACCGTGATGCCACGGTAGTTGGGGTTGCGCACCACCGCACCAAGCTGGCCGTTGTGGATGAGGCGGGCGTATTCGCAGCCAAACTGGAATTTGTTGCGGTAGTCGTCAATGGACCAGGAGCGGTTGGTGGCCATGAGGATGCCGTTCTGCACCGAGGCAATCATGTCCTGCAGCTCCGACGTGCCGGGCTCCAGGTTCACGTTGGCCATGCGGTCGATGGGGGCGCGGTTCCACGCGGCCGAACGGAAGTTGGCCACGCCGGGCAGGCCCGAGCGGGCTTGCGATTCCACCGAACCCAGGCCACGGCGCAGGATGCCGCCTTCAATCAGGAACTCGCGCCGCGCGGGGGCACCGCCGTCGTCAAAGGCATAGCTGGCCAGGGCATGGGCCTTGGTGGGGTCGAAGCTCACGTTCATCAGCGGCGAGCCGTAGCGCAGCTGGCCGAAGTCGCTGGGCTGCACAAAGCTCCAACCGGCGTAGTTGCGCTCGTCACCCAGGATGCGGTCCAGCTCCAGCGGGTGGCCGATGGATTCGTGGATCTGCAGCATCATCTGGTCGGGCATCAGGATCAGGTCCAGCGTGCCTGTGGGGCAATTGGGCGCGGCCAGCAGCTCCAGCGCCTCGGTGGCCACGCGCTGGCCTTGGCTGGCAAACTGGGCTTCGTCAAACACCTCACCGCCGAACTGGCCGGTGTGGCTCCAGCTGCGGGTTTGCGATTGCACGCCCTCGGCAGCCGTGGCGGCCACGGTGATGTCCACCATGTCGAACTGCTGGCTGGTGTGGGTGCCGTTGGTGGCGTAGTAGTCGATCTGGGTTTGCACCAGCACCGCGCGGGCGCTGCGGTTGACGATTTTGTCGCCCACGGCCATGGCGCGCGACGCAGCCAGCAGGCACTGCGTGACCTGCGCCAGCGGCGTGCGGGCCAGCCGGGTGTGTGCCGGGCTGGTGTAGGCCCCTTGCACGGCGGCGCGTTGGGCCTCGGTAAAGGCATGCACCTTGTACGGGGCCATGGCCCGGGTGGTGGCAATGGCCTGGTCAAAGGCGCGTTGCAGGCCTGCGGGGCTGAGGTCGGCGGTGGCGGCGTAGCCAAAGTGGCCATCCACCAGCACCTCGCACAGCACGCCTTCGTCGCAGGCGGTTTCGTTTTTCTCGGGGGTGTCGTTGCGGATCTCGCGCGACTGGGTGGTTTCGCGCGAGTAGCGCAGGCCCGCCCATTGCGCGGCCTGGTGGGCATGGCGCAGGGCGGATTGGGGGTCAAAGTGGGGCATAGGCGGTGGGGTATATCAGGGCGACACCGTGTCGCCAAACTGAGTCTACCGTGCCGCTGCGCCGTGATAAACCAAAAAGGATGGGGGCGTGTCGTCTACACGCCGGGGTTCACCATCACCAGCTTGCCCATGACACCGCGTGAGCCCATGTGGGCGTAGGCGGCCTTGAGTTCGGCCATGGGCATGGCGCGGTCGATCACGGGCTTGACCTTGCCCAGGGCGTACCACTGGGCCAGCTCCATCATCATGGCGGCATAGGCCTTGGGTTCGCGCTTGGCAAAGTTGCCCAGAAACACGCCCACGATGCTGGCCACCTTCAAGAGCGGCAGGTTCAGCGGCAAGGCCGGAATCGGCCCGGCGGCAAAGCCCACCACCAGGTAGCGCCCGCGCCAGGCGATGCTGCGCAAGGCCGGTTCGGCCAGGTCGCCGCCCACGGGGTCGTAGATCACGTCCGGCCCCTTGCCCTCGGTCAGCGCCTTGATGGCGTCGCCCAGGTTGGCTGTTGCATAGTTGATGGTGGCGTCTGCTCCCAGCGTGGTGCACAACGCACACTTCTCGTCGGTGGAGGCGGCCGCAATCACCTTGGCTCCCATGGCCTTGGCGATCTGGATGGCCGCCGTGCCCACACCCCCGGCGGCGCCCAGCACCAGCACGGTTTCACCGGCCTTGAGTGCGCCACGGTCTACCAGCGCGTGGTAGGAAGTGCCGTAGATCATGATGAAGGCCGCCGCGTCCACAAAGGGAAAGCCCGCAGGCAGCGGCATGCACAGGGCCGCCGGGGCGACCGTGTGGGTGCCAAAGCCGCCCGTGCCCGCCAGGCAGGCCACCGGCTGACCCACTTGCAGGTGCGTGACACCGTCGCCCACGGCTTCAACCACACCGGCAAATTCGGAGCCCGGCACGACGGGCAGGGGGGGCTTCAACTGGTATTTGTTCTGCACGATCAGGATGTCGGGAAAATTCAGGCTGGCGGCCTTGATCGCAATCCGCACCTCACCGGCCTTGGGTGCGGGCGTGGGCAGTTCTTTCCAGGTCAGGGCGTCGATACCGGTGGGGTTTTCGCAAAGCCAGGCGTGCATGGTCGTCTCCAAAAAATGTGGGCGGATCATAGGGCGTGTCGGGGCAACAAAATGTCTCACGGGCGACCCCGAACCGGCGTCCACTGGACCCGAGCCACCACCCTACAATGGCCGTTCAATCCCCCACAGCACCATGAAAATTCTCATTTCCAACGACGATGGTTACCAGGCGAGCGGACTGGTGGCCCTGTATGACGCACTGAAGGACGTGGCCGATGTGGAGGTCATCGCCCCCGAGCAAAACAACAGCGCCAAGTCCAATGCGCTCACCCTGCACTCGCCGTTGTATGTGCACCGCGCCAGCAACGGCTTTCGCTATGTGAATGGCACCCCCGCCGATTGCGTGCACGTGGCCTTGAGCGGGCTGCTGGACTACCGGCCGGACCTGGTGGTGTCGGGCATCAACAACGGTGCCAACATGGGCGACGACACCATTTACTCCGGTACGGTGGGCGCGGCCATGGAAGGCTACCTGTTTGGTATTCCCGCCATTGCGTTTTCTCAGGTGGAGCGCGATTGGGTGCACCTGGACAGTGCAGCGCGCAAGGTGCGCGAGCTGGTGCAGTCCATGCACCAGCAGCAGCTGATTGGCCAGTCCGCCTTTTTGTTGAATGTGAACATTCCCAACCTGCCGTTTGAGCAGATTCGCAGCACCAAGTTGTGCCGCCTGGGCCGTCGCCATGCGGCTGAACCGGTCATCAAGCAGCAAAGCCCCCGTGGCGAGACCATGTACTGGATCGGTGCCGCAGGCGCGGCCAAGGACGATACCGAGGGAACCGACTTTCACGCCACCGCCCAGGGCCACGTGGCGCTGACACCGCTCAAGGTGGACCTGACCGACCACGATAACCTGCGCTATTGGGCGCAAAGCGTGTCCCGTCTGGCGACCGAACCCTTGTCGGCCACCCCATGAAGCAGCGGCCGTCCTTCCCCGCCCGGCTGGACAGCACGTTGGCCCCCAGCCCCCGCAAGAAGCCTGCTCCCTTGCCGCCCCCGCCGCCGGGACATGGAATGGATTCGCGTGCCGTGCGCCAACGCATGGTGCAGAAGTTGGCGGCCCAGGGCATTAGCGACCCGCAGGTGCTGGGTGCGATGGAGACCGTCGAGCGCCACCGGTTTGTTGACAGCGCACTGGTGAACCAGGCTTACGAGGACACCAGCCTGCCGATAGGCCTGGGCCAGACCATTTCCAAGCCGGGCGTGGTGTCGCGCATGCTGGAATTGCTGTTGCAGGGGCCGCTGGGCAACCCCCATAAGCTAGGCCGGGTGCTGGAAATCGGCACGGGCTGCGGCTACCAGGCCGCTGTGCTGAGCCTGCTGGCCACCGAGGTCTACAGCATCGAGCGCCTGCGCGGCCTGCACGACAAGGCGCGCGACAACCTGCGGGCCCTGCGCCTGCCCAACCTGCACCTGCTGTTTGGCGACGGCATGGCCGGCTTCGCCAAGGGCGCGCCCTATGCGGGCATCATTGCCGCCGCCGGTGGCGAGGCCGTGCCGCAGGCCTGGGTGGACCAGTTGGCCGTGGGCGGGCGTCTGGTCGCTCCCGTGGTCACCGTGGGTGCGCCCGGTGGCGCGCAGGCCCTGCTGGTGCTGGACAAAACCTCCCAGGGCGTGCGCCAGAGTCTTTTGGAAGCGGTGCATTTTGTCCCCCTAAAATCAGGCGTTGCTTGAAGGAAGTGCTTATGACCGGTTTGTTGCGTCCAGCGTGGTGGTTGACGGCAGTTGCCGTGTTGGCTCTGGCGGCGTGCGGCTCCAAGCCGCTGACCCGCGCACCTGTGGAGGACCGTGTGTCGGTGCCGCCTGCCAGGGTGGTGGAACCCGTTGCGGTTTCCCAGCCCATCAAGTACCCGCCCGGGTTTGAGAACGCCGGCAAGGCCGGCTACTACACCGTCAAACCCAAGGACACACTGATTGCCATTGGCCTGGAAACCGGGCAAAGCCCCAAGGACCTGGCGCGCTGGAACGGCATTGAAAACCCCAACCGCATCGAAGTCGGGCAGGTGGTGCGCGTGGTGCCCCCAGTGCCCGAAGCCGTGGCGGTGGCCCGTCCGGTGACCAGCAGCGCCGCAACCGCGACACCCATCGCCGCCGGTACCGCCTCGCGCCCGGCAGCCGTGCCAGCCTCCGCACCCGCTACTGCGGCCACCACCGCTGCAAGCGCAACCCCGGCACCGGTGGCAGTTGCCGCCGCCAGTGCCACACCCGTCGCGGGGGAAGACGACATGGGCTGGATTTGGCCCACCGCCCGGGGCCCTGTCCTGGCCGGCTTTGACGAGGTCAAAAACAAGGGTCTGGACATTGGTGGCACCGCCGGTGAGCCCGTGTTGGCCTCCGCCGACGGCAAGGTCGTGTACGCCGGGGCAGGCCTGCGCGGCTACGGCAACCTGATCATCCTCAAGCACAACAACATCTACCTCACTGCCTACGCCCACAACCAGGCCTTGCTGGTCAAGGAAGACCAAGCGGTGAAAAAAGGCCAGAAAATTGCCGAGATGGGCAACAGCGATGCCGACCGCGTCAAGCTGCATTTTGAAGTGCGCCGCCAGGGCAAGCCGGTGGACCCCACCAAGTACCTGCCGGCACGCTAGCCGACCAAGGCCATGACAAAGCCCCGCACACCCGGTTTGGGCAGCAAGCCTGCTGACCGGGGCGGGGTGACAGCTTTCTTTGAACAAAATACGCCATCAGCCCGCGTGGATATTGATGCGGACGCTACAGATTCAATAGCATTTCAGGCGCTGGAGCAGCTGGCCATCGAAATCACCAGCCCGCACGCAATGGCCGATGAATCGGCCGATGCGCTCTCACTCTACCTGCGTGGCGTGCGCCGCACCGAGCTGTTCACCCCCGAGCAGGAGTTCGAAACCGCCACCCGCGCGCGCGCCGGGGACTTTGCCGCCCGCCAGAGCATGATTGAGCACAACCTGCGCCTGGTGGTGAGCATTGCCAAGGGCTACATGGGCCGGGGCGTTCCCATGGCCGATCTGGTGGAAGAGGGCAACCTGGGCCTGATGCATGCCATCGACAAGTTCGAGCCCGAGCGGGGTTTCCGTTTCAGCACCTATGCCACCTGGTGGATTCGCCAGTCGGTGGACCGGGCTCTGATGTACCAGGGCCGGGCGGTGCGCCTGCCGGTCAACGTGGTGCGCGAGCTGCAGCACGTGCTGCGCGCCCGCCGTTTGCTGGAGAACGATTCCGAGTTGGTGGCCCAGCGACCCGAAGGCATTCGCGTCGAAGACATCGCCGCGCTGCTGGGCTCCGACCCGCACCACGTGGCCGATCTGCTGTCCATGGCGGAGACGCCGCGTTCGCTGGACGCGTCCCTGGATCGCACGGGCGACGAACAGACCCTGGGGGATGCGCTGGTTGACGAGCTGACCCTTTCTCCGGATGACGTGACCCAATTGCACGAGGTCGATGTGCTGCTGCAGGAGTGGATTGGGACCCTGAGCCAGCGTGAGCGCGAGGTGCTGGAGGGGCGCTTCGGCCTGAACGGGCACGACCCCGAAACCCTGGACGTGCTCAGCATTCGCCTGGGCCTGACCCGCGAACGGGTGCGCCAGGTGCAAAACGAGGCGTTGGTCAAGCTCAAGCGCTACCTGAGCCGCCGGGGGATTACCCGACATTCCGTCCTGTGAGCCGGGGCGGGCACCTCCCGCCAACCTGAGACAATTCAGGCATGACCGACACGAATTTGACTGAAAAACCGCTGCCCGACGGCTGGCTTGCCGTGAAATCCCTGGACCTGGAGGCCCAGGGTGTGGCTCACAAGCCCGATGGCAAGGTGGTGTTCATTGACGGGGCGCTGCCCTTTGAGGTGGTCAGCGCCCAGATCCACCGCTCC
>CAZDDK010000097.1:2129-11376 GCA_964504185.1 uncultured Rhodoferax sp. | reverse complement strand
TTTTCGCTGTGCAGGCGGGCAGCGTACAACTCTTGCATCAGGCGGTGGTCTTGCTGGGCAATTTGCCAAATGGCGTGATCCGAACGGCGCTGGGCGCGTGCCTTGGACCAGCGGTCCAGCGCCACGCCGCCCACATCGGCCAATCGGCGCAGCGGGGGAGCCAACAAGGCCAGACCGGCAAATGCCACCGACCACAATGCCACCCACACCACCAGCAGGTGGCCGTCAGCCCAGGTCTCGATCAACTGGTCTGCGACAACCAGCAGGGCCGCAACCACGGCGGCCAGCAGCATGCCCGCCAGTGTGCGGGAATGGTCACGCCCGCCCGGCTGGGCCGTGCCCGATACGCGCACGGGAGCGGCCGGTGCGACGGAGGTGGAATGAATGGTGAATGCAGTGGGGTGTGCCATGGCTATCTCCCTTGTGGGGTTCAATGTGGACGGGATGGTGGGGGTAAATGAAGCGTGAATACTAGGGTTTTTACTGATGCTGTTCCACTTTATGTTGGTGATGCCTGGTATTCACAGGATTTATGATTTGCCATGCACGCCATCAACCTGCGCACCCTGGATCTGAACCTGCTCAAGGTTTTTGACGTGGTCATGGCCGAGCGCAGCCTGACCCGGGCCGCCGACATCCTGGCGCTGACCCAACCCGCCATCAGCAACGCCCTGCGCCGCCTGCGTGAAGCTCTGGGTGACGAACTGCTGGTGCGCAAGGGCCGCGCCTTGGTGCCCACGCCGCGCGCGCAAGCGCTTTGGCCCGCCGTGCGCGACACGCTGGCTCGCCTGCAGGCCGCATTGGCCCCCGACGCGTTTGACCCGGCTACTGCCACGACCACCTTTGTGCTGACCATGGCCGATGCCACGGCCGCCGAACTGATGCCACCCCTGGTGGAGTTGATCGCCGTGCAGGCTCCCGACGTGTCCCTTCGGGTGGTACCACTCACCACCCGCGACCCGCGCCGCCTGCTGGACGAGGGGCATGCCGACCTGGCCATTGGCAACTTTCCCGCCGTCATCACCGACCTGACGGCACGGGCCCAGTCTGGTGAGGTAGTGGCTTTTGTGCACCACCGGCTGTTCCAGGGCGACTATGTGTGCGTCATGCGCAAGGGACACCCCTTGGCGCAACGGCCTTTCACGCTGGAGCGCTACTGCGCGGCCCGCCACATGCTGGTCAGTTTCTCCGGTCGGGCCTACGGGTTCATCGACGAAGCGCTGACCGCGCTGGGGCGCAGCCGCCGGGTGGTGCTGACGGTGAACCAGTTCTTCACGGCTGGCAAGGTGGTCACGCACTCCGACCTGTTGACCGTGCTGCCGCGCCATTTTGTGAACGTGACCGGCTTTGCCGACCAGCTGGTGCTGCGCGAATTGCCCTTTACCTCGCCCGCCATTCAAGTGGACGCGCTATGGCACCAGCGCCTGGGCGGCTCCAGCGCCCACACCTGGCTGCGCACCCAGGTGGCGGCACTGGCGCAACGGGCCTTTGTCGTGCCATGAAGTTGCAACTGCTGTCCGACCTGCACCTGGAAACGCACCCCCACTGGCGTGCCCAGCCCCTGCCAGGTGCCGATTTGCTGGTGCTGGCCGGCGACATTGGCTCCTACCAGGCAAACTCCCACCTGGCCGACGCCGACTTTGGCCTGGGCTCCTTTTCTCCCCACCATGGCTGGCCCACCCCGGTACTGTTCGTCCCCGGCAACCACGAATACGACGCGATGGATTTCGACGCCGCCCACACGCGCCTGCGCGAAACCTGTGCACGCCTGGGCTTGACCTGGCTGGAGCGCGAAACCGTGGTGTTGGGCGGCGTGCGTTTTGTCGGTACCACCTTGTGGACTGATTTCGACGCGCTCAGCCCGCCCGCTGCCGCCAGCGGAACCGGGGACCATTTATTGGCCCCGCAGCTCAAGGCCCGGGACAAGGCCTTTCGCGCCGCCAATTACTACCTGCGCAAGACCCAGACCACCCGGCATGGCGAACCCTGGCTGGCCGAGGAGGTGCGCGCGCAGGCCCTGGTGTGCCAAACCTGGCTGCGCCAGGCACTGGCCGCGCCTTTTGACGGCCCCACGGTGGCGGTAACCCACTTTGCGCCCAGCCTGCTCAGCGCCGATCCGCGCTACGGCCACACGCCCGGAACAGCCGGTTTCTGCAACGCGCTGGACGACTTGCTGGCGCAGACCCAGGTCTGGCTGCACGGCCATCTGCATGCCCCCAGCGACTACCACCACCGGGGCTGCCGGGTAGTGGCCAACCCCCTGGGCTATGCCCGCAAGAATGAGCAGGGCGCGTTTCGGCCTGGGCTTCTGATAGAAATCGGGGCCTAGCCCGCGCAAATACTAATTGAATAGCTATGTTATTCATAGCAAACTCACCCCACCAGTCCAACCGCGCAGCATGGTTACACTGGCCCCATCGCATCGAGGAGCAGAACATGAAGATTCTTCTGGCCGTGGACGGCAGCCCGTACAGCAAGAAAATGCTGGCCTACCTGAGCACCCATGAAGCCCTGCTCAACCCCGGCCACGACTACACCGTGTTTACCGCCCAGCCCGCACTGCCGCCGCGCGCACGGGCCGCCGTGGGCAAGGCGGTGGTAGACCAGTACTACGCCGAAGAGAGCGAAAAGGTCCTGGCCCCGATGGGCAAATTCCTGCTGCGCCACGGCATCAACGCCAAATCGGCCTGGAAGGTGGGGCCTGCCGGTGCGGCCATCGCCAAACAGGCCGACGACGGCGGATTCGATCTGGTCGTCATGGGCTCCCACGGCCACAGCGCCGTCGTGAATCTGGTCATGGGTTCGGTGGCCACCCAGGTTCTGGCCCATTGCAAGGTCCCGGTGCTGCTGGTGCGCTAAACCGGGACAGCGGTGGGGCGCGGAGACTTCAGTGCAGTGGCTGCGGCACTGGACAAGGCGGCCGTGAGCCGGTCGATGACCACCGAATCCAGGTTCCAGCAATGCCAGTACAGGTTCACCGGCAAGGTGACCTGGGGTGCCAGGTTGACCAGCTCACCGCTGGCGAGCAAACCCTGCACCTGCAGTGCGGGCAACACGCTGATGCCCCAGCCCGCCAGCACGGCACGCACCTGGCCCTCGGAACTGGGCACAAAGCGCTGGCTCAGGGCCACCCGGCGCAGCCCACACGCCTTGCTGACAAATTCGGTCTGCAAATCGTCCTTGCGGTTGAACGCGATGAACGGAATCTGGCGAAAGTTGTGCGTGGTCAATCCGGCGGGGCAATGGGCGCTGGCATAGGCCGCGCTGGCCACGGCCACATACTGCATGGCCCCCAACGGCAGCACCTTGCAGCCGCGCAGGGCCTGTTTCAAGGTGGTGACACAGCCCAGCACCTGGCCTTCGCGCAGCCAGTCGTGGGTGAAATCCTGGTCGTCGGTGATGATTTCCAGCGGCAACCCCTCGCTGACCAGCGGCCCCAGCGCGGGCAATGCCCAGGTGGCAATGCTGTCGGCGTTGATGGCGATGGAGATGCGGTCCTCCTCGCGCAGCGCCCCCGAACCGGGGGTCAGGTCCTGCAAATCGGTCTCCAGGTCGGCGCGCAGCAGGCGCATTTGCATGGCGTGCTTGATCAGCAAGCGCCCTGCCGAAGTCGGCTTGACCGGGCGGCTGCGCACCAGCAGCACGGTGCCAACCTGCGCCTCCAGCGCGCGCAGGCGCTGCGACACCGCCGATTGCGTGACCGACAGGCGCACGGCGGCGCGCTCGAAACCGCCCTCTTCCACAATGGCGGCCAGGCATTCCAGGGCATCGGCATCAAAAGTTCGCATGGTCTTGTCCTTCTATGCGGTAGTGCGTCCAACAGCGCCCGCCTTGGCAGGGATTTTATTAGCGACTCTAATGTTTTCATAATCTCCGTGCATTTGCTTTTGTAGGAAGGTGATTTCCACGACACTTGCGCCGATGAATATCACCGTCTTGGGTGCCGGCATCATCGGCATCAGCACCGCCTGGCACCTTGCACAGCGCGGCCACCGTGTCACCGTCATCGACCGCCAGCCCGACGCCGCGCTGGAAACCAGCTTTTCCAATGCCGGGCAAATCTCCGTCAGTTACTGCGAGCCCTGGGCCAACCGCGAGGCACCCCTCAAGGCCCTGAAGTGGATGTTCAGCAAGGAGGCCCCGCTGCTGTTTCGCCCCCGCCTGCCGCTGGGCGAAGGCTGGCAACAGTGGCGCTGGGGTTTGCAATTCCTGGCCAACTGCAACGACCGGGCATTTGAGCGCAACGTGCAACAGCTGGTTGCGCTGGGGGCCTACAGCCATGCCGCGCTCAAAGAAATCGTGGCGCAAACCAGCATCGAATACCAGCGGTTGGAGCGGGGCATTGCCCACTTCTACAGCGACCAAAAGTCGTTTGACAGCGCCGGTGATGCCGCCAACCTGATGCGCCGATACGGCGTGGCGCGCCAAGTGGTCAGCAAGGAAGAGCTGCTGCGCATCGAGCCTGCGTTCCAGGCCTACAGCGACCATATCGTGGGCGGCACCTACACACCCAGCGACGAGTCGGGCGACGCCCGCCTGTTCACCCAGGCACTGGCCCAGCGTTGCGCCGACCTGGGTGTCGAGTTCTTGTACGAGCACGCGGTCACGGGATTGCAAGTTGAACGGAACGCTATTAAATCAATAGCGATTGAGCAAGTCTATACGGGGGCTGTCCTCCTGAATGACTTCAAGGCTCCGCGTCGGATGGCCGTCGATCAGGTGGTACTGGCCTGCGGCTCCTACACCGCGCCGCTGTTGCGCACGGTGGGGGTGAACCTGCCCATCTACCCTGGCAAGGGCTACAGCGCAACCTTCAAGATCCTGAAGCCTGATCTGGCCCCCATGGTCTCCACCATTGACGACAGCAAGAAGATTGCCATCAGCCGCCTGGGCGACGAACTGCGCGTGGCCGGCACCATCGAAGTGGGTGACTACAACCTGTCGCTGGACACGCCGGTGGCCCGCGCGCGCTGCCACATGCTTTCCCGGCGCATCGCAGAACTCTTCCCCGGCGTCTGCGACACCCGCACCGAGGAGCAGGGCGGCCAACCCCACTACTGGACCGGCCTGCGCCCCGCCACGCCCACCAACATCCCCTACATTGGCCAAACCCCGGTGCGGGGCCTGTGGGTCAACGCGGGCCACGGGACACTGGGCTGGACGCACGGTGCGGGCTCGGGCAAGGCGCTGGCCGAACTGATGGGCGGCGGCGTGCCCGACCTGGCCTTCGGTTTCGCAGGCAGGTCCTAGGGCGGAGGCGCTCATACAATAGGCCCTTTTCACCAACCGTTCACAGGAAAGACCATGGGCAACAAGATCGTTACCGAAGCAGACCGCAAAGCCACTCCCCGTCCCGCCACCTTGCCAGGCTTTACCCTGCCCACCGGCGGTCGCGGTCAGCGCGTGAGCCTGGAGCGCGGTGTGGCCACCCGCAGCAAGAAAAACCCCGGCAAGCGTTCGAAGAAGGGCGGCTAGAACTAGTGCCCCCACGCTGCGCCGTTTCACGGGTCGCTGCCCCCCGAGGGGGCTAGTTTCCCTAGCGGGGCTGACCGCCAAGCGGTTCAGAGCCCTTGGGGCGGCCCGGCGGGAAATTGCCTTCGCTGTTGCCTGCACCGTGGGCACGCTGGAGACATTCCTGGAACGCCCGCGTTGCCCGCGCCGCCTCTGGTGAACGCCGGGCAATCGCAAAAAACTGGCAGGTGTAGCGAAACACCGCCGCATTCACCGCCCGCAGCAGCCCCGCACGCACAAAACTCTGGGCGTAGTGGTCGGGCAAAAATCCCAAGAATTGACCCGACAGAATCAGCGTGGCAATCGCCTCCTGGTCGAAACCCGTGGCCTTGCGCGCCAGGCGCACCTGCTGGCTGAGCTCCATGTTGGGCGAGTGGTAGCCCAGGCCGGCAAACGGATAGGTGCGCAACGCTTCCCAATCCTGCGGCTGGGCACGCGGCTCGGCCTCAAACAACGCGTGGGGCATGCCGCAGTACAGCAGCATGGTCTCATCAAACAGCTCGGCATATTCCAGGGCATCCGAGCTGCGGTGGCCGGGAATGATGCCGATCTGGTACTGGCCGTCCAGCACGCCGCGCTCGATGGCCGTCAGTGTGCCCACGTGCAGGTTGAGCGCCACATCGGGGGCCTGGCGGCTGAACAGCGCAATCGCCTGCGCAATGTGTGCGTCCGGGTTGCTGGCCGTTTTGTCAAACATGGCCACATGCAACGCACCGCCCATGCGCTGGTGAATGGCGTCCACGCCACTGCGAAAAGCATCGGTGGCCGCCAGCAGGGCCGTGGTCTGCTCGTAGATCTTCTGCCCTTCCGGTGTCAAGGCAAAACCCGCCCGCCCGCGCCGACACAGTGTCAGCCCCAAGCGGGTTTCCAGGTCCTTGATGTGGCGGCTCACGGTGGAGGTGCCGATGTTCAGCTCCAGCTCCGCCGCCGCCATGCCGCCGCAATCCACCACCGCGCGGAACACGCGCAGCAGGCGCAAATCCATATCGCTGATCTGGCCGAGGAAGGCCTTGGTTTTTACTTTCATAGTCTGATAAGTAAACGGTGATATTTGTGACTTTGTAAGAGTAACAGAGCCACCCACAATGCGCCATGCCCCGCGCTGGGGCACGACCGCACCCCAATGCTCCGGAGGCCGCCCATGAAACCCCACGACACCGCCAGCTCCACGCCCACCGTCACCACGGCCAGCACCTTCCCGGGCGACGCCGCCTGGATGCAGGCGCACTGGATGCCTTTTTCCGCCAACCGCAACTTCAAGACCCACGGCGCGCACAACGGTCGCATGCTGGTGGGCGCACAAGGCGCGTACTACATCGACAGCCACGGCAAGAAGGTGTTCGACGGCCTCTCGGGCCTGTGGTGCTGCGGGCTGGGACATGGCCGCGCGGAAATCACCGAGGCGGTTTCCCGCCAGGTCGCCACGCTGGATTACGCCCCCGCCTTCCAGTACGGCCACCCGCTGTCGTTTGAGCTGGCCAA
This sequence comes from uncultured Rhodoferax sp., assembly GCA_964504185.1. GTDB lineage: Bacteria > Pseudomonadota > Gammaproteobacteria > Burkholderiales > Burkholderiaceae_C > Allorhodoferax. The sequence continues at coordinate 4,383 of CAZDDK010000097.1, read as the reverse complement.
CAAGATCACAGCACTCATGCCGCAGGGCCTGGACCATGTGTTCTTTACCGGCTCGGGTTCCGAGTCCGCCGATACGGCACTCAAAATGGCGCGCGCCTACTGGCGCGCTAAGGGACAGGGCACCAAGACGCGCCTGATCGGCCGCGAAAAGGGCTACCACGGCGTGAACTTTGGCGGCATTTCGGTGGGCGGCATCGTGGGCAACCGCAAGACCTTTGGCCAAGGCATCGAGGCCGACCACCTGCCCCACACCCAGCCCGCACCGGGGTCGTTCCACAAGGGCCAACCGGCTGCTGGAGCCGACCTGGCCGACGAGCTGCTGAAATTGATCGCCCTGCACGACGCCAGCAACATCGCCGCGGTCATCGTGGAGCCCATGTCCGGCTCGGCGGGCGTCATCATCCCGCCGCAGGGCTATCTGCAGCGCCTGCGCGAGATTTGCACCGCCCACAACATCCTGCTGATTTTTGATGAAGTCATCACCGGCTTTGGCCGCATGGGGGCCTACACGGGTTCGGCCGCCTTTGGTGTGACCCCTGACATCCTGAACATTGCCAAGCAGGTGACCAACGGCGCACAGCCGCTGGGCGCGGTGGTAGCCAAGCAAGAAATCTACGACACCTTCATGGCCCAGGGTGGCCCGGACTACATGCTGGAATTCGCCCACGGCTACACCTATTCAGCCCACCCGGTGGCCTGCGCCGCGGGCATTGCCGCGCTGGACCTGCTGGTGAAGGAAAACGCGGTGGAGCGCGTCGCAGCCCTGTCCGGGCACTTCGAGCACGCCGTGCACAGCCTGCACGGGGCCAAGCACGTGGCCGACATCCGCAACTACGGGCTGGCCGCGGGCTTCACCATTGCCAGCGCACCGGGCGAACCGGCCAAGCGCCCCTACGAGATCGCCATGCGTTGCCTGGAAAAAGGCTTCTACGTGCGCTACGGCGGAGACACCATCCAGCTGGCCCCTCCCTTCATCGCCACCGAGGCCGAAATCGACAGCCTGGTCAATGTCCTGGGTGAGGCAATGAACGCCACTGCATGAGAGGGATGCGCATAATATGCGCATCCATCCTCTCGGGAACACACCCATGTCCGCCACCTCGGCCACCTACCGCAAGCGTCCGGTCAACCTGACCCTGAACGAGAGCCTGGTTGCGCAGGCCAGAAACTACACCAGCAACCTGTCGGCCACGTTGGAGGTACTCCTGACCGACTACGTGCAGCGCCAGGAACAGGCCCGCCACATGCGCCAGCAGGCGGCCGATGCCTGTGCCGACGACTGGAACACGTTGCATACCCGTGTCGGGTCCTACGCGGACGAGCACACCACGCTGTGACATGGCGCAGTTCGACGTCCACCGCAACCCCGGCGTGCGCCGCGACACCATTCCCTTTGTGGTGCTCGTGCAATCCGCGCAATTCGACCGTTACCGCCGCCGCGTGGTGGTGCCACTGGTGCGCCGCAGCGCACTGCCTGCTGACACACCGACTGCGGGATCGCGCATGAACCCCGTATTTCAGTTTCAGGGAGACGCCTTGGTACTGCATCCCTTGGACATGGTGTCCGTGGAGTTGGCCAACCTGGGCGCGCTCGTTGGCTCGTTGGCCGATCAGGGAGCAGCCATCGCCGATGCCTTGGATGAATTGCTGACACGGTCCTGGGGCTGACGGTGGCGCAAGTTCACTATAATATTTATAGCAATAAACACAGTATTTACGCGGGCTAGAACCCTATTTTGTTCATAGATTTCCAGGAGAACCCATGTCCCCACTCCCCACCATCGGCCACCTGATCGGCGGCCAGATCCTCACCCCCGGCGCGCGCACACAGGCCGTCTACAACCCCGCCACCGGTCAGGCCGAAAAACACGTGCTGCTGGCATCCAAGGCCACGGTGCAACAGGCCATTGCCGACGCGCAGGCCGCCTTCCCCGCCTGGCGCAACACGCCGCCACTCAAGCGCGCCCGCGTGATGGGCAACCTGAAAGTGCTGTTGGAACAAAACGCCGAGGAACTCTGCGCCCTGATTACCGCCGAACACGGCAAGGTGCTCGCCGATGCGCTGGGCGAACTGCAGCGCGGCATTGAGAACGTGGAATACGCCAGCTACGTGCCCGAGCTGCTCAAGGGCGAGCACAGCAAGAACGTCGGCCCTGCCATCGACAGCTGGAGCGAATTCCAGCCGCTGGGCGTGTGCGCGGGCATTACCCCGTTCAACTTCCCGGCCATGGTGCCGCTGTGGATGTGGCCCATG
>CAZDDK010000097.1:0-2119 GCA_964504185.1 uncultured Rhodoferax sp. | reverse complement strand
TGCGGCAACACCTTCATCTTGAAGCCCTCCGAGCGCGACCCCAGCTCGGCGCTGCGCATTGCCGAACTGGCCTTGCAGGCCGGGCTGCCACCGGGTGTGCTCAACGTGGTCAACGGTGACAAGGAAGCTGTGGACACCTTGTTGTGCGACCCGCACATCAAGGCCATCAGCTTTGTCGGCTCCACCCCCATCGCCGAAGCCATCTACACCGCCGGTTGCGCGCACGGCAAACGCGTGCAGGCCCTGGGCGGGGCCAAGAACCACGCCGTGGTCATGCCCGATGCCGACATCGCCAACGCCGTCAGCGCCCTGATGGGTGCGGCCTACGGCTCGTGTGGCGAGCGCTGCATGGCCATTCCGCTGGTGGTGGCGGTGGGCGACGCGGCGGCCGACGCGGTCATCGCGGGCCTCACAACCGAGATCGCCAAGATGCGGGTCGGCCCCGGCACCGCACCCGGCATGGACATGGGCCCGCTGGTCACCAAGGCCCATTTCGACAAAGTGCGCGGCTATGTGGACCAAGGCGTAAAGGAAGGTGCCACGCTGGTGGTGGATGGCCGCGGCCTGCAGGTGCCCGGCCATGAAGACGGATACTTCCTCGGCCCCTGCCTGTTTGACCACGTCAAACCCGGCATGGTGATCTACCAGGAGGAAATCTTCGGCCCGGTGCTGGGCGTGGTGCGCGTGAAGACCTTGCAGGAGGCCATGGATCTGATCGACGCCCACGAATACGGCAACGGCACTTGCATCTTCACCCGCGACGGCGAGGCCGCCCGCTACTTTACCGACCACATCCAGGTCGGCATGGTGGGCGTGAACGTGCCCCTGCCGGTGCCCGTGGCCTACCACTCGTTTGGCGGCTGGAAGCGCAGCCTGTTTGGCGACCTGCACGCCTACGGCCCCGACGCCGTGCGCTTCTACACCAAGCGCAAGACCATTACCCAGCGCTGGCCCAGCGCGGGCGTGCGCGAGGGGGCGGTGTTTAGTTTCCCGAGCAGTCGCTAACGCGACAACCCGGCCACACGCGGGGGCAAATACTTACCTAAAAGACAAGGACAATGGTATTCTGGTATCAAAGTTCAGGGAGATACCAGGAGATGGTTGACCACGTCGATGATGATCACGATTTGTCCGCGCGGCTCGCATTCTTGCAGCGCGAAAACCAGTCTCTGAATCAAAGGCTTGCCGAGCTCCAGGCGCAAACACAGCGGGTTGAAACAACGCTTAAGGAAAGCGAAGCCTACAACCGGATGGTGTTTCAGGATGCGTTGCGTCCCATCGTCATCATTGACCCCGCTACCGGCATCATCGATTGCAACCACGCCGCCGTGCGAATGTACGGCCACCGCTCACGCGACACGGTGCTGGGGAGAATGCCGCTGGATTTCTCGGCTCCCACGCAATACGACGGCACCGACAGCCAGACCGCTGCGTCTCAGCAGTTGCGCGCCATTTTCAAGGAAGGCGTTTCCAGTTTTGCATGGCGGGCCCAACGCGCCAATGGCGAGCTGTGGGACGCCGAGGTGCATCTCATGGCGTTCGATTCCGGCGGCAAGCAGTTGCTGCGGTTGACCATCGACGACGTCACGAAAAAGCGCCGGGCGCTGGCAGAGGTGCATACCCAGCAAGCCGAGATTCGCAAGCTGCTGGAAGAACAGCAGGCCATTTTTGAGAACGCACCCAACGGCATGTCCTACACGGCAGACGGAGTCATCCTGCGTGCCAACCGGCGACTGGCCGAGTATCTCGGACGCACGGTGGAGGAGCTTATCGGACGCTCGGCCGCCGACATTCTGTTTGCCTCTGTCGAGAGCTTTCAGGCCTTTGGCCGCGCCGTCGCGCCGTCGCTACAGGAGGGAAAAGACGTCCACATCGAGTGGGAGTTCATCAAGAAGGATGGTTCCAAGTTCATTGCCAAGGTGTCTGGCCAGGGTGTGCGCAGTCCGGGCCACGAACGGGTTGCGGTGTGGGTGTATGAGGACATCGCGGCCCGCAAGAGCATGGAAAACAAGATTCGCCAAAGCGAAGAGCGGCTACGCCGGGTTTTGGAAAACAGCCCCGCGGGCGTCACCATCAGCACCGAAGATGGCCGGGCAATCTTCTCCAACCGCCGACTGGC
>CAZDDK010000096.1:0-11382 GCA_964504185.1 uncultured Rhodoferax sp. | reverse complement strand
GCAGCATGCTGGCCCAGTCGCAGGCTTCGGTGCCGCCGGCGCCGGCCTGGATGTCCAGGAAGCAGGGCAGGGGATCTGCGGGATTGTTGAACATCCGGCGGAACTCCAGGTCCTTGATGATGGCAGCGAGCTTCTCGGTCTCTCCCTCGATGGTCATCAGGCCGGCTTCGTCGCCGTCGTCCTTGCTCATTTCGAACAGTTCGAGGTTGTCGGACAGCTCTTGCTCCAGGCTGTCAATGGTCAGCACCACGCCTTCCAGCGCCTTTTTTTCCTTGGCCAGTTCCTGGGCCTTCTTGGGGTCGTTCCAGACGCTGGGGTCTTCTAGCGACGCGTTGACCGTGCGCAGGCGCTCATGCTTGGCATCGTAGTCAAAGATACCCCCGTAACTCCTGGGTCCTGGCGGACAGGTCCGTGAGCTGGGTGCCGATGAGGTTGATGCGTTCTGCTTCCATGGTGCGGGTCCTAAACGGTGAATGCGTGAATAACCCGTCATTTTCTCACGGGTGGCCGCTGCGCCGTAAACCCTGCCCTTGCCGAATCGGGGCCTGGGCGGCTAACATGGGCCTGCCTGCGCGGCTTTGCCCGCGCAACGCCGATACGCAGCAGGGAGAAACCATGGCCAAGGTACTGGTAATTGGTGGTGGGGTTGCGGGCATGAGTGCTGCCCATGAACTCATCGAGCGCGGATTCGAAGTGGATGTCTACGAACGCAATTCCACCTACCTGGGGGGCAAGGCGCGCAGCATTGATGCGCCGGGCACCAACCTGATCGACCCGGGCCTGTATCTGCCGGGGGAGCACGGTTTCCGCTTTTTCCCGGGCTATTACCGGCACGTCACCGACACCATGCAGCGCATCCCGGTGGGTGGCGGGCGCAGTGCCTTTGACAACCTGGTGTCCACCGAGGACATGATGATGACGCAGAGTACCGCGCTGCCCGTGGTCCTGCCCGTCAACTTTCCCTGCTCATTGGAGGACGTTGCCAACATCTTTGCCGGTTATCAGGAGTTCCACAGTGAACTCACCAAGGAAGAAATCGATTGCTATGCAGGCAAGGTCTGGCAATTGATGACCAGCTGCGAGCAACGGTACACCGAAGAGTACGACAGCATTAGCTGGTGGGACTTCACGGAGTCCCGCACCAAGAGCGAGTCCTACCAGCGCTTGCTTTCGGGCGGAATGACGCGCAGCCTGGTGGCGTGCCGGGCGCAAAACGCCAGCACCCGCACCTGCGGAGCCCATCTGGTGCAGATGCTGTACATGATGATGGACCCCTTCTCCCGCACCACCGACCGTGTGCTCAATGCCCCCACCAATGAGGCATGGCTCCATCCCTGGCGCGACTACCTGGCCGACCGTGGCGTGCGCTTTCATCAGGGCGTCAACGTTGCGGCTCTGCAGACGGCCAATGGCCGTCTGTCGGGGCTCACCTATGAACGCCAGGGAGACACCGTGCGGGTGGGAACCGATGCCGACTACTTTTTGCTGGCCGTGCCGGTGGAGCGCGCAGCCAACTTGATTTCGGAGGACATGCTGACCCTGGCACCGGCACTGAAGAACATCATCAAGCTTGCGCCCAATGTGGAGTGGATGGTGGGGGTTCAGTACTACCTCAACACCGAAGTGGCGCTCAACCGGGGGCACACCATGTACACCGGCAGCAATTGGGCCTTGACCAGCATTTCGCAGGTCCAGTTCTGGGAGGGCTATGACCTCTCCCGGCGGGGCAATGGCAAGGTGGTTTGCGTCCTGTCGGTCGATATCTCCAACTGGGTGGCACCGGGCAACTTCAATGGCAAGGCCGCACGCGACTGCACCAAGGACGAAGTGCAAAAGGAAGTGTGGGAGCAGCTCAAACAGGAACTCAATTTCGGTGGCAAAGATACCCTGCGCGACGACATGCTGGAAGGCTACCACCTGGACGATGACGTGGAGCCCACCCATGGGGTCATGAGCGACGTGGTAAAGGCACGCCTGAACCCCTACAAACAGCAGGCCTTGAACAAGGTGATGAACCTGGAGCCCTTGCTGGTCAACCAATGCGACACCTGGGCCATCCGGCCCCACGCCTATACGGCCATTCCCAATCTTTTCCTGGCTGCCGACTACGTCAAGACCCACACGGACCTGGCCACCATGGAAGGTGCCAATGAAGCGGCGCGGCGCGCCGTCAACGCCATTTTGCGGGCCAATCACTCGGATGCGGACACCTGCCGCATCTGGGAGATGGAGTCCCCCCTGTTGCTCAGGCCCTTTCAATTGCTGGATCGCCGCAATTTCGAAAAAGGGCTGCCTTGGCAGCAACCGCTCTAGCCGCGTAGGCACCGCATTGGCGCGCCCTTTGACCGGACCGGCCCCATGGAGCACAACAAGCAAATCAGCCTGCTGCTGGGTTTCCACTGGGCCGTGGTGGCCTTTGCCCTGTCGTACGTGCTGTTGAGCGTGTTCATTGGCTTTCGCCCGGGCATCTACCTCATGTTGGCCAACGCGGCCTTGCTGCTGGCCAATGTGGTCTACATCCGCCGCAGCAACCGCTACATCGCGCCGGCCAATCTCTACCTATTTGTCAATACGTTTGTGGCCATTGCGGGATGCACCTATTTCTCGGGGGGGGTGTATTCGCCGGTCATCCCCTGGTTTGCCACCTGCCCGGTGACGGCCATTTTGCTGCTGGGCATCAACCGCAACACCGCATTGTGGGTGGCCATCAGCGTGGCCTGCGTGCTGGCCTTTGGCACCGCCGCAGTGGCCGGAGCGGCGCTGCCGGTTGCCTACGACATACGCTACGCCGAGCTCTTTTTCGCCACCAGCCAGACGGGTCTGGTGCTGACGATGCTGGTGCACACCATGCTGTTTGATTCGGCCAAATCCCGCTTGCTGGTGGAAATGGAGCGCGCCTCCGAGCTGATGCGCAAAGCCAAGGAGCTGGCCGAAGACACGACCCGCATGAAGTCCGACTTCCTGGCCAATATGAGCCATGAAATTCGCACCCCCATGAACGCCATCATCGGTATGTCGCGGCTGGCGCTCAAGACCGATCTCAGCGCCCGCCAGCGCAACTATGTGGACAAGATCCACACGGCGGCACGTGGCCTGCTGGGCATCATCAACGACATCCTGGACTTTTCCAAGATCGAGGCCGGCAAACTGGCGTTTGAGGAAACCGACTTTCGCCTGGAAGACGTGCTGCAGAACCTGGCCGACCTCACGACGCCCAAGGGCCAGGAAAAGGGGCTCGAACTGCTGCTCGACATCGCGCCCGACGTTCCCACCGCCCTGGTGGGGGACCCACTGCGCCTGGGGCAGGTGTTGCTCAACCTGGTGGGCAACGCCATCAAGTTCACCGACCATGGCGAGGTGACGCTGCGCATCCGTCGCCAGCCCAATGCACCAGACATTCCCGCAGGCAATGTCGTCCTGGCGTTTGAGGTGCTGGACACGGGGTTGGGGCTCAGTCCCGAGCAGAGTGCCAGGCTCTTCAGTGCGTTTACCCAGGCCGATACCTCCACCACCCGCAAATTCGGGGGAACCGGCTTGGGCCTGACCATCAGCAAGCGCCTGGTGGAGCTGATGAACGGACACATTGGCGTCAGCAGCAGCCTGGGAGCGGGCAGCAACTTCCACTTCACCGCCCGCCTGGGTTTGCAGACCGAGCAGCCCGCACCTGCCCAGGGGGATGAGAACCTGACGGGGGTGCGCGTGCTGGTGGTGGACGACAACGCCGCCGCCCGTGCCAACCTGCTGTCCATGCTGGCCTCCCAGCGCTTTGAAGCCAGCGCCGTGGCCGACGGCCCGTCAGCCCTGGTGTCCCTGGCAGACGCGTGCGGGCAGGGCCAGCCCTTCGGGGTGGTGCTGATTGACTGGATGATGCCGGGCATGGACGGGCTGGCCCTGGTGCGCCACATCCGCAGCCAGCCACTGCTGGTGCGGACACCCGTGGCGCTCATGGTGACTGCCCACAGCCGGGAAGAAATGCTGGAGCAGGCGCGCGGGGTGCAGATTGAGCACGTCCTGCAGAAGCCGGTGGAGCCATCGTCGTTGCTGGAGAGCGTGTTGCTGGCTCTGGGCAGGGAGGTGGTGACGCGTGGGCGCAAGCAGCAACGCCTGGAGGCCAACCTGGAAGCCGAGCAAAAGGTGCGCGGTGCCCACCTGCTGTTGGTGGAGGATAACCGGGTGAACCAGGAACTGGCCCTGGAAATCCTGCAGGGCGCGGGCATTCGGGTGGATGTCGCCAACCACGGTGCCCAGGCCGTGGACATGGTGGCCCGCACCGACTATGACGGGGTGCTGATGGACTGCCAGATGCCGGTCATGGACGGCTTTGCGGCGACCCGCGCCATCCGCGCCGATGCGCGCCGTGCCAACCTGCCCATCATGGCAATGACCGCCAACGCCATGGGCGGTGACCGTGACCTGTGCCTGGCCGCCGGTATGAACGACCACATCGGCAAGCCCATTGACATGCAACAGTTGTTTACCACGCTGGCGCGTTGGGTCACGCCGCGCCATGCCACTGCAGCGCCAGCGCCCCACGCCACGGGGCCGGCCGAGGCGTTGCCGGTTGGTGAACTGCCCGCCATCGAAGGCCTGGACCTGGATTTGGCCCTGCGCCGCCTGGGCGGACGCCGCGCGCTGGTGGGCAAATTGCTGGACCAGTTTGCGCATGCGCAGGCACCGACTGCCCGGCGCATTGCGCAGGCGGCGCTGGCGGGCGACTGGGTGAGCGTTATGGGCGAAGCCCACACCCTCAAGGGGCTGGCTGGCAACATTGGTGCTCTTGCGCTGCAGGCGCGTGCGCAGGACCTGGAGCGTGCCACCAAGAATGCGCAACTGGACGCGCTGGAACCGGCCGTGGCCGCGTTGCAGTGCGAGATGGCGGTGCTGGCGCAGCGCATTCGCACGGCGCTGGACGGAGCGGGCCTGTGTGGGTTGCGGGTGCCGCCTGACGACTCCCAGCACGATGTCGATGGGGCCGCTCTCCAGCACGACATGGCCACACTGGCGGCCTTGCTCTCCGACGATGATTCCGGTGCCACGCGCCTTGGCCCGAAGGTGGCCCAGCGGCTGGCGTGGCTGGGCCATACCCCTGCGGCGGACGCCCTGGCGCACGCATTGGGGCGCTACGATTTTGACGCCGCGCTCCAGACACTGCAGACCGTGGCGCAGGCGCTGCACATCGAGCTACGTTCCCCAGGGAGTTCCCCATGACCCACCTTGCACCCCCCGCCAGAACTGCGCAGCCGACCATCCTGGTCGTGGACAACGCGCCGGAAAACATTGACGTGTTGACCGAGGTGCTGAGTCCGTACTACCGCACAAAAGTTGCGCTCAATGGCGAACGGGCCCTGAAAATTGCCATGGGCGAGCACAAACCCGACCTGATTCTGCTGGACGTCATGATGCCCGGCATCAGTGGCTACGACGTGTGCGAACGCCTCAAACGCGACCCCGACACCCACGGCATTCCGGTCATCTTCGTGACCAGCATGAACGACATTGAAGACGAGCACCATGGTCTTGAGCTGGGTGCGGTGGACTACATCACCAAGCCGGTGAGCCCCCCGATCGTGCTGGCGCGCGTGCGCACGCACCTGGCCCTGTACGACCAGACGCGCGAACTGGAGCGCATTGTGGGAGAGCGCACGGCCGAACTCGAAAGCACCCGCCGCCAAATCATTTACCACCTGGGGCGCGCGGCGGAATTCAAGGACAACGAAACCGGCAACCACGTCATCCGCATGAGCCACTATGCGCGCTTGACCGCGCACGCCCTGGGCCTGGGCGCGGCCAGTGTGGACCTGCTGTTTCACGCCGCACCCATGCACGACCTGGGCAAGATCGGGATTCCCGATCACATACTTCTCAAGCCCGGCAAGCTCGACGACGCGGAGTGGGCCATCATGCGCAAGCACCCCGCGATGGGGGCCGACATTCTGGGCCAGGACAGCAACCCGCTGCTGCAAGCCGCGTACGAAGTGGCGCTGACCCACCACGAAAAGTGGGACGGCAGCGGCTATCCGGGGCGCTTGCGCGGCGAGGCCATTCCCCTGTTTGGCCGGATCGTGGCGGTGGCGGATGTGTTTGACGCGCTCACCTCCCAGCGCCCGTACAAGCCCGCCTGGACCGTGGAGGCCGCGTTGGCGCTGATCGAGGAAGGGGCGGGCACGCATTTTGACCCCGCCGTGGTGCAGGCATTCAAAGTCGCACTGCCGGACATGCTGGTCATCAAGGCGCGGTATGCCGAGGAACTGGGTGCCCAGACGGACACCGAACCCACCTGAGACCCTCCACCCGATGCGGTGGTGCTATGGGGCAATAAACCGCTCGATCAACTGCGCCAGTGCCTGCGGCTGGTCGTGGTGCATCATGTGGCCCGCGTCCGCAATCCGGGCGATCTCGAGGTGCGGCACCTGCTGGATGCGCGCGTGGTACTGCGCCAGCGTGAACTGGCCTTTCCACCACAGGTCCAGGCTGTTGTCGGACGCCTCCACCGCCAGCACCGGCATGGTGGCACGCCGGTACAAGGCCAGCACTTCCTCGAGCTGGAAGAGGTGGGCGCTGATGACCTTGTGCGCGGGCTGACCCTGGATGCACCATTTGCCATGGGCGTCTTGCCGGGCCCACTGCTGGGCCAGCCAGTCGGCCTTGTCCGGGCTGAGGCGTGGGTTGGTCTTCATCAGCCGACGGGCCACCCCGCCAAGCGTGTCGTAGGCGCGCATGTCCAGCTCGCCCCGGTGCAGTTTTTTCAGCTCATCCATCCACCGGGCGTAGCGGGCGGGTGCCATGTCGGGCGTGGTGGCGGGCAGCCCAAAGCCTTCCAGGTTGACCAGGCGGCGCACGCGCTCGGGGCGCACCCCGGCGTACAGCATGACCACGTTGCCGCCCAGGCTGTGGCCCACCAGATTCACCGGACCGTTGGGCGAATAGTGGTCCAGCAGAAAGTCCAGATCGGCCATGTAGTCGGCAAACCAGTAGTTGTCGGCCTCGTCGGATTGGGTTTGGCCGTAGCCGCGCCAGTCCGGCGCGAGGATGTAGTGGTCTTGCTGGAGTGCATCGACGACAAACTGGTAGCTCGCGGCCACGTCCATCCAGCCGTGCACCAAGACCAGCGGCGTCTTGTCCGGGGCGGGTTCCCCCCAGATTCGCACGTGGTACTGCAGGTTGCGAATAGGGACAAACTCGCTACGGGAAACTTTTTTGGCTTGGTACATTCGCTCCATCATACGAAGGACCCACCATGCCAGCCAGTCAAGACCGCGACAACGCGGCACCTGCCGTCCGCACCACTGCCCCGGAATTGGGCGGGGTGCCTGCGGCCTACAGCCAGCTGCACCAGGCTTTCACGTGGGCTGTGCCAGAGCATTTCAATGTGGCACAGGTGTGTTGTGCCCGCTGGGCTGCACGCGAAGATGCTACAGAAAGAATAGCTATAACATCATATTCCACGAGGGCTAATGCCGTATTTCATACCTATGCCCAGCTGCAGGAACAGTCCAACCGCCTGTCCAACGCGCTGGTGGCCCTGGGGGTGGCGCGGGGGGACCGCGTGGCCATTGTCATGCCCCAGTGCTTCGAAACGGCCGTGGCCTACATGGCGGTGCTGCAAATGGGGGCGGTGGCCATGCCGCTGTCCTTGCTGTTTGGCCCGGACGCGCTGGAGTTTCGCTTGCAGGACAGCGATGCCGTGCTGGCCATTGTCCATGCGTCGTCCCTGGCCGACCTGCACCGGGCGCGCAAGCACTGCCCGCAGTTGCGGACGGTGGTGGGCGTGGCCACCACCGACGCCCCGTCGGACCATGCGGACTGCGAATGGAGCGAGACGCTGGCCCAATTCAGCAACCGCTTCACTGCGGTGGACACCCTGGCCGAGGACCCCGCCATCCTCATCTACACCAGTGGCACCACCGGCAACCCCAAGGGCGCACTGCTGGCCCAGCGCGCGCTGATTGGCAACCTGCCGGGATTTGTGGCCAGCCAGAACTGGTTTGGCTTCGACCCCTACGCTGACAGCGACACCCAGGCCGTCTTCTGGAGTCCCGCCGACTGGGCCTGGACCGGCGGTCTGATGGATGCCCTGCTGCCCACCCTGTACTTTGGCCGCCCCATCGTGGCCTTCCATGGCCGCTTCAGCCCGCAAACGGCCTTGGAGCTGATGGGGCAATGCGGTGTCACGCACACCTTCTTGTTTCCCACCGCGCTCAAGGCCATGATGAAGGCCTGCCCTGGCACCACCCAAAGCACGGTGCGCGAGCGGTTTCAACTCCAGTTGCAGGCCATCATGAGCGCCGGCGAGGCGGTGGGCGACGCGGTGTTTGCCTACTGCGAGCAGCAGCTGGGCGTCAGACCCAACGAGATGTTCGGGCAGACCGAGATCAACTACATCGTGGGCAATTGCAATGCACTGTGGCCCTCCAAGCCCGGCAGCATGGGCATGGGCTACCCTGGCCACCACGTCAAGGTGATTGACGACGACGGCAACGAAAGCCCCGTGGGCGTGCCCGGCGACGTGGCACTGAACCGCCTGGACGTGCACGGCCGACCCGACCCCGTCGTTTTCCTGGGGTATTGGAAGAATGACGCGGCCACGCGCGCCAAATACACCGGCGACTGGTGCCGCACGGGCGACCAGGCGGTGCGCGACGCCGACGGCTACCTTTGGTACCAGGGCCGCAGCGACGATGTCTTCAAGGCCGCCGGCTACCGCATTGGCCCCGGTGAAATCGAGAACTGCCTGGTCAAGCACCCGGCAGTGGTCAACGCGGCGGTGGTGCCAAAGCCCGATCCCGAGCGGGGTGCCCTGGTCAAGGCCTATGTCGTGATTGCTCCTGATTTGGTAGCATCATTATCAGGAAATACGCGGGCTATCGCCGATTTTCATGAAAACCTGGTGCGGGAGCTGCAAGACCATGTCAAGGGCCTGCTGGCACCCTACGAATACCCCAAGGAGATCGAATTCATCGACGCCCTGCCCATGACCACCACCGGCAAGGTACAGCGCCGCGTGCTGCGGCTGCAGGAGGAAGAGCGCGCCAGTCAGCAGGCGGCGGCCCAGGGCTGAGGCAGGCTACTTCCAGCGCAGCGCCGGCTTCTCCACCAGGTGCCACGACAGTGCCGCCAGTGCTGCGGTCAGCACCGTGCTGGCCAGCACAAATCCAAAGAAGCTGGCCTCGTGCCAGCGGAAATGGGCCAGCACTTGCTGCACCGGAAAGCCGTACAGATAGGCTCCATAGGACCAGTCGCCCATGCGGGCAGGAATGCGCGGCAGCCACAGCCCGTACAGGGCCAGCCACAGAGTCAGCAGACCCAGGCCCAGCACGTAGCACAACAGGCGCAGCACACCCGAAGGCAAGACGGCGGCTGCCACCAGCAGCAATACCGACGGCCACAGCACCCGGCGAATGGGCGTGCGCCAGCAGGCCACCACCGCACCCAGCGCAAACAGCAGGCCCAGCTTGCCGTGGAAATAGTCCAGGCCCAGCACGGTCACAAAATCGCCTTGCGGTGCAAACAGCGGGCGCACCAGCAGCATGGCCACCAGCCCACCGGCCAGCAGCGTGACCTTGCGGCGCAGACTCCCCGGCAACAGGCTTGCAAGGACCAGCACCCCGTAGCAGGTCAGCTCATAGGGCAATGACCACAGCGAACCGTTGACCGCGCCGGGGTGGGGGTTGCCGGCAAATACCCCCGGCAGCGCGTAGTGAATATTCCAGGCACTGGCATTTCCAGCCAGGTAGCGCCACGTGGCGGCGTTACGCCAGTAAGCCGGTGTGTCCAGTGTGGTCAGCAGCGGCCCCAGCACTCCCACGCAGAGCAGGCAAATGACCACCAGGCCCGGGTAGATGCGCAGGGCGCGGCGCCGCGCAAAGGCCGCCAGGTTCGCGCTGCGCTGCAGCGACAGGGTGACCAGGTAGCCACTGAGCACAAAGAAAATTCCCACTCCCACGCCGCCCAGGGTATCGAGCCCCAGGGTGGCCATCAGGGGTTCACCGCCCGGATGCCCGCCCAGCGGAAAGCAATGGCTGAACAGCACCAACCAGGCCGCCAGCAGACGCAGGACATCAAAGCGGTTGTCGTCGTGGCTCGGGTGCATAGCGGTATCCGCCGTGTCGTCGCGGCAGACGGGGACTTTCTGTCGATGTAGAGGGAAGGGGATGCTGCGTCGGTCCGGCGCAGCGCGCGCCATTATGGCCCAGGGCCCCAGACCGGGGCGCACGGCTGCGCGCACAGGCGCGCGCGGCTGGCTACACTGCGGTCGCAGGGCAAGTGCCAGTTGCGCCCTCTCTTTTTTGTCCCATCGACCGTTCATCCCTCCATGCAAACCATTCCACTTGGCCACAGCGCCCTGCACGCCACCCCCCTCTGCCTGGGCACCATGACCTTTGGCGAGCAAGTTGACCAGCCCACTGCGTTTGCCATCATGGACCGTGCCGTGGAGCGTGGCATCAATTTTCTGGACACGGCCGAGATGTATGCCGTGCCGCCACGGGCCGAAACCTACAACGCCACTGAAATCATCATCGGCAATTGGCTGGCCGCGCGCCCGGGCCTGCGCCAGAAACTGGTGATTGCCACCAAGGTGGCCGGTCCCTCGCGCGGCATGCCGTGGATTCGGGGGGGCAAGGGCGACCTGGCGGCAGCCGACATCCTCGCCGCCTGTGACGCAAGCCTGCGGCGGCTCCAGACCGACGTGATCGATCTCTACCAGATCCACTGGCCCAACCGGAGCGTTCCCATGTTCGGCACGCGGTACTACCAGCCCGCCGACGAACAGGGCCTGACCAGCCTGCACGCCCAACTGGAGGCGTTGGGCCAGTTGGTCAAGGCCGGCAAAGTGCGCGCCGTGGGCTTGTCCAACGAAACACCCTTCGGCGTGCACGAATGCGTGCGCCTGGCCGAGCAGCACGGCCTGCCGCGCGTGGCCACGGTGCAAAACGTCTACAACCTGATCGGTCGCGGCGTCGAAAACGCGCTGGACGAGACCCTGCACCGCCTGGGCATTTCGCTGCTGGCCTACTCGCCACTGGCGTATGGTCTGCTCACAGGCAAATACGATGCCTCGGGAATCGTCGGACCGAACGCGCCGCAGCAGGCCCGCATCACCCGATTCGAGTCGGTGCGCAAACAGCGCTGGGGCCGCCCCGAGTCACTGGAAGCCGCCCGGCGCTACAACGCACTGGCGCACGCCAACGGCCTGACGCCCACGCAACTGGCCCTGGGCTTTTGCCACACCAAGTGGCAGGTGGCCAGCACCATCCTCGGGGTGACCTCGGTCGCGCAACTGGACGAAGACATCGACGCCCACAGCACCACGCTGTCGCCCGACATGCTGGCGGCCATTGACGCCATACGCCAGGAATTGCGGGACCCGGCGTGTTGAGGGGG
>CAZDDK010000095.1:0-11453 GCA_964504185.1 uncultured Rhodoferax sp. | reverse complement strand
CAGGCCATTCCGTTGCGCACCGTGGAAAGCCTGCGCCTGCTGTCCAACCTGGAAACCGAGAAGCGCAAGCTGTTGCAGCTGGTGCTGTTGGGCCAGCCCGAGCTGGATGCCAAGCTGGCCCGCCCGGAGATTCGCCAGCTTTTGCAGCGCATCACCTTCAGCGAATACCTGGGCCCCATGCCCGCAGACCGGGTTCCTGTCTACCTGGCACACCGTCTGACCACGGCGGCCGTGGACGTGCACACGGATGTGCAGGTGTTCGAGCCCGACGCCGCCAAGGCTATCGCCCGCCACAGTGGTGGCGTGCCGCGACTGATCAATGTGCTGGCCCACAAGTGCCTGATGCTGGCATATGGGGAAAACGTGCACCGGGTCCATGTCGGTCATGTGCGCCTGGCGGTTAAAGACACCCCCGGCTTGGCACCTCGCCTGCCGTGGTGGCGTCGCCTCTGGCGCCGAAACGCGACCCTGCCGGTGGTGGCACTGTCTGACAGCGTGCTGGGCACCCCGGCCAGGGGCAAGCCGTGAGCGTCATCAACAAGATGCTGCGCGACCTCGACCATCGCCAGGCCGATGCTGCCGCGGCGCAGCCTGCCGTGCGCCAGGGCACCGTCAGCGTCCTGCAGCACCCGGCGGGTGCGGTTCCATCCAGGGGTGCGCAGACGCGCCGCTGGGTCGGGCTGGTTGCCTTGTTGGTTGTTGTGGCGGCGGCGGGTGGTGCGGCATGGTGGGCGCAAGAACGCGCCGCGCCACCCGCTGCCAGCGCGGTGCCGGTGGTCGTGCCCAAGGAACCAGCCGCCGTTCCGGCCTCCGCTGCGGCGGCATTGCCACCATCGGCAGCGGTTTCCACACTCGCCGCGCCGATGGAGGCGCAACCCGTTGTGCCCGAACCAGCGCCCAACGCGGTGGCGTCCGGTGCCATGGTCTTGCGCATGGAGTCCAGTTTGTCGGCACGGCGGGCACTGGATGCCTTGCTCTCCACGCCCACGCCGCCTCCAGTGGCCGCAACTGTTTCTGCCGCTCCCCCGGCCGCGCAGCCGGTCAACGCGGCGGCCAGTGCCGTCACCAAAATTCGGGGGCAGGCCAGCGCACCGTCCCCCGCACAGGCGGTTGCGTCGGCAGCAGCACCCGCCCCCGGTGCCGGTACCCCGCGTGAGGTCGTGCCGGTCGTGCAGCGCCAACAGCAGGCGGGCGCGGATGTGGTGGCCCAGGCCCAAAGCCTGTGGCAGACCGGCGCGCGCGATGCCGCTGCGGATTTGGTGCAGCAATCCATTGCCGTGGCCGAGCGCACCGCCAAGACGGGGGGCAACACCGGACCCAATCCCGCACTGCTGCCATTGGTACGGGAGATGGCGCGCATGCACTTGGCAGAGGCCCGGTATGGTGCCGTCTGGGAATTGCTCACCCGTCTGGAACCCCAACTCGGCAACCAGCCCGACCTCTGGGCCATTCGGGCCAACGCGGCCCAGCGCCTGGGGCGCCATCCGGACAGTGTCCACGCCTACATGATGGCCCTGCAGTCCCGTCCGGACGAGCAGCGATGGCTGCTGGGAGCCGCCGTGTCCTTGGCGGCATTGGGCCAGACCAGCAGCGCAGCAGAGATGGCGGAAAAGGCGCGCTCGGTCGGCCCCGTCAGCAAGGATGTGCTGGCCTACTTGCGCCAAGCGGGCGTGCCATTGAGAGAGTAATATGCCTCTAGCCCGCGTAAAATAAGGTGTTTAAGCTACAAATATAGTAGCAATTTAGGTGCGCCGGGCAAGCCCTTGTGCGCACGCCAGCGCACCCACACCCAGCACGCTGATACCCACCAACACCCACAGACCCAGGGTGTAACCGGTCTGTGGGCTCCACAGCAGACCCAGCCCCAGCGGCGCGGCGGAGCGGGTCAGCGCCAGGGGAATGCCCAGTGCTCCGTTGAGCGAGGCCACGTGGTCGCGGCTGACATACTCCGCGATGGCCGTGCCTTTGACGATGGTGAGCATGCCGTTGCCCATGCCCCACAGTGCCACAAACACCAGCACCACCAGGGCGTGGGCGCTGCCCGCCCAGGGGGCTGCCAACAGCGCGGCCAGTCCCAAGGGAATCAGGCAGGGAATCAGGCGGTTGGCCAGATGCAGGTCAAAGTGGCGCTCGAAGAAGTACAGCAAAAGCCGCCCCAGCACTTGCACCGCACCGATGCTGGCCGGAATGGCGACCACCCAGCGCTCATCCAGGCCGTGCTCGCGCAGCAGGCTCACCATGTGCGCTGGCAGGGCGACGGTGACCGCCATCATCAGCACCACGAAGCTGCCAATGAGCACGAAGGGCGCGCTGCGCAGGTGGTGCGACAGGCCAGGCGCAGCAGTTGTGGGTGCCACGGACCTGGTGTGTGGAGGCAAAGGGGCATTGCGCAGCAGCCGGGCGTGCAAAGGTGCGCACACCAGCCAATGCAGAAACGCCAAGACCATCAGGGCCTGGCGCCAGCCCCATCCGTCGATCAACCAGGCCGTCAGCGGGATAAAAACCGTGCTGGCCAGCCCACCCAGAAACGTCATGGTGATGATGGCGCGCCGGAAGTCGTGGGGAAAACGCCGGGTCACCACCGCAAACACCGGCGAGTACAGGACCGCTGACATGGCAATTCCCAGGCCCACCCACACGGCGTAGAACGCGCCCAGGCTGTCCACCCAGCCATGGGCCAGCAGGCACAGACCGGCCAGCAATGAACCACCGGTCATGACCGTGCGCTCGTGGCCACGGTCAATCCACCGGCCCACGGGAAAGGCCATCAGTCCCTCGGCCAGAAGCGCCAGGCTGAACGCCAGCGACGATTGCGCGCGTCCCAGCCCCAGTTCCCGCTCCACAGGTCCCATGATCAGGGTGAAGGTATAGAAGACGCTGCCCCAGCTGATGAGCTGCGCCAGGGACAGCCAGCCCACCAGGCGCGGGTCATAGGCCGTAGCGTGGGGAGTGGCCATGCGTCAGGCGGCCAAGGTGCGCCGGTATTGCATGGCCTCGGCCAGGTGGCTGACCTCGGTGCAGCGCGCGGCGGCCAGATCGGCAATGGTGCGCGCGACTTTCAGCGTGCGGTGGGTGCCCCGTGCCGACCAGCCCAGGCGCGCGGCCGCCACTTGCAGGAACTGCAGCGCAGAGGGGGCGAGCAATGCATGTGTGTCAATGGCCTGGCCCTGCAAGGCCATATTGGTGCTGCCCTGGCGTTCGAGCGCGCGCGCGCGGGCTTGTGCGCAGCGCTGGCGGATGCTGGCAGTGGGTTCGCCTGCGGGCGCGTCCAGCAAATCGGTGCTGGGCAGGTTGGGCACCTCCACGTGCAGGTCGATGCGGTCCATCAGCGGCCCGCTGAGCTTGGCCTGATAGCGCAACACCTGGTCCGGCGTGCAGCGGCAGCGGTGCGCGCTGGAGCCCAGGTAGCCGCAGGGGCAGGGGTTCATGGCCCCGATCAGCTGAAAGCGCGCCGGAAATTCCGAGCGCTGTGCGGCGCGTGCAATGGTGATGTGGCCGGTTTCCAGCGGCTCGCGCAGCGCCTCCAGTGCCGAGCGGGGAAACTCGGGCATTTCGTCCAGAAACAGCACGCCATGGTGCGCCAGCGAGATCTCGCCGGGGCGCGGCGGCGAACCCCCACCCACCAGCGCCACGGCGCTGGCGGAGTGGTGGGGGCTGCATGTAGGCCGGTGCCCCCAGTTCTCCATGGAAAAGCGCCCGCCCAGGCTGCCAATGGCTGCACTTTGCAGGGCCTCGTCGCTGGACATGGGTGGCAGCAAACCGGCAAAGCGCTGCGCCAGCATGGACTTGCCCGAACCGGGCGGCCCTACCAGAAGCAGGCTGTGGCCCCCAGCGGCAGCAATCTCCAGCGCTCGCTTGGCCGCTGCCTGGCCTTTGACGTCCGCCATGTCGGGCACGTGGGGGGACGGCGCGGGCTGGGGGGCGGGGAGCACCCGCATCCAGCCGCCATCGTCGGGCGCATCCACCAGGCCGGTGTCGCTGGCCGTTGGCGCGGGGGCAAACTGGCGCACCACGTCCAGCAGGTGGCGCGCCCGGTAGACCTGGGAGCCGGGTACCAGGGCCGCTTCTTCGGCATTGCCGGGTGGCAGCACCAAGCGGGGGGGTGTGGCCTGTGTGTGCAATGCCAGCGCCATGGCCAATGCACCGCGAACCGGCTGCAGGGCACCCGTCAGCGACAATTCCCCGGCAAATTCGTAGCCCTCCAGGCGGCTGGCATCGATCTGGCCACTGGCCGCCAGAATGCCCAAGGCGATGGGAAGATCCAACCGGCCGGATTCCTTGGGCAGGTCGGCCGGGGCCAGGTTCACGGTGATGCGCTGGTTGTGGGGAAATTGCAGCCCGGCATTCTGAATGGCGCAGCGCACCCGTTCGCGGGCCTCTTTGACCTCCACATCGGCCAGACCCACCAGCGTGAAGCTGGGCAATCCGTTGGCCAGATGCACCTCCACGGTCACCCGGGCCGCATCCAGGCCGCGCAACGCACGGCTTTGCACCAAAGACAAGCCCATCGCAAGACCTCCCAAATTGGGTGCGCACTGTACTGACCATGCGCTTGAAAAATGCACCGATGCGGTGCATGCTGTGAATTTATACAGCCATCATACGCGAATTGAGGGCTCTGTACGCGCAATGGGTGCGGATGCAGTGGATATTGATGTTGGCATGCAACGTGCTTAAGTGGTGCACCCCTATTAACCGCTTCGGAGAAACACCATGCAATTCAAACCCCTCACGCTTCTCGTCCTTCTTGGCACACTGACCGGCACTGCCGCCATGGCGCAGGCCGCTGCGGAGCCGGCTTCGTCGCTGAGCTTCAACGTGGGCGTGGTGACCGACTACCGTTTCCGCAGCGTGGCGCAGACCTCGTTCAAGCCCGCCTTGCAACTGGGCGCAGACTTTGCGCACAAGAGCGGGGCCTATGTGGGCATCTGGGGCTCCAACGTCAGCTGGATCAAGGACTACGTGGGTGCCACGGACGGCACCACCGAGGTGGACCTGTACGGCGGCTACAAAGGCGAAATCGCGTCCGGCCTCGCTTTTGACGTGGGCGTGATCCGCTACCAATACCCTGGCAACACCGCCGACAGGGTGCTGGTGGATGCGAGCACCACCGAAGTCTATGGTGCGCTGACCTTTGGCATTGTGACCGCGAAGTACAGCCAGGCCACCACCAACTTCATCGCCAATCCCGAGAGCAAGGGCGCGGCCTATCTGGAGCTCGCTGCGGCGGTGGACCTGGGCAACGGCTTCACCCTGACACCACACGTGGGCCGCCAGACCATTCCCAACCAGGTGAACAACGCTGGCGACTACACCGACTGGTCCCTGACCTTGAGCAAGGATTTTGGCAATGGCCTGAGCGGCTCCGTGGCGGCCATCACCACCGATGCCAAGGACGCCTTTTACAAAGTTGGCACCTTTGACAACCTGGGCAAGAACACCGTCACCGTCGGTGTGAAGTACACGTTCTGATTCGCTCCACCATTGAAGGAAGTAGCAACTATGAAACTCGTAACGGCAATCATCAAACCGTTCAAGCTCGACGAGGTACGCGAGTCCTTGTCCAGCATGGGCGTGCAGGGCATCACGGTCACCGAAGTCAAAGGCTTTGGCCGCCAGAAGGGCCATACCGAGCTGTACCGCGGCGCGGAGTACGTGGTCGATTTTCTGCCCAAAGTCAAGATCGAGGCAGCCATCGATGACGCACTGGTGGAGCGCGTGATCGAAGCCATTGAGGGCGCAGCCCGCACCGGCAAGATCGGCGATGGAAAGATTTTTGTCTATGACCTCGAACAGGTCGTTCGCATTCGCACCGGCGAGACCGGCAACGAAGCCCTGTGATTGGACGTGCACCATGAAAAAGTTACTTCTCTCCCTTGCGCTGGGTTGGGGTCTGCTGACAGCGGGTTCCGCCGTACTGGCCCAAGCGGCGGCTCCCGCACCCGTGACCGCCACAGCGGAAGCCAAACCGGCTGAGGCCGTTGGCACTCCGTCGGCGGCCCCAGCCACTGTGGCCGCTGCGCCCGCTGCCGCGGATGCCGGCGCACCGGCAGCGGCACCCGCACCGGTTCCCAACAAGGGCGACACCGCCTGGATGATGGTTTCCACGCTGTTGGTCATCTTGATGACGGTGCCGGGCCTGGCGCTGTTCTATGGTGGACTGGTGCGCAGCAAGAACATGCTGTCCGTGCTGATGCAGGTCATGGTGACGTTCTCGATGATTGTGGTGCTGTGGTTTATTTACGGCTACAGCCTGGCGTTCACCGAGGGCAACGCCTTCATTGGGGGGCTTGACCGGCTGTTCATGAAGGGTGTCTGGGACAACGCAGCGGGCACTTTTGCCAATGCGGCAACCTTCAGCAAGGGCGTGGTGATTCCCGAGATTGTGTTTGCAGCCTTCCAGGCGACCTTCGCGGGCATCACTTGCGCGTTGATCGTGGGTTCTTTTGCTGAGCGCATCAAGTTCTCGGCCGTGCTGATGTTCATGGTGCTGTGGTTCACCTTCAGCTATGCGCCCATCGCCCACATGGTCTGGTTCTGGATGGGGCCGGATGCCTACGCCGCCAAAGAGGTAGCCGACGCCATGACCGGCAAGGCCGGCATGATCTGGCAATGGGGTGCATTGGACTTTGCGGGCGGCACGGTGGTCCACATCAACGCCGCCGTGGCCGGTCTGGTCGGTGCCTTCTTCATTGGCAAGCGGGTGGGGTATGGCAAGGAAGCCATGGCACCGCACAGCCTGACACTGACCATGGTGGGGGCCTCGCTGTTGTGGGTGGGCTGGTTTGGCTTCAACGCCGGCTCGGCACTGGAAGCCAATGGCTTTGCCGCACTGGCCTTCATCAACACCTTTGGTGCCACCGCCGCGGCCGTCTTGACCTGGTCGATCGGGGAAGCGCTGCACAAGGGCAAGGCTTCGATGCTGGGTGCCGCATCCGGTGCGGTAGCGGGTTTGGTGGCCATCACCCCCGCTGCAGGCAACGTCGGGGTAGGCGGTGCCCTGGCCATTGGCCTGATCTCTGGCTTTGCCGGACTGTGGGGCGTGACCGGCTTGAAAAAGATGCTGGGTGCGGACGATTCGCTAGATGTGTTTGGCGTGCACGGCGTCTGCGGCATCCTGGGGGCCTTGTTGACCGGAGTGTTCAACTCACCGGCCTTGGGTGGACCGGGCTACGTGGCTGACTGGGTAACGGCCACCATGGTGACGGCAGCGGACTACTCGATTGCGGCCCAGGTTCTGGTGCAAGCCAAGGCCGTTGGAGTGACCGTGCTGTGGTCCGGCATCGTGTCGGCAGTGGCCTACTTCCTTGTTGACAAGACCATTGGTCTGCGTGTCAGCGAAGAAGACGAGCGCGAAGGTCTGGACATCACGTCCCACGGCGAAACCGCCTACGGACGCTAATCCGCCGCGTTGCGGTCGGGCCGCTCGGGTGGACTGGGCGATGGCCCTTGGTAACCAACTGGTTCCCAAGGGCCATTTTTTCGGGACCGGCGCGGGCACAATGGTTGGCCATCTCGTTCACGCCAGGAGTCCCATCCGCATGCAAGCCCCCGTCACCCTGCGCTCTTCCGAACTGCTGTGTGAAATCAAGCCCGAACTGGGCGGATGCATCAGTGGACTCTGGTGGAAAGGCATCCCGGTGTTGCGTTCGACTGTGGCACAGGGCCTGCGTTCGGTACGCCAGTCTGCCAGCTATCCTCTTGTGCCGTATTCCAACCGCGTAGGAAACGCCCTATTGCAGTGGCAGGGGCGCGAGTATCCCCTGGTTCGCAACTGGCAGCCGGATCCCCATTCCATTCATGGCGTGGGATGGGAGCGCCCCTGGTTGGTCCAGGAAGCCACGGGTACCCACGCGCAACTGGTGTACGAACACCGTTCGGATGACGCCTGGCCATTTGATTTCGAAGCATCCCAGACGATCCGGATTGACGCGAATGCGCTGGAAATGGGCGTGTCCATCACCAACCGGTGCGCCAGCGTGGTTCCAGTGGGCTTGGGCTGGCACCCTTATTTTGTCAAGCGCGTCGACGCCCGCGTGCGCTTTGACGCCACCGGGCGCTGGGAGATGGGTGATGACAAGTTGCCCACGCATCGCGCCATCAGCACGGGTGTGGACGGTGCGTGCGCCAGCTTGGAGGTGGACCATTGTTTTGATGGCTGGAACGGTATGGTGCAGTTGCACGATGCCGAACTGCACGTGCGCATGGTGTCCAGCCTGAACCACTTGGTGGTCTATACCACGCCGGAGCGTGACACCATTGCCATCGAGCCCGTGAGCCATGTCAACAACGCGGTAAACCGCATGGCGCGTGGTGCGGATGGCATGCAGGACCTGGGCGTGCGCGCGTTGCAACCCGGTGACACCTTTTCCGCCACGGTGCGCATCGAAGTGGAGGGCGCATGATGCAGTGGCAACCGGTTTCCGATCACGCTTGCGAGTTGGGCGAATCGCCGTTCTGGCATCCGTTGGAGCAGGCCTTGTATTGGGTCGATATTGCGCAACGCCAGATTCTGCGGGCCAACGTTTATATGGGTACGGTACAAATCTGGGATCTTCCCACCGAGCCCGGCTGCATTGCACCTGCCGCCGGTGGTGGGCTGGTAATGGCGCTGCGCGACGGCATATACCGCGCACGCGAGTGGGGCGGTGCTTTGCAACGCATAGCTACCCTGCCGTATGACCCCACTGCCGTGCGCGCAAACGATGGCCGCTGCGACGCACACGGGCGCTTTTGGGTGGGCACGGTAGACGAAACCAAGAGCCATGATGCGGCGGCCCTCTATTGTGTGGATGCACGCCAGGGCGCAGCCACAGTCACTTGCCATGCCGAGGGGGCGCTCACCGGCAACGGTTTGGCCTGGAGCCCGGACCAGCGCACGTTGTACTGGTCCGATACGCCGCGCCACGTCACTTATTGCTGGGATTACACCGGTGAGGGACCAACCCTGGGCGCGCGCCGGGTGTTTCAGCAATTTGCCCCCAAGCCCCTTGGTTGGCAATTTACCGACGGCAGCTATCAAGGCCGCCCCGATGGTGCCGCCGTAGACCAGCAAGGCAACTATTACGTGGCCCTGTACGAGGGTGCCCGTTTGTGCCAGTTTTCACCCGACGGGCGGCTGCTGAGCGAGATTCCGATGCCCGTGCAATGCCCCACCATGCCATGCCTTGGGGGCGAAGACGGGCGCACCCTGTTTGTCACGAGTGCGCGCCGTGGACGCAGCGAATCCGAATTGGCAGCGCAACCGTTGGCAGGCTGTGTCATGCAGACCCGCGTGGCGGTTGCCGGACTGCCGGTTGCAGGCTTCGTTGATTAGGCTGAAGGATCTGTCATATCCTGCAGGAGGAGGCTCCTGACAACAACGTGTTCGGTGGGATCTTAGCGGGCGGCGTCGGACACGCGGCTGTGCAATTGGTGCCCACCTTTGCCTGCCAGGGGGGAAAGCACACTGTCATCAATGGCGTCGAACGCCAGAACACTTCCACCACGGCGTTGTGCAAACTGCACTGCGTCGGTCTTCGAATGGAATGCGGGGAAGTTGCCAGCGCGCATGGGGCCAACGGCAGTTGATCCATGCACAAACCACGCCTTGGTTGCGTCGATCCATTGGCGGCTGGTTCCATCGGTCACATAGCGCACCGCAATCTGGTCTGCGCTGCGTCCAGGGCTATATCGTCCCGGGTTTTGCAGATACATGAAGAGCGACAGTGGGGAATCGAAAAACTGGGCATCTCCGTTGTCAAATATCACCTGGGCGGCCCAATCCGGGAAGCGCGATGGGTACATTCCGCAGACCGGGCATCGGGCGTCAGGAGGTGCAGTGCGTGGTGCGTACAGGGACAATCCCGTGGAACGGTCGTAAGGCACGGGTGGTGCCACGATGCAGATGTCGCCCTCCACTTGCAGCGTAGAGCCACTGGGCGCTGAACCATTGTCACGTGTCAGGTGCCACCACCCGGATGCGAACAAAAAAACCAACAATGCAACGCCCGCGACGGTCAGCCGCGGGGTGCCCGCAGACGCTGGTGAGCCAAGCAACTGTTGCATGAGGTACTCGCCAACTTCCGCCTACATGCGGGTATCGTGCAGTGCGCCGCCGCTAAGGTCCACCATGTCGGCTTTGACGTCGCCAAAGCGCAGTACCTTGCCGCCATGGGACGCCGCAAATTTGGTGGCGTCGGCCTCGTGCGAGAAGCTGGCAATCGTGGGGCCCATGGAGCCGTGGCGCTTGCTCCCCAACACATAAAAGCCGGTCTTGGCGTCAATCCAGTTGCCGCGTGGCTGGTCCCAGTCGGTTTTCCCCATGTCTTGAACGTACACGGCTTCCACTTTGCGGACTTGCTCGGGACGCAGCAGTGTGTTGAACATCTCGACCGTGTCGCACATGAACATGGGTTTGGTAGCCCCCGCGTAGTGGATCTGGGCCTTGGGACCAGGGTAGTCGGCCAGCAGCATGCCGTCCAGATCGCATGAGGTGGCCGAGGTGATTTCCACCGGCGCAAGTGTGTGCGCCGCATCGGTGCGATCTCCGCATCCCGTCAGAATTCCTATCGCAGCCCAAGAAGCCATACCCAATAGCTGGCGGCGTTCGCTAGAGTGGGCTGCCGACGCGCCACGGTGTTGACAGCAAGAGTAGTGGGGTTTCACGATTTGAATCTCCAGTTTGCCAGGCCCAGCGGCAGCACAATCCAGGCCACCATGACCAATCCCATCAGCCAGGGTCTCCCCAATTCAGCGGG
Source organism: uncultured Rhodoferax sp. (assembly GCA_964504185.1). Classification (GTDB taxonomy): domain Bacteria; phylum Pseudomonadota; class Gammaproteobacteria; order Burkholderiales; family Burkholderiaceae_C; genus Allorhodoferax. The sequence goes on along the minus strand of CAZDDK010000095.1, from coordinate 714 downwards.
CACGATGCTGGACAGACCGTACAGAGTGCGCACATCTTCCAGCGAAAACACGTTGAGGATGCGGAAGACATCGGCCGGGTTGAACAACAGCAGGTAGGCAAAGGCGTCGCCACCATACGAACCGCCCGTGGCGACCAGACCGCCGAGCAGCATCAGGTCAAACACGAGCACAAAGAAGAACCACAGCGCAATGGCCAAACCGGACGAGCGGGTGCGCTCACGCGCAACCACGGAGATCAACAGAGCAAGACTCAGGAACGCCAGACCCAGCAAGACCGAACTGATCATGAAGCCGAGATAGTGGTATAGCCCGGCCCAATTGAATTGCTTGTAGAGCAGCAGTGCGACCAACGCAAAACCGGAAAGTGTGGAGAGGGTGAGTGCCGCAGCAAGTCCGAGGTATTTTCCAAGCAGCAGTTCCAGCCGGGTAATGGGAAGGGACAGCAACAGGTCCAGCGAGCCGCGTTCGCGTTCTCCCACAATGGCGTCAAAGCCCAGTAGCAAAGCGATCAATGGAATCAGGTAGATCACCAGACTGACCAGGCTGGCGATGGTGAACTCAATGGAGCGCAGCCCGAGTTGGCCTTGGGCGGCTCCCCCAAAGTAGGTAATCACCAAGGAAAAAACGGTGAATACCAGCGCGACTGCCAGGACCCAGCGGTTGCGCATGCGGTCGCGCAGCTCCTTGGCTGCCAGCGTGAGGATTTGGCTCCC
>CAZDDK010000094.1:0-11504 GCA_964504185.1 uncultured Rhodoferax sp. | reverse complement strand
GGCATCACGGCACTGCACCACCATGTCGGCACCATAGCGTGGCATCAGCGCCGCCATCAGCCCGCGTCCGCTGCCCTGCGCCACCGCCGCGATCCCGCACTGCCAATCGCCCGGGTTGGATACCTCGATATCCACGCCCGTTTGCGTCCCCGCGTGGGGTGTCAGCCGTACCAGAACCCCGGCCTGCGCATCGGTGCGGTGCTTGGCGGCGTTGAGCATGAGCTCGTGCAGGATCAGCGCAATGGAAACAGAATCGTGTTCCGACAGCAAATAGTCCGGCCAGGGGGGTGGGGGCTGCACGGTCAGTTCACAGGACCACAGCAGACCCACTTCCTTGCTGATGGCATCCACCAGGTCCCCCACATGCACTTGTGCCCGGTCTTGCCGGCCCTGCAGTCCATGCAACAGGGAAATGCTCTGGATTTGGCCGATGGCCATGTGCAGCGGCTCGCGCACTTCGGGGTGGCGCTGGCCGTGCTGGCGCAGCAAGGCCAGAATGCCCTGCAGATTGTTTTTGATGCGGTGGTGCACCTCGCGTACCAGGGCCTTGCGGTGGGTGGCCTCCTGCTGCAGGCGCAGTTTTTCAGCCTGCTGTGCCGGGGTGTCATCCACCACATTCACCACAATGTGGCTCACATGCCCCTGCGTGGTACGCACCACGCCCATGCCGATCTTGGCGCACCAGCCATGTCCCTGCGGGTGGCGCACGCGCAAGCGTCCGTGCCAATGGTCGTCCCTGGCCAGGGCCTGTTCCACGTGCGCCCGCACCGTGGGGGCCAAAGCACCAGAGTCCAGCAAACGGCCAAGGGCTGCCGCGCTGTGCTGCAGGTCGTAGCCCGTGATGGCGACAAAGGCCCGGTTGACACGCATGGGCTGCCACGCGTGATCGAGCACCATCATGCCCTCCCCGCCGCCCTCAAAGGCGACAGCGGCAATGCGCAGGTCGGCTTCCTGGCGCATGCGCTCGGTGATGTCAGTGGAAATGCCGCACACCGCCTCCACCCCCCCATGCACATCGCGCATGGGAAGCTTGACGCTCAGGAAGGTTCGTGCCTCGTGCGTGCCGAGCGGGACGATCAGCTCATCAAAACTGCGCGATCCAGCGCCTTGCAGCACTTGCGCATCGTTGGCCTGCAGGCGCTCGCTGGTGGCCGCATCAAAAAAATCGGCATCGCAACGCCCCAGCACGTCCTGCACAGGTCGCCCCAGCGCCACGCACAGGCTGTGGTTGGCAAACAGATAGCGCCCGCTGGCGTCCTTCAGATAGACCCGCGCGTCCAGGTGGTTGAGAATGTCGTCCAGGCGCTGGCGGCTTTGCTGCAACGCCATTTCTCGGGCGTGCATGGCCTGCAGCACGTGGTTGAAGCTGGCAATGAGGACCCCCACTTCGTCACGCCGCGCCCCGTCCAGCGAGGCGATGCGCGGAACCCGATCCACCGCCGCGCGGGACAATTGGCCGATGGCCACGCTCAGCGGTGCCATGCTGCGCCGAATCACCCAGCCGCACACCAGCAGGGCCAGCGTGGCAATGCCGAAGGTCGCCCACAGGGCGTCTCGCTGGCGCTGTTGCAGGCCCGCCAGGGCGGACGCGCTGCGGGTCCGCGCCGCCACCGCCCACGGCGTGCCACGCACCGGATGCTGCGCCCACAGCCACCCCCCTCCAGGGTCCGCCGCTTCGACGGCCTCGCCCCAATGCGGCGCGGGGGTAGGCGTTTGGGGGGAGGTGGACGCGCCATCGTCTGCTGCGCGCTGGGCCAGCACACGGGGACCTTGCGCCTGCTCCAATCCGTCCAACACCGCGTAGGTTCCGGGCAGGGGGTCGGTGCTGCCAAGCAAAACGTGGAGGAATCCCGCATCGCCCAGTTGTTCACGTCCCACCAGATAGCCTTGCACTGCCCCGGTTGGCGAGCGCACGGGCACGCCCAACAGCACGGTGGAATGCACTCCATGCTCTTCTCGCCACACCCGACGGACGGACGCGGAGTCCCCCCGCTCTGCAGCGGGCAGTGCCGACACCTGTTCCACCACCCATGTGGGGTGCGCCGGACGTGGCCACTGCGCCAGCACCGCACCCTGTGGGTGAACCGCCAGGACGTCGATGTTGAACAGCGTGGTCAGGATGGGCCGCTCACGCAACAAGGCCTGTGCAGACGCGGGGTTCCACCGTGGCGCATGCGCCAACTCAGAGGCCACCTGCTCCAACGCCCGAAAGCGCACCTCCAGCGCCAGCTCCACCTGGGACGCCAGCAGGGCAACCGTGACCTCTTGTTGCCCGTGGACGTAGGACCGGGCGTCCCGGTTCATGGCCACTCCCAGCATGATGCCCACCAGCGCAAAAGCACCGGCCAACGTGGCCAGAACCGCCAGCGTCAGCCGGGTTTGCAGAGAGTGGAAAAAAGAGACCGAATCCAAGTTCGACACGGAAAAAGCGTGACCCAATAGCCTGGCGGCATGATAGGTCGGCTAGTTCACGTGTGTCCTTGTCCCAGCACAAGATTGCATCGGACTCAGCCCGCGCGGTGGCTGGCCAGCGCGGCAATGCGCTGGCCAAATAGGCGGCCCGTCTCCAGGTCGCCCGCATTCATTTCATCGCCGCTGGCGTCCCCCGGTGTTTGCGCCATGGGTCCGGCGCTGGACGCCAGGTAATTCACGTCGCTGCGCTGCGACGCCTTGGTGTTGTTGTAGTTCAGGCCGGTACCTGCCCACAGGCCCCCATGCTGCATGGCCAGGGTCATGAAGTAATGCAAAGTGGAATGCTTGTCACCGTTGACATTGGCACTCGCGGTGAAGCCGCCAAAGATCTTGTCCTTCCAGGCCTGGGTGTACCAGGGTTTGCTGGAGGCATCGGCGAACTTCTTGAACTGCCAGCTCACGCTGCCCATGTAGGTGGGCGAGCCAAAGACGATGGCGTCGGCCGCAGCCAGCGCTTCCCAGCCGCCTTCGGGTAGGTTGCCATCGGCATCAATCGCCAGCAACTCCGCGCCCGCGCCCTGTGCCACCGATTGCGCCAGGCGCTGGGTGTGGCCGTAGCCGGAATGAAACACAACAACTACCTTTGCCATTTCAAAACTCCTTTACAACAGGGACAAAAAAAACTTACGCCGCCAAATCAAACACCAGCACCTCGGCATCACGGGCCTGATCCAGCACCAGCGTGTCCTCCTGGGACAGCAAGGCTGCGTCACCGGCTCCCAGCGGCGTGCCGTTGACCACCATTTCGCCGCGCACCAGGTGCACATAGGCCTTGCGCTCGGGGTCCAGCGGCAGGCGGGCGGTCTGGCCCGCGCCGAATAGCCCGCTGTACATGCGCGCATCGGCATGAATGCGCACCGAATCATGGGCACCATCGCTGGAAGCCACCAGGCGCAACACGCCCTGCTTTTGCTCGGGGGGAATCGTCTTTTGCTCATAACTGGGCGCAATACCGCGCACATTGGGTTCGATCCAGATCTGCAACAGATGGGTGGTCGTATGGGGCGCGTGGTTGAACTCGCTGTGCTGCACGCCGCGCCCTGCACTCATGCGCTGCACGTCACCCGGGGGAATGCCCTTGATGTTTCCCATGCTGTCCTTGTGGGCCAACTCGCCGGCAACCACATAGCTGATGATTTCCATGTCGCGGTGGCCATGCGTGCCAAAGCCGGTGCCGGGAGCAATGTAGTCCTCGTTGATGACCCGCAAATTGCCCCAACCCATGTGCGCCGGGTCAAAGTAGCCCGCAAACGAGAAGCTGTGAAACGATTGCAACCAACCGTGGTCGGCATAGCCCCGGTCGGCAGATTTACGCAGTGTCAACATGGGAACCTTCTCCTCCATACTCCAGACTTTAGGCCGCACAGCCGCTCTTTCCATCCACCGGGTTTGATGGCATTATTCAAATAATTTCAATTTGAAGTACAACACCATGCAAAATGCACGCAATGTCCTGACACCAGAAGCCCTGTCGATGCTGCAAGCCATTGCCGCCGCCGGCAGCTTTGCCGCCGCCGCGCGGGCCATGGGCATGGTGCCCAGCGCCCTGACGTACCGGGTGCGCCAGATTGAGGACGCGCTGGACGTGTTGCTCTACGACCGCAGCTCGCGCCAGGCCGTGCTGACCGAAGCCGGTGCCGAGCTGCTGCGTGAAGGCGCACGCCTGCTGCACGACGTGGAAGCCGTTGCCAACCGGGTCAAGCGCGTGGCCACGGGCTGGGAACCCCAGCTCACCATCGCGGTGGACACCATCATCTCCAAGTCCACCGTCATGGAACTGTGCGATGCCTTTTTTGCCTTGTCTCCTCCCACCCGCATCCGCCTGCGCGACGAGACCCTGTCGGGCACGTTGGAGGCCCTCACCTCCGGCCAGGCCGACCTGGCCATTGGCACCACGCACGACAGCAACACGGCCCCCGACGTGCACACCAAACCCCTGGGCCAGGTCAGCTTCGTATATGCCGTGGCCCCCCATCATCCACTGGCCAGTGCCCCCGAGCCGCTGGGAGACAGCCTGATCCAGCAGCACCGCGCCGTGGCGGTGGCCGACTCGGTGCTGCGCGGCCGGGCCCTGACCTTTGGTCTGCTCAGTGGCCAGGATGTGTTCACGGTGGGCAGCATGCACGCCAAGCTCGACGCCCAGCTGCGCGGACTGGGCGGCGGCAATGTGCCCCGCTGCATGGCCGACCCCTACATTGAAGCCGGGCGGCTGGTGGTCAAGAAGACCGAGCGCGGACCGCGCCAGGTATCCATTCACTATGCCTGGCGTGGTGCCAAGACCCACCAGCAGGGCCGGGCCCTGCAGTGGTGGCTGCACCAGCTGGAGAGCCCCGCCACGCGTGCTGCCCTGCTGGAGAAGCACCGGGGGAACTTCCATTAGCCCACCCGCGCCTGGCGCGGCGGCCCGCGTATAAACTGGCACCACCCCACAACTCCAGGAGACCCCGCCCATGACTGCATCCCGACACATTGCCATCATTGGGGCGGGCATTGCCGCCGTCACCTGCGCACGCACGCTGGCGCAAGCCGGGCACCGCGTCATGGTGTTCGAGAAGAGCCACACCGTGGGGGGGCGCATGGCCACCCGCAACAGCCCCTTTGGCACGTTTGACCACGGTGCGCAGTACTTCACCGTGCGCGATCCACGTTTTGTGCTGGCGCTGCAGACCACGCCCAATGTCTGCAAGGCCTGGAGCGCCAATACCGTGCAGGTGCTTGACGAACGCGGCCGCGTGGCCGCCGCCGGCCTGCCCGCGCGCGAGCCGCACTGGGTGGCCATTCCCGGCATGAGCACCCTGGTGCGCCGCTGGGCGCAACCGCTGGTGGATGCCCAGTGCCTGGAACTCAACACCCGGGTCACCCGCATCGAACGCGACGCCTTGAACAAGGCCCAGTGGCAGCTGCGCACCGAAGGCGAGGGCGACACCACCCACGTCTACAGCGGCTTTGACGCCGTGGTGCTGGCCGTGCCAAGCCCCCAGGCGCAAGCACTGTTGGCCGACGTGCCCAGGGCCGGCCCATTGGTCAAAAAAATCAGCGCCGTCACCGTATCCCCCTGCTGGACGCTGATGCTGGCCTACCCGCAGGCCATGCAACCGGGCTTCATGACCCTGGGGCCGCAATGGAACGCAGCGCGCAGCACGCACCACCGCATTGCCTGGCTGACCCGCGAGTCCAGCAAGCCCGGCCGAGGTGCCGTGGAGCGCTGGACCGTTCAGGCCAGCGCCGCCTGGTCACAGGAACACCTCAACGACAGCCCGCAGCGCGTGCAGGCCAAGCTGATCAAGGCGTTTGCCGAGATCACCGGCATCCGCGCCGAACCCGCCCATGTGGACACCCAGCGCTGGCTGTACGCCAAGACTGCCCAGCCCCTGGGCCAATCCCATCTGTGGGACGCCAAGGCCGGCCTGGGCGTGTGCGGTGACTGGTGCCTGGGCCACCGCGTGGAAAACGCCTTTGTGTCTGGCCTGGAGCTCGCGCTGGCCATGGTGATCTAGCCGCTGCGCGGATCGCTGCCCCCCCCCGGAAAGGGGGCGCTCACGCCATCATCTCCATGTATCGAGGCCGTTTCGCGCCCTCCCCCACGGGACCCTTGCACGCCGGTTCGCTGGTGGCCGCACTGGCCAGCTGGCTGGACGCCCGCGCCCACGGCGGCCAGTGGCTGGTGCGCATCGAGGACGTGGACACCCCGCGCACGCTGGCCGGTGCCACCGAGTGCATCGTGCAGCAGCTCCAGGCCTGCGGCTTGGTGTCGGACGAACCGGTGGCACAGCAATCCACCCGCGCACGCCAGTACCAAGCAGCGCTGGACAGCCTGGTTGGTGCCGACTGCGCCTACCCCTGCAGCTGTTCGCGCAAGGACATCGCCTGGGCCCTGGAGCGCCTGGGTCGGCTACCCCAGCGCCACGGCGAGCGGGTCTACCCCGGCACCTGCCGCACCGGTTTGCCGCCCGGGTACCCACCAGACACCCCCAAGGCCTGGCGATTTCGCTCCGACTGCCATAAGGAAAATAGGCCATTAGCCCGCGTATATATTGACGATGTAGCTATAAAAACAATAGCATCATCCATTACGCACTGGCATGACCGTCGCCTGGGAGCCCAGCAACAGGACGTGCCAGCCGAGGTGGGCGACTTTGTCCTCAAACGCGCCGACGCATGTTTTACCTACCAGTTGGCGGTGGTGGTGGACGATGCGGCGCAAGGCATTACGCACGTGGTGCGCGGTGTCGATCTGGCGGACAACACGGCCCGCCAGATCGTCCTGCAGCGGGCGCTGGGCCTGCCCACGCCGCAGTACCTGCATACGCCGCTGGTGCTGGGAGCCCATGGCGAAAAACTCTCCAAGCAAAACGGCGCACAAGCCCTGGACACCCACAGCCCGCAGGCTGCGCTGGCCGCGCTGACCGAGGCCGCACGGCGGCTGGACCTGCCCATCGACACGCCGCACACCAGTGTGGAGCAGGCACTGCGCGCCTGGGTGCCGTCCTGGCGGGCGCGCTGCCTGCAATGGGCCAACGCCGCATCAGCCCCCTGACAGGGGCCGGGCCGCCACCGCCACAAAGTCGCTCTTCAGGCTGCCGCTGGCGATCAGCGCGTCTTCCACGGCAAACAGCATCTCCAGGATGTGCAGGGAGTCGGGATCGTCCTCGCGGAAGTTGCCGGCAATGCCGTGCAGCACAAATTGCAGCAACGATCCCCCGCACGGGTTCTGCACCACCACGTCGAAATGCTGGCGGACCACCTCCAGAATATCGGCAGAGCGCACCGCCTCCGACGGGTCCACCCGGGCCACTTCGCGCGGATCGGGCAGCGCCACGGCTTCTTGCACCTGCCCCCAGCTTCCCGGTGCAAACGAGCGGCGAAACCGCGCCGGGATGAGGCCGAAGGCATGCTCCATGGCCAGGCGCTGGGTGGCATCAAATCCGAAGTGGTTGGCCCCCACATATTCGTTGAAAAACAGCCAGCCATCGGGCTTGAGCGCGTGGCGCACCTGCTGGCACACCCGCTCCAACGCGCCAATGTGGTGCAGCGACCCGTTGAACCACACGGCGTCAAAGTGCCCACGCGGCAGCACGCTGTGCTCCACGTCCTGCACCTGGAAGTGAATGTTGGAAATCCCCGCCGCGCGGGCCGCGCGCACCGCCTGTTCGATGGCTCCCGGCGCTATGTCCAGTGCAACGCAGTGCTGAAAAGCGTTCAGGCTGTGCAGTTCGCGCTCCAACACGCCGCTGCCGCAGCCAATGCTCAGGGTGCGCGCCACCGGTGCGCGCGGACCGAGGAACTCGCCCACGCAATACCGCGCCCAGGTCGCATAGTCCCGTCCCCCAACGGCCTTGCGCTGAAAGCGGCGCTGCACCCGTGCCTGGGCCAGCCAATACACCTCGGGCGAAAACGGGTTGGAGCCCGCCGTGTTCTCGGACCAGTAGTCGGCAGTGGTTTGCTTGTCGGCGGAGTGCACCATCGGCGTTGCGCCAAAGCGGCTCAAGTAAAAAAGGACTTGCAGTGTATTCAAGTCCGATAATCCGATGCGCCATGCACCCCGCCGCCCCGTCCTTGAAAACAATTGCCGTCAACTGCGGATGCCAAAGCTTTGGCATTGCGGCCGCCTTGGGCGCGCTCCTGCCCAGTGCCGTGGTTGCGCCGCAGCCGTTGCCCACGCAGTGGAGCGATGCAGCCCAAGAGCGCGCCTGCGCGCTGCAGCTGTCCCACCTGGACGTGTGGGTCACCACCAGCCACACCGACCTGCTGGACAGGCACCTGGGCTGCGAGCCCGCACAGCGGCCCCGGGTCATCACCGTGCCGTCGATCCACTTCGCGGCCTTTCACCCCGACATTTGCTACGCCACCCGGTCCAGCACCGCAGAGCTGACCGAACACCATTACAACTCGGCCATTGCCGTGTGGGCCTACCGCCATGGCGTGCCGGCCGAGGCCGCGCAGCACCTGTTCAACGACCGCGTGTTCCGGGGCCTGGGCTACTACCGGGGTTGGAACGCCCAGGTCCGTGCGCTGCAGCAGGCGTTTGCCGAGTCGCAATTGCACGCACACTTTGACGCGTTCTTTCTGCGCGTTCAGCGCACCGGCAGTTTCATGCACTCTTGCAACCACCCCCGAATCCACGTGCTGGTGCGCCTGGCCCAGATCATTGCGCAGGAACTGGGCTGTGCGCCCGCCGTGCTGGAGCAGCACATCGAAGTGGACGACTTTCTGTCCCAGGACAGCTGGCCCCTGTATCCCGAGGTGGCACGCAGCCTGTCCATCCCCGGTGGCAGTTACCGCTGGCGCTTCAAAACCCACACCCTCCTCGACGGTGTGCGGGCCTACCTCGATTTCGCCTACAGCGCCTACCAGGGCCAGGGCATTGCCCCCGATGACATCGCCGTGTTTGCATGGGCTGGCGACCGCTACGACCGAAGCGACGCCCTGTACGACCGGGTGCTGGGTGCCGAACTGGCACGTGCCGCATGAAACACCACCCGTACGTTGGCCTGCCTGCCCACCACTACTGGGGCCCCTCCATGGCCACTCCGGCACCGGGCCACATCCATCCGGTGGTGCAGGCTCCGCTGATTCGCCGCGACCAGACCATCGTGTCGCTGGGCAGCTGCTTCGCCCAGCGGCTGGCATGGCGCATTCAGGCCGAGGGCCTGCCCTACCTGGTGACCGAGCAGGCACCGGCCCACCTGGACGCCGAGCAAGCCCGGCGCAAAGGCTACGGTGTGTACTCCGCGCGCTACGGCAATGTGTACACGGCGCGCCAGGCCCTGCAATTGTTTGAACGCGCGTTTGGCCATTTCCAGCCCCATGAAACAGTATGGCAGCGCGACGATGGCCGTTTTGTCGATCCCTACCGCCCAGGCGTAGACCCCGACGCCTTTGCTTCGGAAGCGGCACTGCAGGAAGACCGGGAACACCACCTGGCCTGCGTCCGCGCGGTCTTCCTGCAGGCAGACTGGATCATCCTCACCCTGGGCTTGACCGAGGCCTGGCACGCACGCAGCGATGGAGCCGTGTTTCCGCTGGCACCGGGCGTGGCAGGCGGCGCGTACAACCCCGCGCTGCACGCTTTCATCAACTTTTCCGCCCGCGAAACGGCCGACGACCTGGCCACCCTGGTGCGCCACATTGGGCGGGTCAACCCGCGCGCGCACCTCATGCTCACGGTGTCACCCGTCCCTATCGCTGCCACTTTCGAGAACCGGCACGTGCTGGTGTCCTCCACCCTCACCAAAGCTGCGCTGCGTGTGGCAGCCGACGAAGTGGAGCGGCAATTCGACAATGTGGTGTATTTCCCAGCCTATGAAATCGCCACCTCACCCGCCGCCGGGAGCCACTATTTTGAGGACGACCTGCGCCACCTGAGCGAGCTGGGGGTGGCGCATGTCATGCGCGCCTTCCAGCGCTGTATTGAACCCCATCCGGGATCGCAAAACAGCGATGACGACGCCGACTTCGCACACCCTGGCGCGCCAACACCGGGTCACCAGGAGGTGGTCTGCGACGAAGACCTGATTCTGCAAGGCCTGAAGGCCTTTGGTGAGCGCCCCTCGGCCCGCCAAACGGGCACGGCCGATGCGGCGTTCGACGAGACCCGCTACCTGCTCCTGCACCCCGACGTGGCCGCCGCCGTGGCGCAGGGGATTTTCCGCTCGGCAGCCGAGCACTACGCCCGGCATGGCCGCGAAGAGGGCCGCGCGTGTTGACGCGGTTGCCAAACCACAACGCTCCCACCGACAATGCGCACCATGACACTCCAACGCATTCTTTACGCCGAAGACGAGCCCCTGATCCAGGCCGTCGCCAAGCTGGCTCTGGAAAAGGTGGGGGGCTTTGAGGTGCTGATCTGCAGCTCTGGTGCCCAGGCGCTCGAGCAGGCCAGGGATTTTGCGCCCGACCTGGTCCTGCTCGACGTGGTGATGCCCGGCATGGACGGCCCCACCACCTTCGAGCACCTGCGCCAGAACCCGGATACTGCGAACCTGCCCGTGGTGTTTCTCACCGCCAACACGCAGGCCGACGAGGTGCAACAGTACCTGGCCCTGGGTGCCGTGGGCGTGTTGGCCAAACCCTTTAACCCCATGACGCTGGCCCAGGACATCCGACAGGTGTGGGCACGGCACGAGGCCCGCGCATGAGCACCGATTTCACCCTCCTGCTGGCCGAAATGCAGGCCGGTTTCGTGGACGAACTGCCCGACCGCTGCAACCGCCTGGAAGAAGGCGTGATGGTCCTGGAGAACAAAGAGGCCGGAGCCTTTGACGAACTCTACCGCCAGATCCACAGCCTCAAGGGTTCCGGCGGCATGTTTGGCATCCCCATCATCACCACCATCTGCCACCAATTCGAGAGCTTCATCAGCGAATCCAGCAAGCGCTTTACCCGCAAGGCGGCCAGCACCGCACTGGCCTACGTGGACCTGCTGCGCCGCACGATTGATGCGACAGGGCGGGACAGCGCGGGCGTAGCCAGCATCGAGCAGGCCCTGGAACACATGCGGCTGAGCAGCCTGTCGGGCCGCTCCACCGTGCTGCTGGTAGAGCCGTCCGGCACCCTGCGCCGCCTGATTCTGGACGTATTGGAAGATCCCAGCATCCAGCTGCGCACCATGGAAAGTGGCATGGCCTGCCTGGAGCGCATGCTGCACGAACCCTTTGATCTGGTGGTCATGTCGCGCGAGCTGCCCGATCTGAACGCCGTGGCCGTGGTGGCCGCATTGCGCGAGTCGCGCAGCCGCAACCACGCCATCCCCGTCATTTTGATCAGCAGCAACCCAGCGCCAGTGCCCAGCCACCTGGCCGTTCACGCTATCATGCGGCGGGATACGCAGCTCATGCCCAACCTGGCACGCCATGTCGGTGAGATTCTGGCCCGCAAGCGCGAGGCATCCGCGTAACACTTGTTACGCACACTTACAGCTGCGCGCACGGGGCCCCCAAGGACCCTTGCACCCTCCCTGCGGCCCCCCGCCCGCCATCCACCCAATACCCGCCACGGGCCGTGGAGCACTCGCCCACTCAACATTAAAAAAG
>CAZDDK010000093.1:0-11506 GCA_964504185.1 uncultured Rhodoferax sp. | reverse complement strand
TGCCATGATCAATGTGCGCAATGATCGAAAAATTTCTGATGTGATTCATCAACGAAAAGACTTAAGTGGTTGAATTAAAAGAGCGGGGGCAAGAAAAAAGGGCGCGTCGAATAAGGACGCGCCCTGAACCAACAATCTTTGGCAACTGCGATAGTTGGAGCTTCATTGTAGGCAAAAAGTTCTGAAAGCAAAGCCCGAAAAGGCGCATTCCGGCGTCGTTGTGGTTCAGCAACAGTGAGTTTATACACAGGTTATTAACAATATCTGAGCCAAGCTTCTGCACAACTTGTGGGTGATCTGTGGATCAGCTGTGGGGGACTTGTTGCCATCCCATATGATGGATTTTCATCAGTCCATATGCCCGGCGAGAACATTACAGACCGTGCATTCTAACCAAATTCCATCTATTGCAAAAAAGTTAGCGTGCGCACACATTTCTAAATAAAGGGGTACCGATATAAAAAATATATCGGAGTACCCCTCCGCATCCCGCCCAAATTTCCCAATTGGGGGGGTGTGGCACCCAGTGTTCACATCACTTGGCTGGCTTGATGATCACGAACTGCGTCAACTCCGCGCGGCGGATGAGCACCGGCAGGGCCTTGGATTTGTCGTGTTTGGCCAGCGCAGCCTCGAATTCCTTGACGGACGCGACATCGGTGTTTGCCAGCGCCAGAATAATGTCGCCTTCACGCAGCCCCGCGCGTGCTGCAGCCTCGACCGCCGCGTCAACCCGCACGCCGCCTTTGACCTTCAGCTCCTTCTTCTGCGCATCGGACAGTTCGCTCACCGCGAGACCGACCGACTGCCCTGCAGAAGAGGACTTGGGTTTTTCATCACGGGACGAGGCCTTGGCCAGCGGTTTGTCCGCTTCCACCTCGGCAATGGTAATGCCCAAGTCCTTGGCCGCTCCACGGCGAAACACGGAGAGTGTGCTCTTGGTGCCAGGCTTGGTGCCGCCGACCATGCGGGGCAGGTCGGTAGACTTTTCAATGGTCTTCCCGTCAAAACGCGTAATGATGTCACCGCCTTCGATACCTGCTTTCTCAGCGGGCGATCCTGGCTCCACCGCGCGCACCAGGGCACCCACAGGCTTGCCCAGACCAATCGACTCAGCCAGTTCCTTGCCCACAGGCTCAATGGTCACACCGATGCGCCCCCGCGACACACGCCCCGAGCTGCGCAGTTGGTCACTCACACGCACCGCTTCGTCCATGGGAATGGCAAAGGAAATGCCCATGAACCCACCCGAGCGGGAATAGATCTGGCTGTTGATGCCCACAACCTCTCCGCGCATATTGATCAACGGTCCGCCGGAGTTGCCCGGGTTGATCGCCACATCGGTCTGAATGAACGGAAGGTAATCTCCGGTGTCACGCTGCTTGGCACTGACGATGCCAGCTGTCACCGAATTCTCCAGTCCGAAGGGCGACCCAATCGCCATCACCCATTCGCCGACGCGCAGGCGGCCCACATCCCCCACCCGCACGGCGGGCAAGCCGGAGGCTTCGATCTTGACCACTGCCCCGTCGCTGCGCTTGTCGGCACCAATGATCTTGGCCTTGAACTCCCGCTTGTCGGTCAGCGTCACGATGACGTCATCCGCCCCATCGACCACGTGGGCATTGGTCATGATGAAGCCGTCAGCGGTAAGAATGAATCCGGAACCCACGCCACGGGGATGTTCCTCTTCCTGCTGGGGCCGGTTTTGGCGCGGTGCCTGCCTTGGCATGTTCGGCATGGGGATGCCAAATCGCCGGAAGAACTCCAACATTTCCTCGTCCCCTGGGCCACCCTGCATCGCACGTGTAGGGACTTTTTCTAGTGTCCGAATGTTGACCACCGAGGGACCGACCTGGTCCACCAGATCGGTAAAGTCTGGCAGCGCACGTGTTTGCGCATGGGCGGTTTGCAGCGGTGTCACTGCCATGAAGGCGACCGTGCCAACACTGAGCGCCACCAGAAAACTCCGAAACAACTTGGGTAGGGAACGTGTCATCGTGATGCTTTCATTCAAAAAAATACGGTACTGTCATAGAGCAGAATTTGCCGACAGCGTTCCAAATTGGGACTCATTTTTTTCGTTCAAGGGCCTGAACCAGGGCCATCAAGGTGGGTGCGGGCACCTCTCCCACCACCGTCGCCCACCAATCACCCAAGCGCCGGGTCAGCGTGTGCGTGGCACCGCCCATATCGGTGATGCCCTCGCGTTGGTGGCGACGCGCATCAAAGGCCTCCACAAACAGGGAGACCGTGGCAATGCCGTCCGAAAAAATCCACTGCATGGTGCTGGGTGGGACCACCCCCGCAACAACCGCCACAGCAGCGGGACGCTGGTAGCAGCCCACAGATTTAAAACCATCAACCTCCCTTTGCAGCCTCCAGCCCTGTGCATCCGCACTGGTTTTCTGTAAATCGGGGCGAAACACCCGATAGCCGTCGGTGTTCCCCATCTTGGCCAGCTTGCCCACATTCACAGGGGCGTCCAATTGCAACTCAGAGAACGCCGCCTGCTCAAGCACCCGACCGTCCAGGTCCAGCGTCTGCAACTGAATGACCAGGCCGGTCTTACTCTCACTCCACACACGGTAACCGTAGCGCAGGCGGTCCTTGGGGGCCAAATGCGCAATGTCCGCGTCAAATCCGGCTATGCGCTCCGTGCCAACCTTCCTGAGGTGGTAGTAGTCCCCTATCGAGGTGTCACTGGACTTGAGCAGATTGGGAAACAAGCCCAGGGATTCACGCACCTCCGCGACGGCGACTCTCGATGCTGGAAAAAAGGTAATGACCTGGTCGTTGCGCCGGAAGATGGCGCGCGGCGTCCCGCTCAAGGTTTCGACCCGCTCCAACTGCTGGTCGCCGTTGCAAACGTGCCAAATGCGCGCGCTCGCCATGGTGCCCCCCGATGACACCACGAATGTCCCGGTGTACACACTTTGCCGTGCCGCCTGGTGCACCCGCGCCAACCAATCGCCCAAAGACGCACTCTCCGACGGCACAGTGTCGGAGCCGTGTGCCGCAGCGAGGAAGCCTGCCAGAAGCAGGACAAGGCATCGGCGCAGCATGCACTTCACCGCCCTGCCCCCTCGTAGGTGGCGTTGCGCAAGAACCCCGCCGGAACCTGCAAGGCAGAGTGCCCCCCCAATTGCCGGTGCGCCGCCATGAGTTCATCCAGTTGGGGGTCTCGCAGCATGGTTCCTCCCGCGCCGCCGATCGAAGCCACCTGCGGACTTGCCGGATGCGACGATGGCGCCGTGGGGACAACGGCCACCTGGGCGTTTGTGCTCGTCGGGGACTGGGTCCACACCCCCAGTCCCACCACAGCCACCAACGCCGTGCAGGCAGTCGCAGCCAGCGCTTTCCAGCGAAAAACGACCGCATTGGC
This sequence comes from uncultured Rhodoferax sp., assembly GCA_964504185.1. Taxonomy (GTDB): domain Bacteria; phylum Pseudomonadota; class Gammaproteobacteria; order Burkholderiales; family Burkholderiaceae_C; genus Allorhodoferax. The sequence continues at coordinate 8,121 of CAZDDK010000093.1, read as the reverse complement.
AACGGAAGGAGTGCGGTGAGGCACTTCCGTGTCAACGCCACTCAAAAGGCTCCCGAAGGAGGCTTCGTCAGCCGCGTACGGGCGGCTCGGCTCTTGCGCCAAACGGGCTTCCAGCCTTGTCAGAAACGCCAGGCCACTGTCCGTGGGTGCGAGTTCGGCACTGCGCAACACATCACCCACTACGTGGTAGGCATGCCATGTTTTGACTGCTTCGCTGTCAGCCAGCAGCGCATTGAGCGTGTTTGCGCAGTCATCGCCGCGCGCGTAGCCATCGATGAAAGCAGAGACACTGTCCCCAGGAGTTGCATTCGCTTCATTCATATCCAGACTCACCACCGTTTTCCGCCCTGTCGATCCAACAAGGGCTTCACTCTTTGAGAAATCGCTTCACGCGCCCGGAAAATACGGGAACGCACCGTGCCGACCGGGCATTGCATGGTTTCAGCAATTTCTTCGTAACTCAATCCTTCAATTTCACGCAAGGTCACCGCTTGTTTCAGGTCGGCAGGAAGGGCATCCATTGCCAGATTCACCACTGCGGCAATTTCCTTGGCAGCCAAAATCGATTCCGGCCCTTCATCGGTCGTTTGTTCTCTTTTGGGTGAGGAAGTTTCATCATCTTCTGCAGAAACCCGATAGCTCTCCACCACCAGCGGGTCGTGCTTGAGTTCCAACAGAAATTTCTTGGCCGTATTTACCGCAATCCGGTACAGCCAGGTGTAGAACTGGGCATCGCCACGAAACTGGTGCAGCGCACGGTAGGCCCGCACGAAAGTTTCTTGAGAAATGTCTTCCACCAGGTCAACATCCCGCACCATGCGCCCAATCAGGCGCTGAATGCGGCGCTGGTACTTCAGCACCAACAGACCATAGGCGCGTTGATCGCCGGCTACGGTGCGCTGCACCAACACCAGATCAGTATCCAAAGGGGATGCGTGTGACTCCAGGCTCATGTCGCTTCGCCGCTTGCAACCTTATCGGTGCCGTCGATCTCATCCGCACCGTGCTGGCTGGACACAATTGCCCGTCGCACCGCCAACCAATGGCGACGGTCAGCAGACGATTCAAGCCACAACCACACGGGTCTGTGGTCCACCGCGAGCAGGCGCACCAGCATCACGTTCTGCCAATCCATCAACAATGACAATCGGCAACTGCCTTGCAAACGGAATCCTGACCAATACCACTGCTGGCCATCCCATCGCAATTGCCCCACGGGCGCATGGATCCAACCGAGAATACCCGGCACGGGTACCAGTAGGGCGGTCAGGAGTACGACTGTCACACGCCAATCCGCCGGGGACTGGCGGAACGCGAAGACCAGCGCGAACGCCAGCGACGCCACGCCGAGCACCACCAGGCACACCACGTGCCATCGCGAACGACCTACGTTGTGATTGACCGCCGGGGCCCGGTGCATGGTGCTAGATCGGATGCACCGACGCGGTTAAACGCGCTTGAACACCAGCGAACCGTTGGTGCCGCCAAAGCCAAAATTGTTCTTGAGCGCCACATCAATGCGCATGTCACGGGCTACGTTGGCGCAATAGTCCAGGTCGCACTCGGGATCCTGGTTCAACAGATTGATGGTCGGGGGGCTCTTTTGGTGGTGGACCGCCAGCACGGTAAACACCGACTCGATTCCACCCGCTCCACCCAGCAAATGCCCGGTCATGGATTTGGTGGAGTTGACCACGATCTTCGAGGCATGGCCTCCCAGTGCCGCCTTGATGGCGTTGGTCTCGTTCAGGTCACCCAGCGGCGTGGATGTTCCGTGGGCATTGAGATAATCGACCTGGTCGGTGTTGACGCCCGCATTGCGCAAGGCATTCAGCATGGCACGCCGGGGGCCATCCATATTGGGTGCGGTCATGTGACCGGCGTCGGCACTCATGCCAAAGCCTGCCAGTTCCGCGTAGATCTTGGCACCACGCGCCACGGCGTGTTCGTATTCTTCCAGCACCAGCACGCCAGCACCTTCGCCCAAGACAAAGCCATCGCGGTCTTTGTCCCAGGGGCGTGACGCGGTGGAGGGATCGTCATTGCGAGTGGAAAGGGCACGCATGGCGGCAAACCCACCGATGCCCAGCGGCGACACGGTTGCCTCGGACCCACCCGCAATCATCACGTCGGCATCGCCGTATTCGATCATGCGCCCCGCATCGCCAATGCAGTGCAAGCCCGTGGTGCAGGCGGTCACGATCGCAATATTGGGGCCTTTGAAGCCGTAGCGCATGGACACATGGCCGGAGGTCATGTTAATGATGGTGGCGGGTACAAAAAAGGGAGAAATGCGCCGTGGGCCACGGTTGGTGTACTCCGTGTGCATGCTCTCAATCAAAGGCAAGCCACCTATGCCGGAGCCGATCACGCAGCCAATGCGGGTGGCATCCTCTTCGCCCAGAGCATCCCCGGTGGGCAATCCCGCGTCGGTGACGGCCTGCACCGCAGCGGCGATACCGTAATGGATAAAGGTATCCATGGTCCGAGCTTCCTTGCTGCCGATGTAGGCCTCCAAGTTGAAATCGCGGACCTCGCCAGCAATCTGACAGGAAAAGGTGGATGCATCAAACCGGGTGATCGGTCCTATGCCAGACTTGCCAGCGATGAGGTTTGACCATGCCTGTTCGACCGTGTTTCCAACGGGACTGACACAACCCAAACCGGTGACTACAACGCGACGACGGGACATAGCTATCAGTTTTCAACAGTGGGTCAAAAAAAACCGTTTGCAACGGCCAAGCAGCGGAGGGGCGGCCTATCTGTTTCAAAAGACCGCACCCGCCCGAAATCAATCAACGCCGCACTGCGGCAATGGGCCTGTCAGGCCTTCTTGTGGGTATTCGCGTAGTCGATCGCGTTTTGCACGGTGGTAATCTTTTCCGCGTCTTCGTCAGGAATTTCAATTCCGAACTCGTCTTCCAACGCCATCACCAATTCAACGGTGTCCAGAGAATCAGCACCCAGATCGGCCACGAAGGCTTTTTCGTTGGTTACTTGAGACTCTTCCACTCCGAGCTGCTCGGCAATGATTTTTTTGACGCGGACTTCGATATCACTCATGGCTTCCCTCTAAGGGTTGTAAAAGAATCCGTCATTTTACCCGGGCTTAGAGACACAACTCTACCCGGATCGCCGAACGGACAAATCGGCTGAACCTGCAATTCTCACATGTACATGCCGCCGTTGACATGCAGTTCCTGGCCAGTCACATAGCTGGCGCCAGGAGATGCCAGGTACGAAACCGCATGGGCAATGTCAACTGGCTTGCCCAGATGCCCCAGCGGGATCTGGCCCAACAAGGCCTTTTGCTGTTCCTCGGCGAGGCTTGCGGTCATGTCGGTTTCAATAAACCCCGGGGCGATGCAGTTGACGGTGATGTTGCGCGAACCCAGCTCACGTGCCAGGGCGCGTGTCATGCCGGCCACACCGGCCTTCGCTGCCGCGTAGTTGGCCTGACCCGGGTTACCCGAGGCACCCACCACCGAAGTGATGTTGATGATGCGGCCATAGCGCTGCTTCATCATGGTGCGCATCACGGCGCGGCTCATGCGGAAAACGCCCTTCAAATTGGCCTCGATCACCGCATCCCACTCCTCGTCCTTCATGCGCATAGCCAGGTTGTCGCGGGTGATGCCGGCATTGTTGACCAGGACTTGCAGGCCACCGAGTTCCTTCGCGATGGCTTCCACCAGCGCTTCACCAGCGGCACTCTGGGTCACGTCCAGCACGCGCCCGCAGCAGCCTGGGAAGGCCGACAACGCCTCACTGATTCTGGCTGCACCGGCTTCGGTAGTCGCCGTGCCGATAACCTTTAGACCCTTGCGCGCCAACTCCAGAGCAATCGCCGCGCCAATCCCACGCGATGCTCCCGTTACCAGGGCAACCTGGCCTTCAAACTTTACTTCATTCATACCAATGCACCTCGTACATCTTGCAATGTGGCGGGATCAAATAGCGCCAGACCTGCCAGTTCGGGATCAATGCGCTTGACCATGCCCGCCAACACCTTGCCCGGACCGCACTCGACCAGTGTAGTGACCCCGCGTGACTTCAGCGCCTGGACACACTCCACCCAACGCACCGGACCAAAGGCCTGGCGGTAGAGGGCGTCGCGGATGCGATCGGGGTCGGCCTCGACCGCGACATCAATGTTGTTGATCAGCGGAATCTGGGGGGCCAGCAGGTCCACACTGGACAGCCGCTCTTTGAGCTTTTCTGCTGCAGGCTGCATCAGGCGGGAGTGAAATGGTGCGGACACCGGCAATAGCAAAGCACGCTTGGCACCCTGGGCCTTGAGCACCTCACACGCCTTCTCCACGGCCGCCTTGCTGCCGGCAATCACGGTCTGGGCCGGGTCGTTGAAATTGACGGCTTCCACGATTTCCACAGAACCAGCGCCAAAGGACTGCGTCACGTCCAGACAACCGGCAGCCACCTTGGTAGCGTCCATGCCCAGAATGGCCGCCATGGCACCCAGGCCCACCGGCACAGCCTCCTGCATGGCCTGCGCGCGCAGACGGACCAGCGGAGCCGCTTGTGCCAGCGTCAGGGAACCGGCTGCCACCAATGCGGTGTACTCACCCAGCGAATGACCGGCCACTGCCGCAGGCAACGCCCCTCCCTCCGCCACCCAGACGCGGTAGGCGGCCACACCGGCTACCAACATCACGGGTTGGGTATTGGTCGTGAGCGCCAAGGCCTCCTTGGGACCTTCGTGGATCAGCTTGGCAACATCTTCGCCCAGCGCGTCGGAGGCCTCTTGCAGGGTGCTGGCAACCACCGGGCTATCGCCCCAAGCATCCAGCATGCCCACCGACTGTGAACCCTGACCAGGAAATACAAAAGCAAACTGTTTCATAGGCATCATCAAGAAAATAGCTTCTAGCCCGCGTAAATAAAGGAGTTATTGCTACAATTTTAGTAGCACTGCACCCCAGGTAAAGCCACCACCCACGCCCTCGAGCAGCAAGGTTTCACCGGTCTTGACCTGACCTCCTCGCACGCCATGGTCCAGCGCCAGTGGAATGGATGCGGCGGACGTGTTGCCGTGCTCCCCGACGGTCACCACCACCTTGTCCATGGAAAGCTTGAGCTTGCGCGCAGTACTTTGCATGATGCGGATATTGGCCTGGTGCGGTACCAACCAGTCGATGTCGGCATCGGTCATATGGGCCTTGGTCAAGGTGGCGCGGGCTGCATTTTCCAACAATCCCACCGCCAGCTTGAACACCGCCTGGCCATCCATTTTCAGCAAAGGGTCACCCAGAATGGCACCGCCAGACACGTGGCCGGGCACACACAGAATGCCAACGTGCTTGCCGTCGGCATGCAAATCGCTGGCCAGGATGCCGGGCGTGTCGGAGGCCTCCAGCACCACGGCACCCGCTCCATCTCCGAACAAGACGCAGGTGGTGCGGTCCTTGAAATCCAGAATGCGGGAGAAAACTTCGGCCCCGACGACCAGCGCACATCGAGCGGCACCGGTCTGGATCATGGCATCGGCCACGGTCAGCGCGTAAATAAAACCGCTGCACACCGCCTGCACGTCAAATGCCGCGCCGCCGTTGGCCCCCAGCTTGTTTTGCAGGATGCAAGCGGTGGAGGGGAACACCATGTCCGGCGTGGAAGTGGCCACAATGATCAAGTCCACATCCTTGGCGCTGCGGCCAGCGGCCTGCAGCGCATTCCTGGCGGCTTCCAGGCCCAAATCGCTGCTGAACACGCCGTCGTCGGCAAAGTGGCGCGCCCGGATGCCGGTACGCTCCACGATCCAGTCGTCCGAGGTCTCCACACCCTGGGCAGCCAGTTGCTCCACCAGATCGGCGTTGGTCAACCTGCGCGGCGGCAAATAGCTGCCGGTGCCTGTAATTCGCGAATATCGTTTCATGGTGGGGTGGTATCACCCGTGTCAGCTACTGCATGCTCTCGGAACTCGCCAACAACGGCGCTGCGTGTGCGATGCGGGCCTGAACACGGTCAAGCAAATTGTTTCGGGCTGCATCATACGCCCGCTGCAATGCATAGCCGAAACCCAGCTCATCGGCCGAACCATGGCTCTTGAACACCAGTCCGCGCAACCCCAGCAAGGCTGCTCCGTTGTATCGGCGATGATCTACGCGCTTTTTGAGTGCATTTAAGACAGAATAGGCAGCAATTGCAGCCATTTTTGTAAAAACGTTGCGAACGAACTCTGCCTTCAAAAATCCCAAAATCATGGCAGCCAGGCCTTCACTGGTCTTCAGCGCCACATTTCCAACGAAACCATCACAGACCACCAGATCAACCGTACCTTTGAAGATATCGTTGCCTTCCACATTACCAAAGAAATTCAAATCACCAGATTTGGCAGCAGAACGCAACAAATCGCCTGATTTTTTGATGGTTTCATTGCCCTTAATGACTTCCTCTCCAATATTGAGCAGTCCAACCGTGGGCGACTCCTTGTCGCTCAATACGGACACCAAAGCCGACCCCATCACCGCAAACTGCAACAGATGTTCGGCTGTGCAATCCACGTTGGCACCCAGATCCAGCATCGTTGTCGCACCACCCGTGGCATTGGGGATTTGCCCGGCAATTGCCGGGCGTTCGATGCCATCCACCGTCTTAAGCAAATAACGTGAAATGGCCATCAATGCGCCCGTGTTGCCAGCAGATACCGCAGCCTGGGCGCTTCCATCCTTAATCTGCTGGATCGCCACACGCATCGAGGAATCCTTTTTTCGGCGCAGGGCAATTTCCAGAGGATCGTCCATGGTGACGACTTCGCTGGCAGCCACGATGCGGGCGCGCGGGTGCGAGAAGCCGGACAGCGACTCGGCCAAGCCCACCAAAATCAAGGCGGCTTCAGTATTCTGTTCCAAGAATTGTCGGCAGGCAGGCAGCGTGACGTGGGGGCCGTGGTCGCCTCCCATGCAGTCAACAGCGATCGTGATCATGGGACAGGCACCCAAAAAGAAAGTGACATCAAACAATAGCCAAAGGCCAAAAACAACAAAAGCCCGACGCTACAGGTTGTGTAGCTCCGGGCTTTGCGGAAACAGCCGTTGTCAGGCTTCGGACTTGGTCTTCAGCACCTTGCGGCCACGGTAAAAACCGGTGGGGCTGATATGGTGGCGCAGATGGGTCTCACCGGTGGTGGATTCCACAGCAATGCCAGGCACGGTCAAGGCATTGTGCGAGCGGTGCATACCGCGCTTGGAAGGAGACTTTTTGTTTTGTTGAACGGCCATGATTGGCTCCTGGGCAAGGGTGCTGCACAGGCGGCAACACGTTGGGGGGTGGTAAAAACGCGCCGAAATTCACGCGCGAAGCCTTAGATTATAGCCCAAAGTGGGGAATTGGACTACGGCTTGTCTTTCAGGCGCTGCAACACCGCAAACGGGTTGGGTTTCTTGTCCTCTACCTCGACAAAATCCGCATCGGCGGCCTGCAGCTTGACCGGGGCGGGGCAGACCTCATGCTTGGGCACCACGGGCAGCGCCATTAACAGCTCATCCTCCACCAGCTCCAGCAAGTTGAAGTCGCGGCTCAGGACCAGAACATCCTCTTCGGACTCTTCGTCTTCGGCTTCGGCCTGCTCCTCGGAGGCCACGAACCGGAATTCCCGCTCCACTTGCAGCGGCATCTCAAACGGAACCATGCAGCGCTGGCAAACCTGAGGCACGCTGGCCTGGACCGAAAGCACCAGCCAGACCTGTTCCCCGTGCCCGCCATCTGCGCGAACCTCGCCCCGGGCGGTATAGCGCACCGGCACCTGCGTGAGGCCATGCACCGCATCCAACAGGCGTTCGAAACGCGCCAAATTCTCGCTGCCAGACAGACTGCCCTGCGCGCGGGCCAAGGCCGACAGATTCAGGTGGCGGGCGTCGTAGTCGTGTTTGGAGGGTAGGGATACCATCTCTCGATGATATCCCCCCCGTCGAACCGTACTTGCGACTTTCACCGCATACGGCTCACATACGACCACTGGTTACTAAAACTTCGCAGGACTGCATAGCCCTCCATTCGTTCGCCAGATTAAAGTCCCCCGTATTTAAGGGACCGGCTTGATAACCTTCAAACCTAGGAGCCTGTCGGACTTTCCCCCTTCTCTTTGGGCGAGATAGCCTGGACAAT
>CAZDDK010000092.1:5062-11603 GCA_964504185.1 uncultured Rhodoferax sp. | reverse complement strand
TGGGCGGTGCCCGCGACGCTGCGGCCATGAAGGCGCGCGACGCGTTCCACCAGGCGGTGCAGAAGGCCATTGATGACGAGGGCCGGGCGCCGGTTCAATAAGTGCCAGGGCGCGCCTGCAACCCCCTGCTGCCGCCCTACCCCACGCCCCGGTACTGCTGCCAGCGCGCCCAGTATTCCAGCGCAATGCGGTAGGTGTTGACCTGCACCTGCACCGTGGTCGCCAGGTCATGCCCATAGCCGCCGCCCATGGCAAAGGCGCAGGGAATGCGGCGCTGCCAGCACCAGTCGAACACGCGGCGGTCCCGCGCCATGAGGCCGTCAAAGCTGAGCTTTAGGCGCCCCAGGCGGTCGCTTTCGTGCGGGTCGGCCCCGGCCAGGTACAGCACCAGCGCGGGGGCGAAACGGCCCTCCAGCGTCTGCAGGGCGTGCTCCAGGGTTTGCAGGTAATCGGCGTCGTTCGTGCCGTCCGGCAACCCCAGGTCGAGCGTGCTGGCTTCCTTGCGAAAGGGAAAATTCTTGTCACCATGCAGGGACAGCGTGAACACGCTCGCGTCCCCCTGGAAGATGTGCGCCGTGCCATTGCCCTGGTGCACGTCGAGGTCGATGATGGCGATCGGCAGCGGCTCCCTGCCACCCGCAGCCGCATGGTCATGCTGCAGGGTTCGAGCGGCCACGGCAAAGTCGTTGAACACGCAAAACCCGCCGCCTTTGTCGGCGTAGGCGTGGTGGGTTCCACCCGCAATGTTGGCGGCCAGACCCTGATGCATGGCGGTACGTGCGGCGGCGATGCTGGCACCCACCGAGCGGCGCGCGCGTTCGGCCATGGCAGCGCTCCAGGGAAAGCCAATTTCACGGTACACGGCGCTGGCCAACGTGCCGTACGCGATGCCCTGCACGTAAAGGGACGTGTGCACCTGCTCCAGCGCTTCGTCCGGGGCGGGCTCGGCCTGGCCCAGCACGATGCCCGGCATCTGCGCCAGGGCGTCACGCAGCATGCGGTACTTTTCCATGGGGAAGCGGTGCCCTGCGGGCAGGGGCAGCACAAACTGGGTGGCGTAGTAGACGTGCATGGGCTGCGCATTGTCGGACAGGGCTATGGGCGCTGACCAACACCTGGGCTGCTTACGATGGTCCTTGCCCATCGATAGCTCCTATTTTTGTAGCAAGGAATCTATATTTCACGTGGGCTCACACTTGTTTCTTCTCACATTTGTTGCTTGCCAGGCAGCAGTAGCAATTGCAGCGCAATTGCAGCGCAACCTGCGAGCAGCCACAATCATCCCATGCCATTTACTCCACTCCACATGGGCCCTGGCCTGGCGGTCAAGGCGGTCATGCAGCGGCGCTTTTCGTTGCTGGTGTATGGCTGGTCGCAGGTGGCCATCGACCTACAGCCGCTGCTGGCCATGACAACCGGGTGGGTCGAGTTGCACGGGCTGTCGCACACCTGGCTGGGAGCCACGTTGTTCGGCTTGTTCTGCGGCCTCACGGGCAAGCCGTTGAGCGAATGGGGCTTGCGCCTGCTGCGCGAGCCGCGCTACCTGCCGCTGCGCTGGCCCGTGGCACTGGGCAGCGCTTTCATGGGCACCTACAGCCATGTACTGATCGACAGCGTCATGCACGTCGACGTTTTTCCGCTCTGGCCGTTGACCGCTGCCAGCCCCTTGCACGCCATCATTTCCATCGACGCCCTGCACTTGTCCTGCCTTGCCTCGGCAGGCGTGGGCGCGCTGGTGTGGTGGGCGCGGTTGCGGCGGTAACATTGACCCCACTTCCGTTTACGCATTGCCCCTGCCCATGAGCACGATCCCTTACCCCACTTTTGTGATCGGCGTTGCTGGCGGCAGCGGCAGCGGCAAGTCCACCGTCACGCGCGAGGTGCTGGCCTCAGTGGGGGCCAACATGGCCGCTGTGCTGATGCAGGACGACTATTACCTGGACCAGTCCGATTTGTCGTTCGAAGAGCGCTGCCAGACCAACTACGACCACCCCGACGCCTTTGACTGGCCGCTGATGATGGCGCACGTGCAGTCCCTGCGCGCCGGCCAGGCCATTCAAATGCCGGTGTACGACTTCACCGTGCACAACCGTTCCCGCCAGACCATTGCCGTGCCGCCCGCACCCATCATCGTCATTGAGGGCTTGTTTGCGCTGTTCGACCCCGCACTGCGCAAGATGATGTCGCTCAAGGTGTTTGTGGACACGGCGGCCGATGTGCGCTTCATCCGCCGCCTGCAGCGCGACATAGCCGAGCGCGCGCGCAGCGTGGACAGCGTGATCCATCAGTACCTGGAAACCGTGCGCCCCATGCACAAGCAGTTCATCGAACCCACCAAGCGCAGCGCGCACGTGATCCTGCCCCACGGTGCCAACGGCCCGGCGGTGGACATGATCACCACCAAGGCGGTGTCGTTCATCCGGTCCCTGAACGGCGGTTGACGGGGTGCATCACCCGGGTTCCTAGCGCATATTCGCCCGCAAACGCGCGCAGCCGTCCCGTTGGGCACCAAATAAATTCAAAAAAAACTTACCCAAGCCGACTGTGGGCAGCGTTGTGGATAAGCGTGTTCACAAGCGGCCAAACCCGCACCAGGCTTGGGCTGGCACACGCTGCCTACAAATTAGGCAGCACGCAAACGGGCGCCCAGGGCCTGAAAAGAGTGTGCTAGGCACCGGGCGCACGGGGCCTGCATTGGCCGCCGCAGCCCGCGGTTGTTGCAAAACTCTTACCATAGCGCGCTCGCACTTTTCCACCCTGCCTCTGCCGTTCATGTCCGATACACCCGTACTCCATGTCGCCCGCACCGAACCCGACCAACGGCAGGTGGATGCCTGGTCCAACGAGCCCCTGCTGGTTTCGCTGGAAATGGGTGGCGCGGATTGGCCCAGTTCCTGCCGCAACGGCACCTGCCGCACCTGCGTGGGCCAATTGCACAGCGGCACGGTGCGCTATGGCGTGGAGTGGCCCGGCCTAAGCGCCGAAGAGCAGGCCCAGGGCTATGTGCTGCCCTGCGTGGCCTACCCCTGCTCTGACGTGGTGGTGCAGCAGGGCTATTGATCAGGCCAGCGCGGCCAGCTGTGCCGCCACGTCCGCCATGGCCGGGCGCTGCGCGGGCACCAGGCCGGTGCAGGCCTGCGCCAGCGTGACCAGGCCTGCCATTGCAGCGTCGTCGGGGTCGGGCGACGGGCACTCCACCAGGTCCCGCAGCTCCTCCAGCAGATGGCCAAAGGCCCGCACCTCCAGCGCCAGCATCGCATTGCGGGCAGGGTGGGACGCATCGGGCAACAGCGTGGCACCCCCCAAATCACCCAATAGCGCCTGTGCCGTGCGCGGGTCCCACAGAATGTTGTGGGCATACAGGTCGCCGTGCATGACACCCCGCGCATGCAGGTGGGCCACGGCCTGGGCCACCTGACTGGCCAGGCGCAGCGCGGTGGAGGCACGGATGCGCAGGCCGGGGGCATACACGTCGCGCGTGCAGCTCTCCAGGCTGGGCGGCGCTGCCAGGTTGACAAAGTGCGGTGGAATCAGGGGCAGCAACATCCCACGCGCGCCCTCGGGGTGCCCCACCAGCTCGCCACTGGGTGTGCAGAGCGCGGGATGCTGGCCAGCGGCAAGGCAGGCGGCCAGTTCGTGTTCGGGCAAGCCATCGCTGGTCACCCGGCCCTTGAACAACTTGAGGGCCAGGCCGCTGCGCTGCGGGTGCTGCTGCACACGGTAAATGTGGCCGCTGGCACCCTCGCCCAGCAAGGTGCCCACCTGCAGGTCGCTCCAATGCACTGCCTGCAGCGGCGCAGCGGGGGTGCGGTGCCACCCCAGGGGATTTCCTGCCAACGCGAGCCAGGCCAGGCGCGGCAGGGTGGCCAGCCATGCGGGCAGTGCACCAAGCGCGTTGGCCGACAGGCGCAACAGCTCCAGCCGGTTGGCCTGGGCCAGGCTGTCCGGCAATGCGTGCAGGCGGTTGCCCGCGAGCATGAGTTTTTGCAGCGCGGGGCGCTCACCCAGCGCCTGGGGTAAACGCACGATGGCGTTGTCGGTCAGGATCAGCCAGCGCAAGCGCGCCGGCAGGGACGCCGCATCCACCTGCGCGATGCGGCAGGACTTGAACCCCACCATCTGCAACCGGGCGCAGTCACCCAGCACGGGAGGCAGCTCGATAAACGGGTTGTTGGAGCAGAAGACCACCCGCAGCCGGTGCAGCCGTGGCAGATCGTGCGGCAGGCGGGTGAGCTGGTTGCCCGAGAGATTGAGCACCTCCAGCGTGTCGGCCAGGCCATAGACTTCGGGCGGCAGTTCATGCAGCCCGCAGGACAGGTCCAGCCGGCGCGCACCCGCCAGCGCGCCGTTGCGCAGTTGTTCTAGTGTGTGCAAAAAAGGGGCCTCATTCGGGATTGCGCCAGACAGACTCTTTGATACTATCCGCTCACACCATGGTCACCTCCTCCACCCTCCCATGCCCATCGTGCCGTGCCACCATGCAGGTGCACGCCCTGCCCGGCCACCATGGCCAAACCATTGAGCTGGACCTGTGCTTTGCCTGCCACGGCATGTGGATCGACCCGCAGGAAACCCTGAAACTGTTGCCCGCCGCAGTGGCCGATCTGTTCCGGCTCCTGCACGAACACCGCGACGCACCCCGCCAACCCCTGGGGTCCAACCTGGAGTGCGCACGCTGCCGCAGCCCGTTGACCCAGGGCTTTGACGTGGTGCGCAGTGGCCGCTACATCACCTACCGCTGCGCCAGGGGGCACGGACGCTTCAGCACGTTTTCCTCCTTCATGATCGAGAAGGGTTTTGTGCGCCTGCTCACCCCCGCCGAAATCACCGACATAGCCCAGCGCGTGGGCGTGATCCATTGCAGCAGTTGCGGCGCGCCGGTGGACCTGCGCAAGGACCACGCCTGCCCGCACTGCCGCAGCGCGTTCTCGCTGTTGGACCCCAAGGCCGTGGAGCAGGCCCTGCAAGGCTATGCCAAGGCCAGCCAGCGTCCCGCCGCCGACAAGGGGCCGGACCTGGCTGACGCACTGATCATGCTGGAGCGCGACCGCCAGCGCGCCCTGCGCGAACAGCAGGCACAGCGCGGTTCGCTGCTCGCCTCTCACACCGATAGCGCGCCGGACCTGTTGTCGCTGGGCATCGACTTGGTCTTTGGCATGCTGGACTGACACCCTCCTCACCTTGACCCCAAAACACACTATGAAAACACTCAACGTCACGATCACGCTCGACATGTCGGTTCCCGATGACTGGGAGCTGGTCCAAACCTCCGAAGGCACACCCGTGCTCAAGCTGCCCAATGGCCAGTTCATGGACATTGCCATCGAGCCGCTGTTTGCCACGGACCCCGAGGAAACCTGGTCCAGCACCGAGGACGAGGACACGCTCAACGACATTCTGGACATGGTGGAGAGCGAGGAAGTGCGCTACGAATTCATAGCCCGCTAGTTCGACCGACGGTCCACCCCAGACGGTCCACACCACGCGCAATGGCCACCGGCGACGCCTCTGCCTCGATGCTTTTTGAGCGCCCGCGTACGGTGGCATGGCTGGTGTTTCTGGTGGGGGTGCTGGTGTCGGGCGGGGTCATCTGGCAACTCGAGCAGCGCGCGCAGGCCAGCGAACGGCTGCGCGTGGCGGCGCTGGCCGGTGACCACGCGCACGCCATCCAGTCCACCATGGAGCGGGCGCTCTCCGCCACCTATTCCATTGCCGCCATGGTGCGCCAGGGCAAGGGCCAGGTGCCGGATTTTGAGGGCGTGGCCACCGAAATGCTGGCCTGGTACCCCGGCGTATCCACCCTGGGCCTGAGTCCGGGTGGCATCATCGCCCGGGTGGCACCGCTCAAGGGCAACGAAAAATCCCTCGGTTTCAACCAGTTGCAGGACAAGGTCCAGGGGCGCGAGGCCCGCTTGGCCCGCGACACCGGCAAGCTCACCCTGGCAGGCCCGTTGCAACTGGTGCAAGGTGGTTTGGGTGCGGTCGGGCGCATGCCCATCTTTCTGGACGATGCCCAGGGCCAGCCGGTATTTTGGGGATTGACCTATGCGGTCATCCGCTTCCCACAGGTGCTGGCCAACGTGCGTCTGGCCCAGCTCACCGAAAGTGGACTCGACTACATGCTGTGGCGCATCCACCCGGACAGTGGGGAGCGCCAGGTCATTGTGTCGTCCGCCGATGCGCTGCGCCTTCCGGTGGAACGCAACCTGACGGTGCCCAACGGGCAATGGACCCTCAGCGTGGCCCCCCGCCGAGGCTGGCTGGACCCTGGCGACCTGGCCCTCAAGGTATCGGTGGGGCTGGCCTTCAGCCTGATGCTGGCATGGGCCAGCAAGCTGCTGATGGAACTGAAGGCCCACGAACGCGGCCAGGAAGCGCTGATCGCCCAGCGCACCGTGGAAATTGAACGCTCCCAAAACCAGCTCAAGGCCACGCTGGACGCCATACCCGATGTGCTACTCGAAATTGGCCTGGATGGCACCTTTTACGACTACCACGCTCCGCGTTCGGACACCGAGTTCCCTGCGGCGGAGTTCTTCCT
>CAZDDK010000092.1:0-4962 GCA_964504185.1 uncultured Rhodoferax sp. | reverse complement strand
AGTACGAAATCACCCCCAGCATTGGCATCACCCTGTACGCCAACCACGCGCAGTCCACCGACGAACTGCTCAAGCAGGCGGACCTGGCGATGTACCAGTCCAAGGCGGCCGGACGCAACACGCTGCGGTTCTTTGACCCGGCGATGCAGGCCGTCATCACCACCCGGGTGGAGATGGAGAGCGACATCCGCCAGAGCATTCTCAAGGGCGAGTTTGCGCTGTATTACCAGCCCCAGGTCAGCCGCGACAACCAGACTGTGGGTGCCGAGGTTCTGCTGCGCTGGCCGCACCCCCAGCGCGGCATGGTCCCACCAGGGGAGTTCATTCCCCTGGCCGAGGAGTGCGGGCTGATCCTGCCCCTGGGCAACTGGGTGCTGGAGACCGCCTGCACCCAGCTGGCCCAGTGGGCCCGGAGCGACGCTTTCCGCCACCTCACCCTGGCCGTCAACGTGAGTGCTCGCCAGTTTCGCCAGCCAGACTTCGTGCCCTACGTGGTGGACCTGCTGGCCTACACCGGCATCAACCCCCGGCGGCTGAAGCTCGAGCTGACGGAAAGCCTGCTGGTGGACGACGTGACCGAGACGACCGAGAAAATGATCGCGCTCAAGGCACACGGTGTCGGCTTCTCGCTGGACGACTTCGGCACGGGCTACTCGTCCCTTTCCTATCTCAAACGCCTGCCCCTGGACCAGTTGAAGATCGACCAGTCCTTCGTGCGCGACCTGATGACCGATCCCAACGACGCCGCCATCGCGCTGGCGGTCATCACCCTGGGCCACAGCCTGGGGCTGGCGGTCATTGCCGAGGGCGTGGAAACCCAGGCCCAGCGCGAACACCTGCACCGCCAGGGCTGCGACGCCTACCAGGGCTATCTGCTGGGGCGTCCCATGCCTCTGCAGGACTTCGAAGCCCGCATGATGCCCAGCTGACTCGCCATTGCCCCCACCCATGCACGCCCCTACCTCCCCTCCCAACGCTCCCTCCTCCGACCGACCGGACAGCACCACTTTTGCGCACCAGGCCATCCTGGATGCCCGCAAGGCCGTCATGGGATACGAACTGTTTGACCGCTCCGTCGCCGCCGACCGGCACACCGCCGCCAGCGACGCCCAGATGCTGTTCAACGTACTCAGCTCGGTGGAAGGCGAGTCGCCCCTGGGCAACAAGACCCTGTTCATCAACTGCACCCACGACAGCCTGGCCGGTGGCCACCTCGACCTGATCGCCCCAGAGCGGGTGGTGCTGGAAATTCCGCCCTTGCCAGTGTCCGATGTGGACCAGATCCTGACCCGCCTGCCCGCGCTGCAGGAGATCAAACGGCGCGGCTTTCGCCTGGCGTTGGACTATTCGGCCCTGACCCAGCCCTACGCCCCGTGGCTGGCGCTGGCTTCGTACCTCAAGCTTGACCTCTCGGTCATCCGGCCCCAGTCGGTTGGCTCCTTCATCAAGCTGGCACAGGCCAAGTGCAGCGCCGAACTGATAGCGGAAAAGGTGGAAACCCCCACGCAATATGAGCAGGTGTCCGGCCTGGGCGTGAAGCTGTTCCAGGGCTACTGGTTCGCCAAGCCGGTGCTGGTGCAGGGGCAGACCGTTCGGCCCGCCCAGGCCATCATCCTGCAGCTCATCAACCTGGTGCGCAAGCAGGCCAGCACCACGGAAATCGAGGAATTGCTCAAGCGCGACCCCACCCTCTCCTTCCACCTGCTGCGCTTCATCAACTCCGCCGGATTTGGCATGCGCAGCGAGGTCACATCGTTCAAGCATGCCGTGATGCTGCTGGGCCTGAATCGCCTGTTCAAGTGGGCCGCACTGCTGCTCACCACCTCGCGCAGCGGGGACTTTCCCCCGGCAGTGGCCACCACCGCCGTGGCGCGCGGGCGCCTGATGGAGCTGCTGGCCCTGGAACTGCTGGCACCCGAGGAATGCGACAACGCCTTTGTGGTGGGCGTGTTCTCGCTGTTGGACACCATGCTGGGTGTGTCCATGGAAACGGCACTGGCCACCGTCTCCCTGCCTGACCCCGTCACGCAAGCCCTGTTGCACCACACCGGCCCCTTGGCCCCGTTCCTGGAGCTGACCGTGGCCTGCGAGACAGGCGACGACGCCACCTTTGCCCGCGCCGCCACGCAGCTGGGGTTGAACAACAACCAGGTGAACTGGGCGCACGTGCAGGCGTTGATTTGGGCGGAAAGTATGGGGGTTTGATCTGTCACCTGGAGTCTGATTCATCCCAGGATTTTTTCTTGCCGGGTGGCTTCCTCACACCCCCACTCTCCCCCCGCCGGGCGAGTGGGCGGGGGGAGAGTGGGGGCAGTGTCAGAGAACAAAAAACCACCATAGCCCGCGTAAATACTGCACTTATAGCTATATTTTCAATAGCGAATGACTACCCCCGAGGATGGTGCAAGCGGTGCAGCGCCGCCAACCGCTCCCGCGCCACATGGGTGTAGATGGTGGTCGTCGAAATGTCGGCGTGCCCCAGCAACATCTGCACCGCGCGCAAATCCGCCCCGTGGTTGAGCAAATGTGTGGCAAACGCATGGCGCAGTGTGTGCGGGGACAGGGGCACCCGAATGCCGGCGGACAGGGCGTGTTTCTTCACAATCATCCAAAAACCCACCCGCGACATGGCCGAGCCCGGTGTCGCGCCGCGCGCGCTCACGAACAGGTCGTCAGTGGGCTTGCCTGCCAGCAGTTCGGCGCGCGGAGCACCCAGGTACTGGCGCAGCCACTGGGCGGCCACTTCGCCAAAGGGCACCAGGCGCTCCTTGCTGCCCTTGCCCAGCACGCGCAGCACGTTGTCGTTGAGGCTCAGGTTCAGGGTCTTGAGCGTTACCAGTTCGGTCACGCGCAGGCCGCTGGCATACATCAGCTCCAGCATGGCACGGTCGCGCACCCCCAGGGCGGTGGACGTGTCAGGCGCGGCCAGCAGCGCCTCCACCTGGGCCTCGCTCAGGGTCTTGGGTACACGCAAGGGCTGTTTGGCAGACTGCAGGGCCAGGGTGGGGTCCAGGGCCATACGGGTCTCGCGCAAGGCCCAGCGAAAGTAGCGCTTGAACACCGTCAGACGGCGGTTGGCGGTGGTGGCGCGGGTGGCTGCGTGGCGCTGTGCGTAATAGCCTTGCAGGTCCAGCTCGGTGGTCTGGTCCAGGTCGCGCCCCTGCGCGGCCAGCCAGGCGGCAAACAGGGTCAGGTCGCGGCGGTAGGCGGCCAGCGTGTTGCGCGCCAGCCCCTCCTCCAGCCACAGGGCGTCGATAAAGGCGTCAATACCCGCCAGGCTGGAGGCACTCGCTGACGTCATTCCAGGCGCAGCTTGGCGGCTTCCACCACGTTCTTGTAGACCTCGTATTCGGCCCTGATCTGCGCGGAAAACTGCTCCGGGGTGTTGCCAATCACCAGGGAGCCTGTGTCCTCGATGCGCTTCTTCACCGCCGGGTCTTCCAGCACCTTGCGCACCGCCGCATTGACCTTGTCCACCACATCCCTGGGCAGGCCTTTGGGGCCGTAGATGCCATAGAAGGCCATGCGGTTGGCCGGCTCCAGGCCCACTTCTTTCAATGTCGGCACATTCGGGAACTGGCTCAGCCGCTGGGGTGCCGCCACCACGATGGGAATCAGCTTGCCGGAGGTGAAGAAAGGCATGGCCGAGGGCATGTTGTCAAAAATCATGGGGACCTGGCCGGCCACGGTGTCGTTGAGTGCCGGCCCCGCACCCCGGTAGGGAATGTGGGTGATGAAGGTGGTGGTCAGGTTCTTGAACAGTTCCATTTGCAGGTGCCCGATGCCGCCGGTGCCGGAGGTGGCATAGGAGTACTTGCCTGGATTGCGCTTGATTTCAGCCAGGTACGACTTGTAGTCCTTGGCCGGAAAGCTGGGGTGCACCGCAATGACATTGGGGGTGGCCGCCAGGTTGATGATGGGGGTGAAGTCGGTGAGTGGGTTGTAGGGAATCTTCGGGTTGATGGCCGGATTGGCCGCCACGGTGGACACTGTGGCCATGCCCAGGGAGTAGCCATCCGGTGCGGCCTTGGCCGTTTCGCTGGCTCCGACCACGCCGCCGCCGCCGGCCTTGTTTTCCACCACCACGCTCTGCCCCAGCGCCTTGCCCAGCGGGTCGGCAATGGTGCGGGCAATGATGTCGGTCGTGCCGCCCGGTGCAAACGGCACCTGCAGCTTGATGACGCGCTGGGGGTAGCCCTGCGCCGCTGCGGCACCGGCGGCCAATGAAAGACTCAATGCAAACAGAGTTCGGATGCGCATGCTGGTGTGTCTCCTGGTTCGGGTTGGGGAATGCCCGCCAAATGGTAACCCCGCCCGCGCGATCACTCAGCGGCTTTCGCCCGGCCCACGGGTTTGCCCCTGCTCCAGCGCCCACCGCAAATGCTCGCGCACCAGTGGGCTTGGGTGTTCCTGCAGCGCCTGCACTGCCTCGCGCAGGCCATCACTGCAGCGCAGTGCATTGCCCAGCGCCACGGCGATGTTGCGCTGCCAGCGCTCATGGCCAATCCGGCGAATCGGGCTGCCCTCGGTGCGTTGCAAAAACTGCGCTTCGGTCCAGGCAAAAAGGTCCAGCAGTTGCTGGCCACTCAGGCCCTCGCGCGGATCAAAGTCCGCCAGGGGGCTGCGCTGGGCGAACTTGTTCCACGGGCAGACCAGTTGGCAGTCGTCACAGCCATAAATACGGTTGCCAATCAACGGGCGCAGTTCCAGCGGAATGGCTCCGCCGTGTTCAATCGTCAGGTACGAAATGCAGCGCCGCGCATCCAGGCGGTGGGGCGCCACAATGGCCTGGGTGGGGCACACGTCCATACAGGCGCTGCAGCTGCCGCAGTGCTCCTGCACCGGTTCGCTGAGGGGCAAGGGCACGTCGATATAGATTTCGCCCAGAAAAAACAGCGACCCGGCGTCTCGGTTGAGCAGCAGCGTGTGCTTGCCGCGCCAGCCCTGTCCACTGCGCGCGGC
>CAZDDK010000091.1:0-11675 GCA_964504185.1 uncultured Rhodoferax sp. | reverse complement strand
GGAGTATGGGGTGTAGAGCCTCATCGAGGGTTCGAATCCCTCCGTTTCCGCCAAATCAAAAAGCCACCCTCGGGTGGCTTTTTTGTACCCGCACAGAAACGGTGCGAAGCGGGATGCATGTGTTAGTCGTCCAGCGACGCGCTCCAGCGGGCATTCCAGTCCTTCTCCAGCGCCCGGCGGTCGCGTTTGGTGGGGCGACCGTGTTCCATGGCGAGTGCGGGTTCCGGGTTCAGACGCCTGGCGTGCGCAGCTTTGGCCCGGTGTTCCAGGCTCTCGGGTGTTTCTGCATAGAGCTGCTGCGCCACCGGTGCGGGACCGCGCTGTTCGCTGATACCCATGACGACAACAGTGTGCGCAATGTTGGCCTGCCAGATGGTCAGCACATCGCCCACCCGGATATCTTTCGACGGTTTTGTGTTCTGCTGGGCCACTTGCACCTGACCCCGGTTGACGGCGTCCGTGGCCAGTGAGCGTGTCTTGAAAAAGCGCGCGGCCCACAGCCATTTGTCGATACGTGTGGAGTCCATCAAGGTGTGCTGTTCAGGGGTTGCAAGGGCAGCCAGACGCAGGTGTCCAGCCCTTCGATGGTTTCGCCATGCAGCCGATTGTTGAGCTGGATGGTACCGTCCAGCGCCAGCACAATTTCGCGGGCAATGGTCAGCCCCAGGCCCGTGCCGGACTTGGTGTCACCGGTTGCAAAGGGCTGGAACAGGCGTTCGCGCATGGCATCGCTGATGCCGCTGCCCGCATCGCGGATCAATAGGTGCGCTTTGGTGCCCTGCGGCTGAATGCTGATGGTCAGTCGGCCTCTTTTGGGCGAGTGGCGCACTGCGTTGTGCAGCAGGTTGCGCACCAACTCGCGCAGCATCCAGTCGTGTGCGTGCACCGGGCAGGGCAGGGTGGTGATGTCAAAGTCCAGATCCTTCTCCGCAATCAGGGGCGACACATCCAGCGCCACGGCGCGCACCACCTCGGCCCAGTCGAGAGTGGCAAAGTCCTGTAGTTGGCGCACCTGCTCCACCTTGGCCAGGGACAGCATCTGGTTGGCCAGCACGGTGGCGCGGTCCACGGTCACTTGCATCTCCTGCAGTGCCACATGGGCCGACACGTCGCCGCGCAGGGTCGATTGCACCTGGACCTTGAGCACGGCCAGTGGCGTGCGCAACTGGTGGGCTGCGTCCCGCACAAAGCGTTTCTGGTGGTCCAGCACCTGCTGCAAGCGCTGCATGACCTGGTTGGTGGCGTCGGTCAGGGGCTGGATTTCGCGCGGAAGGTCGCTGGCCTCAAGCGGCGTCAAATCGTCCTCGCGGCGCAGCCGCAGGCTTTCGCTCAAGCGGCGCACCGGGCGCGTGACCCGCTGCACCACCACCAGCACCACCACCGTGATGACGGTGATCAGCAGCAGTTGGCGGATCAGGGTGTCCAGCAGGATTTGCCGCGCCAGCGTACGGCGCAGCTCCAGTGTTTCTGCCACTTGCACGGTGGCCATGGCGTGGTCGCCTCCCTTGGTCAGCGGGTGCAGCAGCACGGCCATGCGCACGGGGTCACCCCGGAACGTGCTGTCGTAAAAATCCACCAGCGCCGCGTAAGGTCCCTGGTTAGGCAGTGTTCCGGTCCATAGGGGCAGATCCTTGGCACCGTCTATCCACTGGCCGTTGGCGTTGGATATGCGGTACGTCATGCGGCTGCGGTTGTCGGCCTCAAAGGCCTCCAGGGCCGAGTAGGGAATGTGTGCGCGGATGGTGGGCCGCCCGTTCACATCTTCAATCTCCAGCAGGTCGCCCATGGCCTTGGCCGACGCCAGCAGCGTGCGGTCATAGGCCACGTTCACCGCCTGCAGGGCCTGGCGGTACAGGCTGTAGGTGTCCACCACCACAAACAGCGCAATCGGCACCAGAATGCCCACCAGCAAATGGCGGCGCAGCGACAGCGCGGTCGGGCGGGTGGCGGTTGATGGGACAGGGGACATGTCAGCTGTCGGCCTTGAGCAGGTAACCCAGGCCGCGCAGGGTCATCAGCGTCACGCCCGTGCCGACCAGTTTTTTGCGCAGGCGGTAGACGACCACTTCGATGGCCTCATATTGCACCTCCAGCTCGCCGGGAAAGACCACCTCGAACAGGCGTTCCTTGGCCACGGCGTGGCCGACCTTGGCCATCAGCGCGCCCATCAGGGCGAGTTCGCGCGGGGTCAGGTCCAGCACCTGGTGCTGGTGGTAGATGGCACCGTTCTCGCGGTCGTAGCGCAGGGCTCCGACGGCGGGGTGGTCTTGTGCATCATCACGGCTTGAGCCCGCGCGGCGGCGGTGCAGGGCGCGCACACGGGCTTCGAGTTCGTCCAGGTCAAAGGGTTTGGGCAGATAGTCATCGGCTCCGGCATTCAGGCCCAGGACGCGGTCGCCAACCGTGCCGCGTGCCGTCAGGATCAGCACCGGGGTGTTCAACCCCGCCTTGCGCGCCTGCTGCAGCACTTCCAGCCCGTCCTTGCCGGGCAGGCTCAGGTCCAGCACCACCACATCGGGTTGCAGCGCGTTCCAAATGTCCAGGGCCGCAGCTCCGTCGCTACACACATCGACTCGCATGGACGCACGCACCAGGCTGCGCTGCAGTGCGGTGCGCAGGGCCGGGTCGTCTTCAATCAGCAGCAGGTGCATGGCGTTCGGTCGCGAATTTTGGGGTTTCCCCTAGGGTTTTGGACAGCCGAATGACAGGCTGGCTTCGCATCATAGGTTTGTTTTCAACAACGAGAGGAGACTGCCATGCGTCGCGAACTGTTTCTCAAATCCATGCTGGCCCTGGCCACCACCGTCACCCTGCCCCTGACGGCGCGGGCGGCTACCAATGTGAAGATGATGATCCCCGCCAACCCCGGTGGCGGCTGGGACACCACGGGGCGCGCCCTGGGCAAGTCCCTGCTGGAAGCCAAGGCGGCTGACACCGTCACCTTTGAGAACAAGGGCGGTGCGGCCGGTGCCCTGGGGCTGGCGCAGTTTGTCAATGCTAGCAAGGGTGACCCGAACGCCCTGATGGTGATGGGTGCCGTCATGCTGGGCGGCATCATCACCGGCAAGCCGCCGGTGTCCATCACTGCGGCCACCCCGATTGCTCGCCTGACCAGCGAATACAACGTGTTCGTGCTGCCGGCCAACTCGCCCTTCAAAACGCTTGGCGAGGTGGTGGCCCAGCTGAAGAAAGACCCCGGCAGTGTGAAGTGGGGTGGCGGCTCGCGTGGTGCCACCGAGCATATTGCCGCCGCCATGATTGCCCGTGCCGCTGGAGTGGACCCGGCTCGCATCAACTATGTGGCGTTTCGTGGGGGCGGTGAGGCCACTGCTGCCATTCTGGGCGGCAATGTGACCATTGGCGGCAGCGGATACAGCGAGTTTGCCGAATACATCAAGGCCGGCAAGATGAAAGCCGTGGGTGTGACCTCGGGCACGCGCCTAAAAGGCGTTGATGTACCCACTTTAAAAGAGCAAGGGCTGGATGTGGAGATTGGCAATTGGCGGGGCGTCTACGGCGCTCCCGGCATCAGCGCCGAGCAGCGCAAGACCCTGACGGACCTGGTGCTCAAGGCAATCAAGACCAAGGCCTGGGAAGAGGCGCTGGAAAAGAACAGTTGGACACCGGCGGTGCTGTCGGGTGCAGCGTTCGAGAAGTTTGTCGACGATGACTTTGCGTCGCTGCGCGCGACCATGGTCAAGTCCGGCATGATCTAAACGACGCAGGAGACGCACCCATGCAAGCACACGCACCGGCGCAGCATTCGCCGTATTTGCAAGCCCTGGTTGGTGTCGGCGTGCTGCTGCTGGCGCTGGCGTTGGCGCTGGGTGCCTGGTTCATTCCGTCGAACGCCGGCTACGGCGGCGTGGGGCCCAACTTCCTGCCCTGGGTGGTGTCCATTGCCCTGGGGGGGTGCGGATTCTTGTTGATTCGCAAGGCCCGGCGCAGCGGCTACCTGCACATGGGGGACCACGATGGAGAACACCCCTATTGGGCCGGATTTGCCTGGATGTCGGCGGGCATGCTGCTCAATGCCGCCCTGATCACCCGCATCGGCTTTGTGTTCAGCTGCGCCCTGTGCTTTGTGCTGGCGGCGCGTGGGCTGCGCAACGCCCAGGCCACCGCCAGGCTGGGGCCACGCAGTTGGTTGATTGACAGCGTGGTGGCGCTGTTGATTGCGGCACCGGTGTACTGGATGTTTACCAAATTTTTGGGCATCAACCTGCCCGGTCTGACCGAAAGCGGGTGGTTGTAATGGAAACGATGGATATTTGGGGCCAACTGCTGCAGGGCTTTGCCACGGCGGGCACGCCGGTCAACCTGCTGTGGGCGTTTGTGGGCTGCGCACTGGGCACGGCCGTGGGCGTGTTGCCCGGCATTGGCCCGGCCACGGCAGTTGCCATGCTGTTGCCCATCACCACGCAGGTGGAAGCCACGGCGTCGATGATTTTCTTTGCCGGCATCTACTACGGTGCCATGTACGGTGGCTCCACCACATCCATCCTGTTGAACACGCCGGGGGAAACCGCCACCATGGTCACCGCAATGGAAGGCAACAAGATGGCCAAGAGCGGCCGTGCCGGTGCGGCGTTGGCCACGGCGGCGATTGGCTCGTTTGTCGCGGGCTCGATTGCCACTGTGATCGTGACGCTGTTCGCGCCGGTGGTGGCGGAGTTTGCCGTCAAGCTCGGGCCGCCGGAATATTTCATGCTGATGCTGCTGGCCTTCACCACCGTGAGCGCGGTGCTGGGCCAGAGCACGGTGCGCGGGCTGACCGCCCTGTTTGTCGGCCTGGCTGCCGGGCTGGTGGGCATGGACCAGATCACCGGCCAAGTGCGCTACACCGGCGGTGTGCCAGAGCTGATGGATGGCGTCGAAATCGTTCTGGTGGCCGTAGGCCTGTTTGCGGTAGCCGAGGCCATGCACGCGGTGCTGTTTGAAGGCAAGACTGTGGACAGCGAGAACCGCATGAGCCGGGTGACGATGACGGCCAGCGACTGGAAGCGCTCCATCCCGGCTTGGCTGCGCGGCACCGCCATTGGCGCGCCGTTTGGCTGTATTCCGGCCGGTGGCACCGAGATTCCGACCTTCCTGAGCTATGCCACCGAGAAGAAGCTGGCCAGTGGCGAGCGCCAGGCCGAATTCGGCACCAAGGGTGCGATTGAAGGCGTGGCCGGCCCCGAGGCGGCCAACAACGCCACGGTGACCACCGCGTTGATTCCGCTCTTGACCCTGGGCATTCCCACCTCCAACACCACGGCCATTTTGCTGGGAGCATTCCAGAACTACGGCATCCAGCCCGGCCCGCAGCTCTTCACCACCTCGGCCAGCCTGGTGTGGGCGCTGATAGCCTCGCTCTACATCGGCAACGTGATGCTGCTGGTGCTCAACTTGCCCATGGTGGGCCTGTGGGTGAAGCTGCTCAAGGTGCCCAAGCCCCAGCTCTACGCCGGCATCCTGATCTTTGCCACGGTGGGGGCCTACGGCATGCGCCAGAGCGCGTTTGATTTGTTCCTGCTGTATGGCATTGGTCTGGTGGGTCTGGTCATGCGGCGCTTCAACTTTCCTACCGCGCCAGTGCTGGTGGGCATGATCCTGGGACCGCTGGCCGAGGCGCAGCTGCGCAACGCGATTTCGATTGGTGAGGGCAGTGCCCTGATCTTCGTGCAGCGTCCCATGTCGCTGACGATTCTGGTCGTGGTGGTGGCGGTGCTGCTGATGCCTCGCATCATCAAGAGGTTCTCGCGCAGGCCGGTGGAGGCCATTGGCTGAATGGCTATTAGCCAAATTGGCAACTGGCCCTCGTGGAATATGCGTATGCAGCTATCAATTGAGGAGTGAAAGAGCAGTCCACTGACACCAGTGAAGTACACAATGCGATTGCCGAACACTTCGAAACTGGCGCGCGTGAATCAGCGCGGATCACTAGCGTTCGACTTTTATGACAATGATTGAGTAAAATAACTCAATCATGGAAAATTACCGGCGTACAGCATCTTTCCAGCTTCAAGAGCGGATGGCGGAACCCGTCCGCCGCCTCATCGTTGTGGCCGGTCCACGGCAAATCGGCAAAACCACCGCCGTCCATCAGGTGTTACGGGATCGACAACAAGCGTCCTATCAGTTCCATGCGGTCGATGCCCCCACATCCATCGCCAATGATCTGCCAACAGATTTCAGCATCGCGACTGCGACGGATCGGTTGATTGGCGGTGGCAGCGACACCATGCGCGACGAAAAGTGGTTGATCGAACGCTGGCAAGAAGCACGACAGGCCGCCCGCGCCTGGTACAACGCGTCCACGGAAGCCCTGCTGGCAGGCAAGCCACCCCCGGCCAAGGCCCAAGACACAACCCTCTCCCCCTACGCGCTGGTCTTCGATGAGATACAGCACATCCCCAACTGGTCGGGCGTGGTCAAAGGCCTGTGGGATCAGGATCGCGCCCAAGACCTCGCCATGCACGTCGTGGTGCTGGGCTCCGCCCCACTGTTGATGCAACGGGGTTTGAGCGAAAGCCTGATGGGGCGCTTTGAGCTGCTGGAAATGACGCATTGGTCGTACAGCGAAATGCGCGACTGTTTCGGCTTCACGCTGGACCAATACATCTACTTCGGCGGCTACCCAGGCCCCGCCCCATTGGTCATTCAGGGGCAAGAACTTCGCTGGTGCAACGAAGTCCTTCACAGCCTGATCGAGCCCAATTTGGTGAAAGACATCCTGGCGCTCGCGCGCATTGAAAAACCAGCCGTCCTGCGCCAGCTCTTTGAACTGGGTTGCTCGTATTCGGGCCAGATCGTCGCCCTGACCAAACTGCTAGTGCAGCTCAACGACGCGGGCAACACCACCACCTTGACGCACTACCTCAAGCTGCTGCGTGCAGCGGGGCTGCTGGCCGGGCTGGAGAAATATGCCGCACAAGTGATCCGGCAGCGTGCCGCCCCACCCAAATTAAACGTGCTCAACACCGCCTTCGTTTCGGTGTACTGCGGCAAAACCTTCTCCCAGGCCCGGGCCGACCATGCGCTCTGGGGTCATCTTGTGGAAAGCAGCATCGGCGCGCATTTGCTCAACTCGGCAGCCAATGGCATGAACGTGGGCTACTGGCGAGAGAGCCCCTTTGAGGTGGATTTCGTCTTGCAACACGGCGACCGCATTGCCGCACTCGAAGTGAAGTCTGCAGCACACAACCAAAGTGCCCGAAAGGGTTTGCGCGTTTTCGCCGAGAAGCATGCGCGGCTGAACATCCGCACCGAGGTGCTCGGCGGAGACGATTTCGCCCTGGCGGACGCGCTCACCCAGCCCGCCAGCCACTGGTTGCCAGAGCCATGAGCATGTGCCCCGTTGATCCGTTAGAGCGAACCTGCACCGAGCTGCTGCCCGCCGAAGACAATCCGTCCACCCCAGGATCAAACCCAGTCATCACCGTTCGCGAGTTGGTGAATATCCCCGTGTTTGTGTTCCTGGGCGAGCCGGGCATGGGCAAATCCGAGACGATGAAAGCCTTGGCTGCGTTGGCGCTGGGGGAACAAGGCAAACCGATAACGGTCAACAACTTCATTGTTCTCACCGTGCCACCGCCAAATGCAGAACACCCCGTTTTCATCGACGCACTGGACGAAGCCCGCGCTGGCGGCGACACCACGGTGTGGAAAGAACTGCGCCGCAGCATTGCCCAGTACCAGTTGAAGCGATTTGGCGTGGCCTGCCGAGCTGCCGACTGGTATGCCTCTGACGCGCAGGACCTGGCAACGGTAGCGCAAGGTCAACGTGTTCGGGTCTTCGCACTGAATCCGCTCACGCCCGAGCAGCGCCACGCTGTACTGGAACACGAAGGTATCCAGAAGGTGAGTGCGTTCGAGCAACAGGCGCAGTCCTTGGGCTTCAACGACATGCTGGGCAATCCGCAGTCGCTCAAACTGCTGGCAGCCGCCGTCAAGACCAACCAGAACCAGTGGCCACAGACCCGCCGCGAGGCCTATGAACTGGCCTGCCAAAAACTGGTGATGGAGACCAACCAACGCCACGCCCGAGCGCAGCAATCCGCAGCACTGCTGAGCAATGAGAGCTTGCTCGATGCCGCAGGCTGGTTGTGTTCACTCATGCTCTTGAGCAACCAGAATGAAGTGGCCGATGACACGCTGAGCCTGAATACCCACGCGAGCCTGCGACTGCCCGAGGTGCTGGATGCCTTGCCTGCCAACAGCTTCTCAAAAGATGCCATCCAGCAGGTGTTGCAGCGCCGGTTGTTTACTAAGCCCAAGGGCTACACCGCAACCCACCGCACCGTGGCCGAGTACCTGGCCGCGCGCCACATCGCCGGACGGATCGCACACGGTGGGCTATTGGTCAGCCGGGTGTCTGCGTTGATGCTGGCATCGTCCCAACACCTGGTGAGCAACTTGCGCGGTCTCGCGGGCTGGTTGGCCGCCTTGTGCGAACCGATGCGCGCCACGATTTTTGAAGCCGACCCGGCTGCGGTGCTGGACTATGGCGATTTGTACTTGCTCTCACCCAGCGCCAAACAGAGCTTGATCGAACAATTGGCCGTGAACCCCAGGGCCAGGAGCGAAGGCAACCTTTGGCAAAAAGCTGCCGCTCATGTGCCCTTGGTTCAACCCGAAATGCAAGGCTATGTGACGGCGTGGCTGGAGTCCTTCCGAAAAATCGCACACCCAACCAGCCAGCAGAGCTTGGTGGCCGATGTGTTGCTGTGTGCATTGATCCACTTGCCCGCCGACACGCACTGGGAGCCGATCCTGGTTCAACTGGTTCGGGACGAAAACTTGAGCGAAGGCGACCGCAGTATGGCGCTCCAAGCACTCTACACACACAGGTCGCAACCCTCGGTGCTGACGGCGCTGATGGAACACATTCACAACGGGAAGTTGAGTGAATCCAGAGAGCGCTTGACCGATAGCTTGCTGCAACACCTCTACCCGGAACACATCCGGCCCTCGCAAGTGTTGCGCTTTCTGAAGTCAACCCACATCGAAGTCAATCACCCAGGCTTCCCCATGTTCTGGGGGTATTACATCCCCAAAAAGACACCGTTGAATCTGTTGCCAGAGTTAATGGAGGCCCTGGAACGTACAGTGGATGCTGGCACCTTTGCCCAAAACAGCTTTGCGATGGCACGCCATTACATCGAAGGTCTGGAAACCTTGACTGTCACCGCCATACTGAGCTTTGGTGCCGACATTGAAGTAGCCAAACTTTCGAGTTGGCTCATGATGTGCGTCGACACCGAGACGGCACCATTCAGCCATCTGAACTCAGAGAATACTCAACGTCTGAACGGGTGGTGTCACCAGCACCCGAACCTGATCAAACAGGTGATGGCACACCAGGTTCGTGACGGCATGAACAGTTGGACGGCTCAGCACTATTTTCCAATCGACACCATTCCAACGGGCATGGGCGCGTTCTGGCTGGAACAAGCCAAGGCTTTTGAAGCCCTCCATGAACCGGTCAAAGCGCAGGATTGCCTGACCACCGCTTTCTGGTGGATTGACCAAAAAGACAGTGACGTCACGCTTGATGACTTGGAAAACGCAGCAAGGCAAAGCCCTGTTCTCAGCGCGGCACTTGAACCCCTGCTGTCTTCACCTTTAAGCGACGACAACTGGCGTCGCAGACACTGGTTTCAAGACAAGAAATATCGTGATGCAAAAGCAGTCCGG
Organism: uncultured Rhodoferax sp.; assembly: GCA_964504185.1. Lineage (GTDB taxonomy): Bacteria > Pseudomonadota > Gammaproteobacteria > Burkholderiales > Burkholderiaceae_C > Allorhodoferax. Next base: position 1,994 of record CAZDDK010000091.1, on the reverse strand, counting down.
CATGATCTGAACGAAAGGAACCGCCGCTATTTGCTGGATCATTTAGACGAAGTACGCGACGGTAAACTGCTCGGCTACCTCAGTGAAGCTGCATGGGCAGATATGAAGGACTCTGGTTACGGCGGGGGTTCCAATGGATATCTGTTCGACCAGTGGCGCGAGAAACACCCCGAGCTGGATGCCGCCACCCGCCAGGGTTACCAGGCGAGCCTCAGCCAATTGACCCCCACTCAAGCCGCCAGCGCTGTCAAGAGCCACCAGACGGGCCACATCTTGAACATTGAGTTGCCATGCCTGCTTGCAGCCCAACAGCTGTTCACAGAAACGCCGCAGCAACTGTTTGACGTGGGGGAGGCACGACTCAAAGCGCTTTTAACTCTTCACCTCCTGCACCACAGCTCCAATCAAGAATGGTTCTTGGCCTTGGCCGAACGCCAGCCGGATTGGGTTGAAGCGGTGTGGTGGTCGTTGTGTGAAAGCAGCTTGCGATCCAAAAAGGAGATTCGCATCCCACATATTGGCCTATTGCGGCATGAGGCTACCCTACGGCCCATGGCGCTGGGCCTGCTGCCTCGCATTCTGTTGAAGTGGCCCAGCAAAGTCAGCGAATCGAACTTTCCTGAATTTGTGCAGGTGCTGGACATTGTGCTGGCGCAATGTGCACCCGATGAAGTCAGCCGCTTGGTGGCTGAGCGGCTGAAACGCAAATCGTTAGGCACTCTGCAAACGGGTTACCTGCTCATGGCAGGTCTTTGGGTGGATCACTCGACCTTCGCCCCTCTGTTGCAGAGTTTGCTAAACAAGAGACAGATTGAACAAACAGAGTTGCTGGGTTTTATCAGCCACCTGAATCGGTACGGTGGCAGTCCAGAACCACTACCTGCCTGGGATGCACCCACGCTCGGGATGCTGTTTCGCATTTTTGGCCCACTTTGCTCAGCAAGCACCCCGGCAGGTGTGCATTGGATTGGCAAGGAAGACGAGGGACGTGCGTTCCTCCATCAACTATTGGCTGCTTTGCGCAACGACACCAGCGAGACCGCGCAGCAAGAACTTCAGCGGCTGTTGACAGAGCCCGCTTTGAGCCATTGGAAGCATCTGCTCGAAGAGACTGTGTCTCGACAAGCACAGGCCAGAGCTGAAAGGGACTTTTCATTGCCCACACCCCGGCAGGTGGCGCTGACGCTGCAAAACAAAACACCGGCCAATCCGGCTGACTTGATGGCGGTCGCGCTGGATGCCCTGCACAACCTGCAAAAGACGCTACGTAACAGCGACACCAATCGGTTGAACCGTTTCTGGACGGTTGACGATGCAGGAAAACGCCCGCAACCACCCCACCGCCCGGAGCCCGAATGCCGCAATGCTATTGCAGAATGGCTGCGTGCCGATCTCAAAGACTTCGACATATCGGTTGCTATCGAAAACCAGCACGGTGCCCAAAACCAGTCGGACATTGTGCTCTGGGTGCAAACTGCCGCGCACCAGGAGATGTTGTTGCCTATTGAAATCAAAGGCGACTGGAACCGAGATTTGTGGACTGCCCCACATGAGCAGCTAGGACAAAAATACGCTAGTGAGCCCCGTTGCCATCACCAAGGCATCTATCTGGTTCTCTGGTTAGGCCGCAAGCGTGGAACTGCGGCCAAGCCAAAACCACACCCTAACCAGCGCACTCAAACTCCCAGCGACCTGCAAGCTAGCTTGCAACTCTATGCCGATCCGAATATCAGCGGTCAGAACATCCAGGTACTTGTTCTTGATGTATCAATTCCAGATTGATTTTTCGGGCTGCCCCGACTGGGCAGCGGGGCACAGAGCTGCATGGAATCGTTGGAAAAACAGACACCTTCCTGGTCGATGATGGTGGCGATACCGTCCCACACCCTTTTGATGTATTGTGAAGACATCGCCTTCCATCAGTAGGACGGCCTGGCCACCTAGGAGCCTGTCGGACTTTCCCCCTTCTCTTCGGGCGAGATAGCCTGGACAAT
>CAZDDK010000090.1:0-11892 GCA_964504185.1 uncultured Rhodoferax sp. | reverse complement strand
CGGTCCGTCAGCAAGCTGCGGTTGGGCAGCCCGGTCAGCGCGTCGAAATGCGCGGCATGGGCCAGCAGCCGCTCGCTTTCGCGCTGGCGGGAAATGTCGGTGAACATCCCCACGTAATGTTGCAAGCGGCCCTGGGCGTCATGCACGGCCGTGATGGTGAGCGTCTCCACATAGCGTTCGCCGTTCTTGCGCTGGTTCCAGATTTCGCCGCTCCAGTGCCCGTGCTCAACCAACTGCGCCCACATCGCCTGGTAAAACTCCGGGCCTTGCACGCCGGACTGCAACATGCGCGGGTTCTTGCCCCGCACTTCGCTGGCGGCATACCCGGTGATCTGCGTAAAGCTGTCATTCACCGTGAGGATCGATCCACGCGGGTCGGTAATGGTGATGCCCTCGCGCGCATGGGTGAACACACTGGCCGCCAGGCGCAGTTGGTCGGCATGTTCGGTTTCGCTCGTGATGTCCTGCAAAGTTCCAATCAGCGCCAGGGCCCGGCCCCGCGCGAGCCGCGTCAGCACCTTGCCCCGCCAGCGCCCCCACACCCAATGCCCCTGTGCGTGGCGAATGCGGGCCACGCAATCAAACGCCTCGGATTGGCCTTGCATGCAGGCCAGTACCCGTTCTCGGTATTGGGCGACATCTTCCGGATGCAAATGGGAAAACCAGGCATCCAGGTCCTGTTCAGCCCAGGCGCTGGGTTCCAGACCCAAGAGCTTGCACAGATGCGGATCACAGTGCATGCGCGCAGGCTCCACCGTGCAACGCCACATGCCCAGCTGGGCCACGCGCAAGGCCTCGTCACGCATGTCGTGCGCGCGCTGCAAATCGCTGCGTTGTGCCTCCAGGTTGGCTTCGATGCCCAGGCGCTCGTCCATGAGCCGGTTAAAGCCCATGGCCACCTCAACCAGTTCGGCGGGGCCTTGCGGGGTGGCGCGCAAATCGTGCTGGCCTTGGCCAATGCCATGCACCACCCGCGCCAGTGCTTGCACCGGTTCTTGCACGCGCGCTGCAAGCCGTGCAATCAACCAGGCCAGCACCAGCAAGGCCGCCAGACTGATCCCACCCGCAACCCAAGCCTGCTGCCTGGCGGCAGCCTGCACCTCTTGCATAGGCACGCCTACAAACGCCACCCAATCCGTACCCCGGACTGGCGATACGGCAAAGAAACGCACCACACCATCGACCGCCTGCGCCGCAAACTCCCCGTCGCGCACCGCCACAATGCGCCGGGCAGCTTCTGCATTCGGGCGTTTGCCGATGACACTTTCTGGATCACTGTTGCGCCAAATCATGTAGCCGTCACCATCGAACAGGCCAAAGCGACTCTGGTTGGACAGGTCTTGGGCGTAGATTCCGGCATCAAAGGCATGCAAGTCCAACGGCAGGTGCACCCCACCGGCCATTTGGCCACGAACATCCAGCACCGGGTAGCTCAACACCGAAACCATCTTTCCGGTAATGGGGCCGCGATGCGGCTGGCCCACGCTAAAAGCCTTTGCCCGGGCGAACTTGGAAAACCAGGGTGTCGGGCCTACATCCACCCGGCTTCCGCCTGGCTGCGCTACAACCGAACACACCACCTGCCCCGCCAGGTCGGTCACCACCACATTGGAGAAGCCCGGCAACAGCCCATGCAAATCCTGCAGCACCGGGTCGCACTGGCTGGCGTCGAGCTTTTGCACCAGCGGCCGGCGCGCCAGCCGCTCCAGCACCTGGCGCGCCGCTTCAATGCGTTGGGCGGTATGGTCGGCCATGGTGCGTGAGAGGCCGCGCAGCCGGGCTTGCGCCTGGGCCTGGGCCGTTTGCAGGTCCTGCACCACGTTGTGCACGGTAACGGCAACCAACGGCAAGGCCAGCACCACTGCGACCACCAAGAGATAGGTGCGGATGCTGCGTGATGACTGGATGGCGGGGGAGCGCATAGCCCGCGATTAGAACGTAGTCCAGTCGCCGTCGCCATCGTCTTTGGGTGAAGCGGCATGGGCCAACCGCGCGGTGGGCTGTGTTGGGGCTGGCTTGGGCTTGGCCAGTTTGGGCGCGGCGGCGGCGCGGGGGGCCGCCACGGGCACCGCTGGGCGCGGTGCACTTGGGGCTGCCAGCGGTGCCGCACTGGGGCGATGGCCTCCACCGGCCAGTTTGAACACAGAGACGGTTTGCACCAGATCTTGCGCCTGGCTGCGCAGGCTGCTGGCCGCAGCGGCCATTTCTTCCACCAGGGCAGCGTTTTGCTGGGTGACCTGATCCATTTGCATGACGGCTTCGCCCACCTGACTCACACCCTCGCTCTGCTCCTTGCTGGCGGCGCTGATTTCGCCCATCAGGTCGGTGACCCGCTTGATGGAGCCGACCGCCTCGGCAATGGTGGTGCCCGCTTCGTCCACTTGCAGCGTGCCTTGCTCCACCCGTTCGACGCTGGCGTTGATCAGGGTCTTGATTTCCTTGGCCGCTTCGGCGCTGCGCCCGGCCAGGGCACGCACTTCCGTCGCCACGACTGCAAACCCACGCCCCTGCTCGCCAGCGCGGGCGGCTTCTACCGCAGCGTTCAGGGCCAGGATATTGGTCTGGAAGGCAATGCCGTCAATCACCTGGATGATGTCGCTGATCTGGCGGCTGGACTCGTTGATGCCTTTCATGGTTTCCACCACCTGGGCCACTGCTTCGCCGCCGCGCACGGCCACACCACTGGCCGCCACGGCCAGTTGATTGGCCTGGCGGGCGTTGTCGGCGTTTTGCTGCACGGTGGAATTGAGCTCTTCCATGGACGCAGCGGTTTCTTCCAGCGCGCTGGCTTGCTGCTCGGTGCGGGCACTCAGGTCGTTGTTGCCCTGCGCAATTTGGGAACTGGCCGTTGCCACCCCTTCCGCCCCCGATCGCACCGAACCAACCACCCGCGCCAAGCTCTCCACCATGCTGTGCAAGGCCTGCAACAACTGGGCGGTTTCACTGTTGCCCTGGGCTTCAATACGTACGCTCAAATCACCCTGGGCCACGGCGCGCGATACCTCCACCGCCTGGTTGATCGGCTCGGTGATCGAGCGAATGATGTACAGCGCCATGACCGCAGCAAAAACCAGCGCCGCAATACCGACGCCCCACACGGTGGTTTGAATGGATTGCACGGCTGCATTGGCGGTGTTGCTGGACTGCTTCAACAGCTCACCCTGGAAAACCAGTAGATCATCCACCGCAGAAAAATACTGAATCTGGACTGGTCGCACCTGGGTCAAGAGATAGGCCTTGGCTTCGTCCGCCTTGCCGTCATTGACCATCTGAATGAACTGGTTCTGCCCTTCCACGTACTTTGCGCGCTGGGCGTATATCTTGTCCAGCAACGCGCGGCCTTTCTCCGTCTTGATTTCACCGCGCAAACGGTCGAGCTTTTCGCCAATCGACTTGCGCAGCCCCAGCACCTGATCCGCCTGCGCTTTGACGTCGGGCGGGCTGGTCATGATGGCCATGTTGCGCAAGGACATGCCAATCTGGTAGACATGGCCCTTGACATCGTTGAGCACCTCCACCCGGGGCATGCGCTCGTCGGTGACGGAACGAAACTCGGTATCAATGGCCGACGCCTTGAACAAGGCCGTGGCCCCGATCAACACGATCAGCAAAGCCATCAATCCAAAACCCAATGCCAGCCGCGCAGCAATGCGCATGTTTGCGAAACCCATGGAACCCCCCTGAAAAGTACCGATTGGTTGAGCCATGCACCTTATTGGCGCATGGCGCAAATATTGCTGGGGGGGGGAATCTGTCAACGGATATTTGATATTGCGCACCGAACCCAATCCCCACCTTGCTTTGCATCAAGGTTATTGGACTGCAGTCCTCTAAACTTCAACCGGGATCGGGGCACACTGTGCCCGTCAAGCCATGGAGACCCAATTGCTGCCCGCCTACATCACCCATGCCGATTGCGCCCGCCACGAGATGGGGGCCCACCACCCGGAGTGCCCCGAAAGGCTGAGCGCCATCAACGACATGTTGCTCACCAAGGGGCTGCTGGACTACATGCACCCCTACTACGCGCCACTGGCCACGACGGCACAGCTGGCACATGCCCACTCGTCGCTGTATGTGAGCGAACTGATGGCGGCCTCCCCGGCCGAGGGCTACCACCGCGTGGACCCGGATACCGAGATGAATCCCCACACCGTGCAGGCCGCGCTGCGCGCCGCCGGTGCCGTGGTGCAGGCCACTGACCTGGTGGTGGGTGGCGAAGCACCGTCGGCGTTTTGCTGCGTGCGCCCGCCCGGCCACCACGCCGAGCGCGCCGCCGCCATGGGGTTTTGTTTTTTCAACAACGTGGCCGTGGGCATTCGCCATGCGCTGACCGCACATGGCATCCAGCGCGTGGCGCTGATCGACTTTGACGTGCACCACGGCAACGGCAGCGAAGACATCTTTCGGGGCGACGAGCGGGTACTGATGTGCTCCATCTTTGAGCAGGGCATCTATCCGTTCTCCGGCGACAACGCGACCGGGCCGAACATGGTCAACGTGGGCCTGCCTTCGCGCTCCGGCGGCGACGCGTTGCGGGCCGCCGTCACCCACCGTTGGATGCCAGCCCTGGAGGCCTTTGCCCCCGAACTGATCTATATTTCCGCCGGCTTTGACGGCCACCGCGAAGACGACATGGGCAATCTGGGCCTGGTCGAGGCGGACTACGCCTGGGTCACCCAGCAGCTCATGGCCGTGGCCCAGCGTCACTGCAAGGGGCGGGTGATTTCCTGCCTGGAAGGCGGCTACGTGCTCAGTCCGCTGGCGCGCAGCGTGGCAGCCCACGTCAAGGTGCTGATTGGCGCAGATTGAAAGCCCGCTATGGACAAACATTACCTGACCCCCCTGTTCACCCCCGAGTCGGTGGCCGTGTTTATCGGCAGCGTCGAAGACCCGTCCCGCCAGACGCCCCAAGCCCAGGCCCTGCTGGAAGCCTTGCGCGCCCAGCGTTTTCTGGGCACCCTGCATTTTCTGGACATTCACACCACGGGTACGCTGGCAGACCTGGCGCAGGCCCGGGCCGATCTGGCCATCATCGCCCTGCCACCGGGGGATGTGGCGGCGGCACTGGAACTGTCGGGGCGCATGGCGTGTCGCTCCGCACTGGTGATTTCCAGCGGCATCACGGCCGAGCAATCCATCGAGTTGAAGAAAATCGCACGCCGCGAAGGCATTCACCTGTTGGGACCCAACTCGCTGGGATTTCAGCGCCCCCAGTTGCAACTGAACGCCAGCGCGGCCGGCCCGCTGGCCAACCCCGGCTCACTGGCGCTGGTCTCGCAGTCCGGCGCGCTGACTTCGTCCATGCTGGATTGGGCCCGCAGCAACGGGGTGGGCTTTTCTTCGGTGGTCTCGCTGGGACCGCACACTTCGGTGGACATTGCGCAGGCCCTGGACTTTTTGGCCAACGACGCGCAGACCCACAGCATCGTGGTGTACATGGAGGGCATTTCCAACGCCCGCCGCTTCATGAGCGCCTTGCGCTCGGCCGCCAATGCCAAACCGGTGGTGGTACTCAAGGCGGGCCGCAAGGCCGCCGGCAACGAGGCGGCCCAAACCCACAGTGGGGCGATTGTGGGCAGCGACGACGTATTTGACGCCGCGCTGCGCCGCGCCGGTGCGGTGCGGGTGCGCTCCTTCGTGGCGCTGTTCTCGGCCGCCAAGTGCCTGGCCTCGCGCTACCGGCCCGTGGGCAAGCGCCTGGCCATCGTTACCAATGGAGGCGGCCCCGGCGTGCTGGCGGCGGACTGGGTCAATGAGATTGCGCTGCATCTGGGCAAGCTCTGCGGCGAGTCCGTGGCCGCCCTCAAACCCCAGTTGCCGGCACTGGCGTCCCTGACCGATCTGATTGATCTGTCCGAAGACGCCGGTCCAGAGCACTTCAAGCTGGCCATAGCCACGGCGGAAAAGGACCGCCAGATTGACGGCATTCTGGTCATTTACTCCCCCAAGGCCGGGGGCGACGCGGCCGCCGTGGCCAGCGCGTTGGCCGATGTCAAGCGCAATGTGGGCAAGCCCCTGCTGTCATGCTGGATGGGGGACGCCTCGGTGGGCGACGCGCGCGGCATTCTGAAAGAGGCCGCCATCCCCAGCTTTCGCACCCCGGAGGCGGCCGTGGGCGCGTTCGGCAACCTGGCTTCCTTCTACCAAAATCAGCTGCTGCTGCAGCAGACACCGCCGCCCCTTTCGGCATTGAACAAGCCCGATATCGAAGGGGCCCGCCTGGTCATCGAAAGCGTGCTGGCCGAGCGGCGCAAGGTGCTGACCGAAATGGAGTCCAAGACCCTGCTGTCGGCCTTCCATATCCCGGTCACCACCACCATGCTGGCGCGCAGCGCCAACGAGGCGATGATGATCGCCACCCAGTTGGGCTTTCCCGTCGCGCTCAAGATCGACTCCCCCGACATCAGCCACAAGTCCGACGTGCAGGGCGTGGCACTCAACATCGCCAACGCCACCGGTGTACGCGATGCCTACAACGACATGGTGCAAACAGTCGCCCGGCTGCAACCGCAGGCGCGCATCAACGGTGTCACCGTCCAGAACATGGCCGGTGCCAAGCGCGGGCGAGAGATTTATATTGGTCTGGTCACCGACGATCCATTCGGCCCGGTGATTGCCTTTGGCGCGGGCGGCACCATGATCGAGCTGATCAACGACCGTGCCATGGAGTTGCCGCCCCTGAATCAGTTCCTTGCCCGCCGCCTGATCGAGCGCTCGCGCGTGGCCGAAACCCTGGGCGAGTGGCGCGGCCATGCGCCCGTGAACATGGACGCCCTGGAGCAGGTGCTGCTGCGGGTCTCGGAAATGGTGTGCGAACTGCCCCAGTTGCGCGAGATGGACATCAACCCCTTCATTGTTGACGAACACGGCGCGGTGGCGGTGGACGCACGCATCGTGATCGACCATGCGACACAGGCTTCCAGTGGTGCCAGCAACAGCTATGGGCACCTGGCCATCCTGCCGTATCCGGCGCGCTTTGAGCAGGTGTGGCCGTTGCCCGGTGGAGGCGAATACTCGGTGCGGCCCATCCGCCCGGATGATGCCCAGATGCTGCAGGACCTGGTGCACAGCCTCTCGCCCGAGAGCCGCTATTTCCGTTTTGTGTCATCCCTCACCGAGCTGCCGCCCACCATGCTGGCACGCTTTACCCTCATCGATTACGACCGTGAGATGGCACTGGTGGCGGTGTACAAGGAACGCACGGCCGGTGCCGATGGCGAAATTTCCGAGACGGAGCGCATCGTGGGCGTGTCCCGCTACATCACCAACCCCGACCAATCCAGCTGCGAGTTCGCCCTGGTGGTGGCCGACGACTTTAGCGGCAAAGGGCTGGGCTCCCGGTTGATGCTGGCCATCATGGACGTGGCCCGCGAAAAGGGCCTGGCCGAAATCGATGGCCTGGTGCTGGCCAACAACCCCGGCATGCTCAAGCTCATGCGCAGCCTGGGTTTTTCGATAAAAACCTACGCGGAAGACGCCGACTTCAAACTCGTCACCCACGCGCTGTAACCCCCCAAGCGCCCGGTCATCCCACCACGATCTGGTTGCGGCCACCGTGCTTGGCACGGTACAGGGCTTCGTCGGCCCGCTTGATCACGGCCTGCGCGGCCATACCCGGCTGCAATTGCACGATGCCGCAGGAAAAAGTGCAGGCAAACGAGCTGTTGTTCACCGGGTGGCGGAACTGCGAGAAATCGATGCGGATGCGGTCCAGCAAATGGCCGGCGCGCTGCGCATCCGCCTGCGGCAGGATCACCAAAAACTCTTCCCCCCCATAGCGGCCCACCGCATCGGTTTTGCGCAGGCGCTGCTTGAGCAGCCAGGCCATGCTGCGAATCACCTGGTCGCCCATCGGGTGGCCGTAGGTGTCGTTGACCTTCTTGAAATGGTCAATGTCGATCATGGCCACGCACAGCGGTGTGTCCTCGGCCACCGCAACCGCCACGGCGGCATCCACCCGCTGCTTGGAGGTGGTGTGGTTCAGCAATCCGGTCAGGCTGTCCAGGAACATGGAGCGGCGCAGAATGCGATAGCGCTCGATCTTGCTGCGCACCACCGCATTGAGGATGACCGGATTAAAGGGTTTGGTGAGAAAGTGGTCGCCCCCCAAACGCAGTGCGTCCACCTGCAGGGCGATGCTGGTGTCCGCCGACAAGTACACCACCGGGGTTGACAAGAATTCTTCGTGCTGGCGAATCACGCGGGTCACTTCCACACCGGTGCAGCCGGGCATGTACATGTCCATCAGCACCAGGTCCGGCTGGAATTTGGCCAGCGCGGTCAGCACCTCCTGGGGCTTGGAGATGGCCAGGGACTCCACACCCGATTCCCTGAGCGTGCGCTGAATGAGCATGCTGGCGGTCTTGGAGTCCTCCACGACCAGCACCCGGTAAGGGGCCTCTTCTTCGCTGCCACACAGCTTCACGATGCGGGCCATGATGACGGCCTGCGGCGTTCCTACCGGGAAACAGAAATCGCACCCCACGCGCAGCGCCAGCTTGAGGCCTTCAAATTCGGGGGGCAAGTGCAAGCCGATGATGCTGCTGGCGGAGAACCGCCCGCGCAGCGCCTGCACCCGCACAATGAAGGCGGTGGATTCCAGCCCCTTGGCGTCCACCAATACGATGGCCGGGTCCTGCGTGGACTTCTGGTCGTAATGCGAACCGCAGACCTCCACCCGGATGTTGAAGTAGCCGGCATGGGTCACCACTTCCTTCCACACATCGGGTTCCGACGTCACCAACCAGATTTTCTTCACTGGAAGCAAATCGGTAATGACGTCGTTGTCCTGGTGCAGCCGTCGCTCGGGGTTGGAATCGGTGTTTTCCTCCAGAAAGGCCGTGATGCGCACATTGAAATCGGCAATCTGCCCCTCCAGGTCCTCCATGGGGGCATCCGGCATGGGGTCGGAGTTCCAGCGGTCAAACTGCGACAGCACCTGCTGCTCCACAGCGCGCGCAACCTGGTGCAGGCCGGGCAGCCCCTTGGCATCCAGAAATTCGGTAAAGCTGGAAACGGCCACGGCAAATTCCACGAACCCATCAATGCCAGGATGCGCTTTGCAGGCTTGCCATTTGGACAGAAATTCGTCGCTCTTTTTCTTGAGCTCTGCCGGTGAACAGGACATAGGTCTCCTCGTGACCGCTATTTTCTGGTTATCAAACCATTCTAGCCGGTGCATCTTTGCTTTATATCGACCGCTGCGTTGTCCCGCAGTCGATACCGTGGCACCGTCGCGCGGGACTCAGGGTGCCGGTCCATCCGGTTCGAAAACGGGCTGGCACAGCACTTCGCTTTTGACGGAGTGGGCGATGAAGCAGGATTGGTGGGCGCGCTGGTGCAGGCCCTGCACCTGCTCGCGGGTGGGCGCGCGCTGGGGGTCAAATTGCACCGACGGGCGCAATGTGACCCGGGTAATGGCCAGTTGCCCCTCGTCGTTGTGGTCCATGAGCCCCAGCGCTTCGTCTCGATAGGTATCCACCACCCAGCCAGCGCGGGCTGCCAGATCCAGAAACCACAACATGTGGCAGCTGGACACAGAGGCCACAAAAGCCTCCTCGGGATCGATGCCAGCCGGATCGGAGTACGGCACGGGGACAACGTGCGGGGAGGCCGACGCATCCACCACTGCCCCCCCGTCAAAGCGCCACACATGGCGGCGGCTGTAGCGTCGGTCCAGAAACGCTGCGCCGTCGCGCTGCCAGTGAACGGTGCTGGTGTAGTTGTCCATGGTCAAGGGCTCCTGCGGAATGGTCCAAGGGGGTCGAGCGGGTGCCAGTCTATCGCCGAGCCGGGCACCGCACGGCTAAGATAGCGGCCAGTTTTTCAAGAGGCAACCGTGGAACGGGCAGACTTCATTCATTTGGTGCGCGTGAGCGAGCAGGCCAGCGCGGACGACAGCCAAGCCTACCGGCGCAGTGTGGCGGGCTTTGCGGCCCTGGGCTATCTGTGGGTGCTGGGCTGCTTCGTGGCGTCGCTGGGGCTGTTCACCTGGGCGGTGCGCGCCATGGCGCAGGGGCCGGTCAAGGGATTCCAGATTGTGCTGCTCCTTTCGGCCGTGGGACTGCTTTGGACCAGTGTGCGCGCGCTATGGTGCCGACTGGATGCCCCCACCGGCACTGCACTGGCGCACTCCGACGCACCGGAATTGTTCGAAGCCCTGGAGCGCATTCGACAAAAGATCAAGGGGCCGCCGATTCACCACGTCTTGCTGGACGGAAGCTTCAATGCCAGCATCAGCCAGATTCCCCGCTGGGGGCTTTTTGGCGGCGCGACCAACTACCTGACCATCGGCCTGCCGCTGCTGCTGGCCATTGACCGGCAGCGCTTCCTGGGCGTGATGGCCCACGAATATGGCCACCTTCGGGGTGGCCATGGTCAGTTTGCCGCCTGGATTTACCGGACCCGGCAGAGCTGGATGAAGCTGGAATACGGCATGCGCAACGACACCGGCATCCTGGCGGCGGCCACGCAGGCATTCTTGCGCTGGTACTTCCCGCGCTTTCTGGCCAAATCCTTTGCGCTGGCGCGGCAGGATGAATTTGAGGCGGATCGGATCGCAGGCAAGCTGGTGACGCGTGATGTGGCCGGCGCAGCGCTGACCGAAATCGCCATCAAGGGCCACTGGCTGGCAAGCCACTTCTGGCCCTTGCACTGGAGTGCCGCTGGCCGCAGCCCCCAACCGATAGGACCCTTTGGTGCCATGCGCACGCTGCTGGCCCAGCCGTTGCCCGAGCCATTTGCCCGCGAGGCCCTGCGCGAAGCACTGGCGCAATTGAGTGATGAGGAGGACACCCACCCGGTCCTGCGCGACCGGCTGGAGGCGTTGCGGGTGCACCAGCAAGTGCCCCCCTGGTCCACACGCCCCGCACTGGAGTTGCTGGGCACTGCCGGCGGCCAGTGGCTGGCCCACTTTGACAAGGAGTGGTGCCGGGACAACGCCAGTGACTGGAAGCTGCACCACGCCTACTTGAGACGGGTGCAGGTGGGCATTGACACGCTTTGCGCCAGCATGCGGCGCAATAACGCCGACGAGATGACCCAGTTGGGGGACCTGCAGCGCCGCCTGGACCCCCAGGCAGACGTGCGCGCCACCTATGAACGCGCCCTGCAGTTGACCCCCGGTCACGCCGGGGCCCTGCGTGGCCTGGCCCAGTGCCTGTCTGACCACGACGAAGCGGCGCAACTGGACTGCCTCGACCAGTTGGCCGAACTCAGTGCACCGCACCGCTGGTGGGCCTGTCGGACTGCGGTACAGACCCTGGAAAAGGCCGTGGCACGCGGCGATGGCGATGACAAGGCGCTCAGGCGCTGGCGTGAACGCCTCAGACTGGCGGACGAGGCCGAAGCCAGGGCCTGGGAGGAATTGAGCGCAACCCCGTTTTTCCAGGCCATCACCCGCCACGACCTGAACGACTTCGAAAAAGGCGAGTTCCATTCGGCCATGGCCCGCTGCAAGCCCGTGGTACGGGCCTGGTTGGTGCGCAAGACACTCAATGAATTTGCCTATCGGCGCTGCTATCTGTTGTTTCTGGAGCTGCCGGACATGGACGATGGCGACCGCTACACGCTGTGCCGCAAGTTGGAGCACACACTGGATCTGCCCGGACAGGTCCTGGTCTTATGGGCAGGGCACTCGCCAACCCTGCAGGACATCCAGCGCAACGCCTTTGACGCGGTGTACGTGCGCGCACTGAACTGAACATAGGGCGTTTGCAGCACCGATCCCCGTCCGAAACCCCTTACAATCCGGGCCACAGGAAGCTTGGCCGAGCGGTTTAAGGCACCGGTCTTGAAAACCGGCGATGTTTTGCGACATCCGTGAGTTCGAATCTCACAGCTTCCGCCACCCCTCCCCCCTTTTGCCGGCAGGTCCCCGTGATAGACATC
>CAZDDK010000089.1:0-11934 GCA_964504185.1 uncultured Rhodoferax sp. | reverse complement strand
CGCCATCCAGATGGCCGCCGACCGCATGCGGGTGGGCGAGGCCGACGTGATGATTGCTGGCGGAGCCGAGTCCATGAGCATGGGGCCCATGGGTGGCAACAAGACGTCGTTCAACCCCGCCATCTTCGAGCGCGACGAGAACGTCGGCATTGCCTACGGCATGGGCCTGACGGCAGAGAAGGTGGCCCAGCAGTGGAAGGTGACGCGCGAGATGCAGGACGCTTTTGCCCTGGAGTCGCACATGCGCGCCATCAAGGCCCAGCAGGCCGGCGAGTTCAGCGACGAGATCACCCCCATCGACGTGATCGAGCGCACCCCCGACCTGGCTACTGGCGAGGTCCGCACCCGCACCCGCACCGTGAGCCTGGACGAAGGCCCGCGCCCCGACACCTCGCTCGAAGGCCTGGCCAAATTGAAGCCTGTGTTCGCGGCCCGTGGCAGCGTCACGGCAGGCAACAGCTCGCAGACCAGCGACGGTGCCGGTGCGCTGATCCTGGCCAGCGAAAAGGCGGTCAAGCAGTTTGGCCTGACCCCGCTGGCGCGCTTCGTGTCCTACGCCGCCCGTGGCGTGCCGCCCGAAATCATGGGCATCGGCCCGATCGAAGCCATTCCCGCCGCACTGCGTTACGCGGGCATCAACAGCCAGGACATCGGTTGGTACGAACTCAACGAAGCCTTTGCCGCGCAGTCGCTGGCCGTGGTCAACACGCTGGGGCTGGACCCGGCCAAGGTCAACCCCATGGGCGGTGCCATCGCCCTGGGCCACCCGCTGGGTGCCACCGGTGCGATCCGGGCCGCGACCGTGATCCATGCCCTGCGCCGCCACAATCTCAAGTACGGCATGGTGACCATGTGCGTGGGAACAGGGCAGGGCGCAGCCGGCATTTTTGAACGCTGCTAGCACGCCACCATGGGGCGCGCACCCACAATCAGGACGGTGCATGCCAGCGACGGTACGCCGCTGGTGGTGCACCATTACACGCCCTCGGGTGGCATGGGCGCTGACGGGCCGGGCAAGGTGGTGCTGGCGGCGGCCATGGGCGTACCGCAGGACTTTTACGCCCCCTTCGCCCAGTGGTTGGCGCAGCAGGGCTGGCAGGTTTGTAGCTTTGATTACCGGGGCTGTGGCCATTCCCGCGCGCCTGAGCACCGCCACAGCCTGCGTCGTCTGCAGGCCAATTTGTTCGACTGGGCACGCGATTACGAAGCCGTGATCGACCACGTGGCGGCGTTGCCGGGGTCCGGCCCGCTGCTCCTGCTGGGGCACAGCCTGGGCGGGCAATTGCCCGGCATGCTGCGCAACGGGCACAAGGTGCACGGTCTGTTGGGGGTGGCAGCAGGCAGTGGCTACTGGCGCGACAACGCGCCCGCCCTGCGGCGCAGGGTGCCCTTTTTTTGGTTCTTCCTGGTGCCCGTGTTCACCCGTCTGTATGGCTACTTTCCAGGCAAGCGCCTGGGCGCGGTGGGGGACCTGCCCGCCGGTGTGGTACGCCAATGGCGGCGCTGGTGCATGCATCCCCAATACAGCGCCGGTGCCGAGGGCGAGCCGGTGCGCCAGACCTATGCCCAGGTGCGCTTTCCGGTAGTGTCGGTGGCGTTTCCAGACGACGAACTGCTCAGCGCCAAGGGCATGGAGGTGCTGCTTGGCCTTTACCGCAATGCACCGCGCGAGTTGGTGACGATCGCACCGGAGCAGGTGCAGGCGCGGCGCATCGGGCACTTCGGTGCGTTCCGACCGGAGCAGGCTCCCCAGTTGTGGCCGCGCCTGCACCACTATCTCAGCCGTCTCGCGGCACCACCATCGACGCACGCCGGATGAACGAACCCTTTCCACACCCCTTTGACCAGGCAGTGGCCCTGCAGCAGCAGGCCGACGGCAGCTGGCTGGGCCACACCAGCCCCGCCTATGCCAACATGGTCGGCCCCTTTGGCGGCATCAGCGCCGCGCAGCTGCTGCAGGCGGTGTGGCTGCATCCACAGCGGCTGGGCGAGCCGGTGGCATTGACCGTCAACTTTGCGGTGGCCCTGCAGGCGGGACCGTTCCAGATTGAGGCCATTGCGGTGCGCACCAACCGCTCCACCCAACACTGGACCCTGGCCATGCGCCAGCACGGCGAGGTCTGCATGACCGGCACTGCCATCACCGCCGTGCGCCGCGATACCTGGAGCGTGGACGACGAGGCCATGCCGGATGCGCCCGCGCCACAAGACGTCTCGCCGGGCCTCGGGCCTGTGCCCATGGAGTGGATCAAGCGCTATGAGATTCGGCCGTTCATCGGTGCCATCCCCAAGGTGTGGGATGGCAGCGGGGAGAGCAGCCTGTCGCGGCTGTGGGTGCGGGACCAGCCGCCGCGCGCGCTGGACTTCGCGGCGCTGGCGGCCCTGGCCGACGTGTTTTTTCCGCGCGTGTTTGTGCGCCGCGCCACCTTGGTGCCCATTGGTACCATCAGCCTCAGTGTGTATTTCCATGCCGGTGCGGCGGATCTGCACACCACCGGAGAGGGCTACCTGTTGGGCCAGGCCCGCGCCAAGGCGTTTCGCAATGGCTACTTCGACCAGACCGGGTTGTTGTGGAATTCGGCGGGGCGGCTGTTGGCCACCACGCACCAGGTGGTGTATTACAAGTCATAGGCAAAGAGGCGCAAGATGCCCCAAGGAGACACAATGTCCGACATCCTGATTCACATCGAGGCCGGGGTCCAAACCCTGACCATCAACCGGGTTGCCAAGAAGAACTCGTTGACCCCGGCCATGTACGCCACCCTGGCCCATGCGCTCGACCATGCAGCAGAGAATGCCGACATCCGCGTGACCGTGTTGCAAGGGGATCTCACGGTGTTCTGCGCAGGCAACGACATTGAGGACTTTCTGCAGCGCACGCCGCAATCGGGCGAGTCGCCCGCCTTTGTGTTCCTGCGGGCCATCGCCCAACATCCCAAACCCCTGATTGCCGCCGTTTGCGGTCCCGCCGTGGGGGTGGGCACCACGCTGCTGTTTCACTGCGACCTGGTCTATGCGGGGGACAACGCGGCGTTCTCCATGCCCTTCGTCAACCTGGGCCTGTGTCCCGAGGCGGCGTCCAGCCTGCTGGTGCCGCAGATGCTGGGTTATCACCGCGCTGCCGAGGCCCTGCTGCTGGGCGAGCCCTTCATGGCCGAGGCTGCGCTGGAAGTGGGGCTGGTCAACCGCGTGGTGCCGCCGTCGCAGGCCAACGCCATGGCCCAGTCTCAGGCCCGCAAGCTCGCGGCCAAGCCGCTGGGTGCCCTGGTGGAGACCAAGCGCCTGATGAAGAAGGGCCAGGCGGCCCAGGTCCAGGCGCAGATGGCCGAGGAGGGGGGCAGCTTCGCACGCCTGCTGCAAGAACCCGCAGCCCGGGAAGCGTTTACCGCGTTTCTGGAAAAACGCAAGCCCGACTTCAGCAAAGTTTAGTGTCTAAATATGGCTGTAGCCCGCGTTAAATAAGGCTTTTCAGCTACAAAAAACATAGCATAATGCAATAGAAGGAGACACAATGCACCCCTTGGAGCCTACTGGCCACACCCTGCGGGGCAAGACTCTGTTCATTACCGGGGCCTCGCGCGGCATCGGCCTGGCCATTGCCACACGGGCTGCGCGGGACGGTGCCAACATCGTGATCCTGGCCAAAACCGCCGAGCCCAACCCCAAGCTGCCGGGCACCATCTACAGCGCCGCGCAGGCAATAGAAGCCGCAGGGGGACGGGCGCTGCCGCTGGCGGTGGACATTCGCGACGACGACGCGGTGTTCGCGGCTGTGGAGCAGGCGGTGCAGGCCTTTGGCGGCATCGATATCCTGGTCAACAACGCCAGCGCCATCAGCCTGACCAACACCGAAGCCACACCGATGAAGCGCTTCGACCTGATGAACGGCATCAACGCGCGCGGCACCTACCTGTGCACGGCCGCCTGCCTGCCCGAGCTCAAAAAGTCGGCCGCCGCCGGGCGCAGCCCGCAGGTGCTGACGCTGTCGCCACCGCTGTCGATGCAAACGCACTGGTTTGCGCCGCACACCGCCTACAGCATGGCCAAGTACGGCATGAGCCTATGCACCCTGGGCCATGCCGGTGAGTTCAAGAAATTCGGCATTGCCGTCAACAGCCTGTGGCCGCGCACGGCCATTGCCACTGCCGCCATGCAGATGATTCCGGGCGTGGATTTGGCGCTGTGCCGCACGCCCGAGATCATGGCCGACGCCGCCTATTGCGTGTTGACCAATGCCGAGTTCGATACCGGCAATTTCCACATCGACGACACCGTGCTGGCCGCGCACGGCGTCAGCGACCTGGGCCGCTACGCCGTCACGCCCGGCAACACCCGTTTCCTGCCGGACTTCTTTGTGGATTGAAGCGCCGGCAGGCGCTTGGGTTTCAGAACGCGGCCTTGAACTGCACGCCCCAGGTGCGGGGGTCGTTGATGAAGCCGGTCAGGTTGTTGAAGTCAATACCCCCGGTCACGCGCACCTGGTTGGTGATGTTGCGGCCGAAGAGGGCTGCTTCGTACTTGCCGTTGCCCCAGTTGTAGCCCACACGCAGTCCGCCTTCGAGCAAGGCAGGCCCGGTGAACTCAGCCGACTTGTACAGGAAAAAGTTGGTTTCACTGCGGTAGGCCCAGTCGGTGTAGACGAAGTATTCGCCGCCGTTGGCCGCCGGGATGCCGTAGCGCGCGGTGATGTTGGCAATCCATTTCGGCGCATTGGGCAGCGGGTTGCCGTCAATCAGGGCCAGTCCGGCGGCATTCTTGGGGTTGAGCACCGTGCAGCTGCTGCAGGTGGCCACGGCCAGTCCGGCGTCGTTGATGGCAGTGTGGTTGTAGCTGCCGCTCACCGTCACCAGGAAGTTGGGGGTGACGTAGGCATCAAAGCTGACTTCCACGCCGTCGCCCGAGGCGTTCTTGGCGTTGATCAGGCGCACGGCGTTGCTGGCACCGCCCACGGCGGTCAGCTGCTGGTCCTTCACGTCGTAGTGGAACACGCTGATGGAAGTCCGTGCCCGCTTGTCCCACAGATCGGCCTTGTAGCCCGCTTCATAGGAGATGGTGGTTTCGGGCTCGGCCTTGTTCAAGGGACCAAAGGGCCCCGCCGGCTGGATGCTGGCACCGCGGAAACCGGTTGCAATGCGCCCGAACAGATTGGCGTCGTTGTTCAGCTTGTAGGTCAGGCCTGTGTCCCAGCTGACCTGGCTGTTGTCGGTGCTGGCACCCAGTCCGTTGGTGGTGTTGGTGGGGTTGGGGTCGCCCGCCGCAAGGGGCTGGGTGGCGAGCGTCTTCTTGTCCTGGGTGAAGCGCACACCGCCGCGCAGCTTGACGGTGTCGTTCAGCGCGTAGGTCACCCCACCAAAAACGGCGGCGGTGTCGTTGGTCTGGTCGGATTTCAGGGGCGCGCCGGATTGGGCGTTGTTGGCCAGCGTGCTGTAGGTGTAGCTGTCAAAGCCCAGGTCCTCGCGGAACCAGTACACGCCACCCTGCCAGGTCATAGGCCCCTTGCCCTTGGACTCCAGGCGCAGCTCCTGTGTGAGCTGCTTGTGGTCGCGAACGCTGGCGGCGCTCTCGGATGGGAAGGGAATCACGCCCGGTCCGCCCTTTGTGGGCAGGAAGGCGGCACCGTAGCCGCCATCAATGTCGCCACGGCTGAACGCGCTGACGGTCTCGTAGCCGGTGATGGAATAGAGGTTGACTTCCGGCAACGCCCACTTCATCTTCAGGCTGGCACCGGTGTTGGTCAGGGTCTGGGAGTTGATGCCATCGGTCTGGATGCGCGCGGGGTCAAAGCCGTCCACCAGGTCATTGCTGCCCTTTTTGATGATGTTGGCGCGAAACAGGCGCGCGCTGCCCTTGAGGTCGCGGCTGTGCACACCCATCAGCGCGCTGAACAGGCCACCGCCGTCGTACGCGGCCTGGATGCGCGCGGCGCGGTCATCGTAGCCCTCCAGGTCCTTGGTGGGGCCTTTGTCGTTGGTGACCCAGTTGTCGCGGTGTTGCGCCTGCGCCGAGACGCGCGCGCTCCAGTCGCCTGTCAGCGGCAGGTTGAAGGCACCTTCCAGTGAAGACGTGCCATACGTGCCGTACGAGGCATTGAAATAGCCATCGGTGGACTTGTTGGAGGGTTTGACCGATTCGATCTTCACCACGCCTGCCGGTGTGTTGCGGCCAAACAGGGTGCCCTGCGGGCCTGCCAGCACCTCGACGCGGCCCACGTCGAAGATGGGGAAGCCCTTGAGGATTGGGTTCTCCTGCACGATGTCGTCATAGATCAGGGATACGGGCTGCGATGCGTTGGAGCGAAAGTCCGTGTTGCCATAGCCGCGAATGTAGAAGCGTGGGAAGGCCCGCCCGAACGAGGACTCTATGTTCAGGCTGGGCACCCGACCCGACAGCATGCGGATGTCCTGGCCGCTGGTGTTGAGCACGTCCATTTGATCGCCCGAGAGCGTAAACACCGTGCTGGGAACGTCCTTGACCTTCTCCGCCCGGCGCTCTGCCGTTACGGTGACGGATTGCAAGGTGCCTGCCTGCGCGGCGGTGCTGGCGCGGTCAGCCGTTTGCGCCGAAGCGAACGCCACGGGCCACAGCAGGGCAATGCCGAGCACGATGGGGGTTGGACGAAGACGGGTGAGGGGGGAGATGGACGGATGCATGGATGGGGCCTTTGCGAACGGGATAAAAGAAAATTATCCCGTGAGCCAAGAAAAATCCACGCCAATTCGTTCAATGCCAGAACCCAAACGCCCACGCTGTGGTCAATTGCCGACACAGCGACGGGGGGCTGGGGGGCACGGCCGCACCCGGCTTGCCCCCATGCCACGGGCCACCCAGCGCACGCGCGCCGGGTTGACCTGGCCGGTCGTGCGCCAGCGGCGCGCTTCCTCGACCGGGTTGTGCAGCATGGCGGCCAGCCACGCCGCCTCCTGCGGCGTGAGGCGTTCGGCCCGTTTGCCAAAATAGGTGTGGGCTGCCGCCTGCGCACCGCACACGGTTGCGCCCCAGGGCGCGTTGTCCAGATACAGGCGCAGGATGCGCGCCTTGCCCAGGGTCTGCTCCATCTCCACCGCATACAGCAGCTCACGCAGTTTGCGCACCGGTGAGCGCTCGCCCCCGGTGACCAGCAGCTTGGCCACCTGTTGCGACAGCGTGCTGGCACCGCGCGGTCGGGCGGCGTGCTGGTTGCTGTGCAGGGCCTGCCTGACCTCCGCCAGGTCGTAGCCGGGGTGTTCGAAGAAGCGCTGGTCCTCGGCGGCCAGTACGGCGCGCGCCAACGGGCTGCTGGGGCCCAGCGTGAGTGAGGGCAGGCCCCTGCCGCAGGCACTGCGTGCCTGCGTCCATTGTTCGGTTCCCAGACCCTGCACGGCCATGCCTTCCAGGCGGGGCTCCAGCGTGAGCACCTGGGACGGCAAGCTCAGTGTGGCGCGCAAGGAAAAGCGGCCATCGATGCGGGCGCGCGCCAGTTCGGGGATGGCCCCGGCAAACAGGGCATAGCCGTGCTGCACCGGCGTAGGCGGCAGGTTCAGGTTGAGTTGCAGGCTGGTCATGGTCAGGTTGCCCTGCCAATCGGCCACCACCGCGCCGGACGCCACCGTGCCGTGCAGGCGCATGCCCGTGCGCTGCACCGTGGCGTCAACGGCGGCTAGCCGCACGGCTTCACCGCCCCAACTGGGGCTGTGGATGCGGCAGGGCTGGCAGTGCAGGCTCAAGGTGTTGGCTTTTGCATCCCAGCCCAGACGCAACGGACCCCACGGGCTGGCCAGGGTGTGGCCCGCCAGGCGTTCAGCCACCCAGGGCGTGGTGCCCAGCCAGATCAGCGAGGGCACACCCACTTCCACCGGTACCGGACCGATGTGGACCGTGGTGGCCCAGCTGCCGGGCGCGGGGCGGATGGCGCTGCGCGCCACCAGGGCCAGCACCAGCAACAGGCAGACCAGTACGGCGCTGGCGACGCCCACGCCGTAGGCCAGACGGTACAGGGCGCGCAAGGCGCGGTGCAGCGCAGTCGTGGCGGTGTTCATAGCGGCGTGGCCACGGTGATCGCCTGCCAGGGGCCGCTGGATTGGCCGGCGACGGCGGCCCAGTACCAGGACGATGCGTCGGTGAAGCCCTGGCCCAGGGCGTCCTCAATGCGCTCGCACACGCGCTGGCGCTGGCCGCCCCGCTCGGCCACAAAGCAGCGCCAGCGGTTGTGGTTGGCCCGGGCTTCCAGCTGCTCATCCACGATGCGGTAGCCCAGGCCTCGGTAGCAGTCGGTGGCGGGATGCAGCATGCGCGTGGGCTGGTTCACGTGGCGCAGCACCAGCACCTGGCGGCCATCCGTCAGGCGGGCCACCGTGCCAGGGAAGTGGCGGGCAAAGCGTTGCTCCACCGCACTCAGTGCCATGGGGCGCAAGGGCGCACCGTCCCATTGGGCGGGCAGCTCCACCGGCGCACCGGTAGGCTGCGCCGCGTTGGTCGCAGGTGCCCGGCTTAGGGTGATGGCCTGGCCTACGCCCCACAGCGCGCACAGGGGCAGTACGGTGGCCCACAGCGTCTTGTGCAGCACGCGGTTGACGAAGCGGTTTTCCAGCAGGTTCATACGGATGTCCTTTCAAACAGGGCCCGTCCACCCATGGCGGCGGCAATGCCGGCGCACACGGCCCCCAGCGCCACCAGGCCCACGGCCTCATGCCCCCAGTCCGGTAGCGGTGTGTGCGCGGCCTGCGCCGCCACCAGCACGGTATTGCGCAGCACATTGCCCAGCAGCACCAGAACGCTCACCACCGGCAGACGCAGCAGGAAGGCGCGGTTGCTGCGCCCGCAGGCCAGGGCCACAGCACAGGCGGTGAAGTAACCCAGCCAGGCCATCTGGACGCCCGAGCAGGGCGCGTCCACGATGATCAGCTGGCCGTTCACCACCAGGGCACTGCCGCTGCGCTCCACCGTGTGCACCAGTGCCAGCAGCCAGCGGCTGGCCTCGGCGGTGACCACGCGCAGCGGAAAACCAGCGTAAAACTGCAGGGACGCCAGCAGCGGCAGGGACAGCACCGACAAGCCCAGCACCGGTGCGCTGGCTACTTGGCGCGGCAAAAAGGCCAGCAGGCCCGCAGCAAGCGACAGCAGGCCGACCAGGGCCACCAGCAAGTCGGGCAGTTGCTGGTGCAGCACGGTGGTCAGCACCACGCCCGTCAGCGCGGTTGCCTGCAAGCCCAGGCGCGGTGCCGCGCGCAGCTGGCTGCGGTGCCGCCAGAACAGCAGCCCCAAGGTGGCCAGGGCCAGCAGCCCCAGCGGATCGTCCGAACCGTCCAGCATGCGCCGCCCCATCCACCACCCGATGGGCCACAGGGCCAGGGCCAGCAGTGCCAGCCAGCACCACTCAGGGGCGGTGTCGATCTGGACACCAAAGCGCACGAAGTGCGGCCATTGCAAAAGGCGGGTTGCAGACCGGTTGGGATGCAGGGCCATGGTTTAGCGGGTGTAGGTGCCGCGTTGGGCGCGGTGGCGGCGGCGCGCCAACATGGCCAGCATCGACACCGTGACCAGCATGGCACCCCAGGTGGCGGGTTCCGGTGTGCTGGGCACTTGCGCACCCAGGGCGGTGTTCTCCACGCCCTGGGGCAGGGGGCTGGGCTGGTTGATGCTGGCACTGTCAGCCGGTGCCAGGTTGCGCACCACCTGGTCCACGGCGATGAAGCTGGTGTATTGCGTGAGCAGGTTGTATTGCAGGCCCAGGTCGGTGATGGCCTTGCTGAAGGCGTCTCCCCCCTCCAGCGACTCCTGGTCGCTCAGGGACGCAATGCGGTGGCGCGCCCACAGGTGGCGCAGGGCGGCGGTGTCGGTGCCACGGGTGGGCGTCACGTCCATGGCCAATTGCAGCGGGCCGCTGGCAGCCTGGCCTTCCAGCACCAGCTTGCCCTTGGCCTCGCCGCGCCATTTGCCGAACACGATCACCGGGCGCTGGGCCAATAGGTCGGGGAGGTTGCGGGGTTCCACGTCGTACACGTCCAGCCCCTCAAAACGCAGCTTCACTTGGGTCAGTACCGGAGAATCAATCATCTTGCGAAAGCGGGCGGCCTCGGTCGCCGCCTCGGCGGGTTGGGTAATGATGAAGGGCTCGCCCATGCCGGCACGGGCCAGGCCTTCCATCAGGTGGCGGTTCACGCTGGAGCCGATGCCGAAGGAAAACACATTGGCCTTGGACAGGTTGTTGCGCACCAGCTCAAAGGCCTCGCGCTCCACGGTCACATAACCGTCGGTCACCACCACCACGCTGCGCGACACGTCGGCCGCCTTGGGTTCGGCATAAACGCGCCTGAGGGCGGGAATCAGTTCCGTGCCGCCGCCACCACCCATTTGTTCAATGGTGCGAATGGCCTGGGTGATGTTGGCTTGTGTGGCCGGCACTGAGTGCGCATTGAGGAAACGGTTGCTGCCGGAGAACAGCAGCACGTTGAAGGTGTCGCTGGGGCGCAGGCCGCCAATCAGCTCGCGCAGCAGGGTCTTGGCCGTGTCCAGCGGAAAGCCGTGCATGGAGCCTGAGATGTCCACCACAAAGATGTAATCACGGGGGGTGATGGCGGTGGCCGCAGGTGCCTTGGGCGGCTCCACCATGGCCAGGAAGAAATTCTCGTCCTGCCCCTTGTAGAGCAGCACGCCGCTTTCGATGGTGTCGCCGGCCAGGCGGTAATCCAGGATGAAGTCGCGGTTGTTGGTGGGGCCGTTGCCAGACTGCAGGCCGACCGTGGTGGCACCATCCCGGTTGCTGCTGGTGATGGTGTGCGAGGGTGAGCGCACTTCCTTCACGCCAACGGGGCTGTTGAGGGAGATGCGGATGTCAAATGGAGCGCCGGTACCGTGCTGGGCCTCGCTGCCCTTGGCGATGAACGGCTGCGCCACCCAGGTGGCGCTGGCTTGGGCGCTCTGCGGGCTGTTGTAGCGCGGCCCGACCACGGTGGGAAAGACGAACTGGTAGTTGCCCTCCGTGGGCACCAGCAGCTCGGTGTAGCGCAGCTCCACCTTCACGTCGTCGCCCGGCAGAATGTTGGCCACGTTCATCTGGAACACATTGGGCAGGTGCTGCTCCAGCAGGGCGGCGGTCTTGCCTTCCTTCTTGGCAGCGTCGTATTCGATGCGGGCCTGCTGCTTCTCGCGGATCTTTGCGGTGATCAGGCGGTCGGCCAGGCGCACGTTCATGCCGTGCACCGCCGCGCGGGTGGAGCCGGGGAAGACGTACTTGGCTTCAATCGTGCGCTGGCCCTCGTTCTTGTAGGTCTGCACCACGGTCACGTCGGCAATCACGCCGCTCACGCGCACATCGACCTGGGTGGACTTGAGCGGCAACTGGTCCACCGCGGGGTCATTGCTTTTGATGAAGAAGTAGGGGCTCTCGGTCTTCTGGCGGGGTGCGGCGTCGCGGTCCTGCGCGCGGGCGGGTGTGTGGACCAGTGCCACGAAGCAGGCGGCGGACAGGGTGGTGGTAGCCAGCCACAGCCAGCGCGAGAGGCGCGTGGGTGCTGCAGACAAGGCGGGTTGGGTGGTGGCCAGGGCCATGGTTTCCTCCGATGGGCGTGCGTGATTGCACGGTGGAGGAAGCATCCCGCTGGGCGGAGAAGGTTGTTGGAAGCCAGCGGGGGGCTTGTGTGAAGCCTGTGTGAAGTCGGCGTGAAATGCGTAACGGCGCGTCGAATGTTCCGTGCAACGAAAGGCGCGCGCGTTACTGGTGAGCATAAAGCTGACCTCTATGGAGAGGATACAGGCGGCAAGAACTTTCGAGCTAGCACTTGCTGTAGGCCAGAAGCAGACGATTCCTATGGACTGCTTTGGGCTGACCATTCCTCGGATCACACAAACCAAACCTTCCTTTGGCTCAAGCGGCGGTTTATCGATTGTGGTGAACTAAGATAAACCGAGATTGTCCATTAGAGATTTTCGACAGTCGGTGTGAGTTTCACCGGCTCA